>NZ_CATKPT010000084.1:0-191289 GCF_949768125.1 Pseudomonas sp. IT-P253 | reverse complement strand
TCCGAAGAGCACGTGTTTGTTGGTCGGTACGTAGTCCAGACCGTCATTGTTGAGCACGGCGGGGGTGGCCCGCCGCGGGTCGAGCTGCATCACATTGTTAGCGATAAACAGACTGTAATAGCGATAGGCAACCAGATAGATAGCGACTGCTGCGACTACGATCCAGAGGGCGTTGATTGCCTCGCCTCGGCGCAATGCCACGACACCAAGGGCGCACGCTCCCAAGATTGCCAGCAGCAGCCAGGGCAGATGGCGCAGCAGGCTATTATTATTTTTCATTTTTATGATTCCAGCCAAGGTGGACAAGAAAGACAGCCACCCCGAGTTTAGCGCTCCTGACAGCAAAGACCATACCCCGACATTGGTCTAGAGGCTTGCCGGTGCTGGCAGCTTTGGATGATGCGGGTCTATAGTCAGCGAACCTTGCCGAGGATTGCGCCATGAGCGACCACCCAGCCGATCGCCGCCGCTTTAAACGTATTGCGTTCGATGCCAACACGGAGCTGCGTCAGGGGGAGTTCACCTGGCCGGTGAAGCTGATCGACTTGTCACTCAAAGGATTACTGATCGAGCGCCCCGAGCCGTGGCTGGGAGATCGGGAGCAGGATTTTTCCGTCTGCATTCACTTGGCCGATGAATCCGATATCAACATGGATGTCCACCTGACCCACCAAGACTACGGCCAGTTGGGCTTCGTCTGCCGCCATATCAGCCTGGAATCCATCGAATGCCTGCGGCGCTTGATCGAGCTCAACCTGGGTGACCCGAAGGAGCTTGAACGAGAACTGGGCGCCCTGATCGAAATCTGACGGCCCGACACCATCCCAATGTGGGAGCGAGCTTGCTCGCGATGACGGAGTGTCAGGCGATATTGATGTCGACTGTTCGGACGCTATCGCGAGCAAGCTCGCTCCCACAGGGACCAAGTCCAGCCCATAAATTTATTCGAACAATGCGTCGAGGGCCTGTTCCAGGCGCGTTACGGCAATAATCTGCAAGCCTGGCGGCGCCTCTTTCGGCGCATTGCCCTTGGGCACGATGGCGCGCTTGAAGCCGTGCTTGGCGGCTTCTTTCAACCGCTCCTGGCCGCTCGGCACCGGACGCACCTCACCAGACAAACCGACTTCGCCGAACACCAGCAAGTCATGGGGCAATGGCCGATTGCGCAAACTGGACATGACCGCCGCCATCAGCGCCAGGTCGGATGCCGTTTCCAACACCTTCACCCCACCGACCACATTGAGGAACACGTCCTGATCGTGGGTCGGAATGCCACCGTGACGGTGCAACACCGCCAACAACATCGCCAGTCGATTCTGATCCAGGCCCAGCGTGACTCGGCGCGGGTTGGCCAGGTGACTGTCATCGACCAGTGCCTGGACTTCCACCAGCATCGGCCGGGTTCCTTCCCACGTAGCCATGACCACACTGCCCGGCACTTCTTCCTGAGCACGGGTCAGGAAAATGGCTGATGGATTGGAGACTTCTTTCAGGCCTTTGTCGGTCATGCCGAACACGCCCAGCTCGTTGACGGCGCCGAAGCGGTTTTTCACCGCCCGCAGCAGACGCAAGCGTCCATCGGACTCACCTTCGAAATACAGTACGGTATCGACCATATGCTCCAGCACACGCGGCCCGGCCAACGCACCTTCTTTGGTCACGTGGCCGACGAGGAAAATCGCCGTTCCACTCTGCTTGGCATAGCGCACCAGCAATGCTGCACTTTCACGAACCTGGGACACGCCACCCGGTGCCGATTGCAGTTGCTCGGTAAAAATCGTCTGGATCGAGTCGATCACCATCACCTTGGGTTTTTCGACTCGAGCCGTGGCGATGATGGTTTCGATACAGGTTTCGGTCATCACCCGTAGCTGATCCTGCGGCAATCCGAGACGACGGGCGCGCATGGCCACCTGTTGCTGGGATTCTTCGCCAGTGACATAGAGCGCTGGCATGCTCTTGGCCAGGTTGCACAAGGTTTGCAGGAGAATGGTCGATTTACCGATGCCGGGGTCGCCGCCGATCAGCACGACCGAGCCGTCCACCAGTCCGCCACCCAGCACGCGATCAAGTTCACTGGAAGCGGTGGAAAAACGTGGGATTTCCTCGACGCTGACTTCGGCCAGGGTCTTGATCTGCGCCTGTTGCCCGGTCCAGCCGGTACGCCCGCTGGGAGGCGCGGCACCGCCGCTCTCGACCATGGTTTCGGTCAGGGTGTTCCAGGCTCCGCACTCGCCGCACTGGCCAGCCCACTTGGGGAAAGTCGAGCCGCACTCGGTGCAGCCATACATGCGCTTGGCCTTGGCCATCTGAACTCCCGGCAAAAAACGCGATGATAACTCAGGTAGACCGGATCAGCGCGACGCGGTGGTGTGGCAGATTTTCGGGCAGCAACTTTACCTAATAAATGAAAGACACTTTAACCGATTGAAACTCGGGAAAACCTGTACAACTTTTTACCCACTGCCAAACCCCTCTCAATAATTCGACTTCAAACTTGTACAAGTCTTTAATAAATAAAATATGGCTGTACAACTATTCCGCTGATCATCAGATTTTTCACATATACATGCAAATCTCGTCTCTGCGTAAAAGTGATTCATCCCTCTTACACATTGTCGATATCTTTACGCCTTTGCCAATTCAAACATGAAATTTTATTCATACCCCATCTCCCCTGCACTGTCAGCGACTTACAGAAACAACAATAGAAATGCTCATTGGGCCGAGCATAATAACGTCCGGAAAAATCCTCGTGCCGATTGAACAGCCAGCACAAGAGTGATGGTTTTTTTGTAATCTTTTTGCCAGGGACCTGGTCGATAGCGGCAAGCGCCATCAGCAGGTGTTTCGAGCAAGATGTGTTTTGCTGATTTACACTGCGCTCACCAACCTCATCTGTCACAAGGAAATAACCTATGGGCGTGCTCAATGAGTTCAAGGCCTTCGCGGTCAAAGGCAATGTCGTCGACATGGCCGTCGGCATCATCATCGGCGCCGCGTTCGGCAAGATCGTATCGTCCTTCGTCGGCGATGTCGTAATGCCACCCATCGGCCTGCTGATCGGCGGGGTGGACTTCGGTGACCTGGCCATTACGCTCAAGGCCGCCAACGGCAACGTCCCGGCAGTGGTGCTGGCGTACGGCAAATTCATCCAGAGCCTGATCGACTTCGTTATCGTCGCCTTCGCGATCTTCATGGGCGTCAAAGCCATCAACCGTCTGAAACGCGAAGAAGCCGTCGCCCCCACGCTGCCGCCAGTTCCGACCAAGGAAGAGGAGCTGCTGAGTGAGATCCGCGATCTGTTGAAGGCCCAGAACAACCGGCCTTGAGCGCAAGTGTAAGAAACGACGCCCCTGTAGGAGCGAGCTTGCTCGCGATGATCGCTAACGATAACGCGTGTTTACCGGCGCTCTTGAGTCCATCGCGAGCGAGCTCGCTCCTACAGGCGCCGTTTTATTACCAGTAGTTTTCCACTGCCACTTGCGCGGGTCGTCGACTGAGACTCAAGTGCATCTCGCGCTGTTTGAGCAACTGGCGCGTGTCATCGATCATCTGCGGATTGCCGCAGAGCATGACCCGTGAGTGCTCAGCCGTCAGGGTCGCACTGGCTGCCCGCTCCAGCTCGCCACTCTCGATAAGGGCGGTGATTCGGCCACTCATGGCGCTCGGATGCTCCTCGCGAGTGACGGTGGCAATGAACTGCAACTTGTGTGCGAATTCCGCCAGATAATCGCGCTGCGCCAGCCCCGCAATCAGCTCCTGATAGGCCAGTTCCCGGGCTTCACGCACGCTATACACCAGGATGATCCGCTCGAATTTTTCCCAGACCTCGAAGTCCTGCAAAATCGACAGGAACGGCGCCACGCCAGTGCCTGTGGATAACAGCCACAGGTCACGCCCGTCGACAAAGCGATCAAGCGTCAGGTAACCAAAGGCCTGACGATCAACCAGCAACGTATCACCGACTTCCAGACGGCTTAATTCACTGGTGAATTCGCCGCCCGGCACGACGATTGAAAAGAACTCGAGAAACTCGTCATAGGGTGAAGACACCATGGAATAGGCACGCCATACCGTGCTGCCGTCAGCCTTGGTTACCCCCAGCCGGGCGAATTGCCCCGCACGAAATCGAAAGCCCGGATCCCTGGTGGTGCGCAGCGTGAACAGGTTCGGGGTCAACGGCCGAACGTCGAGCAATGTCTGGCGCGTAAATTTTTCTGCGCTGGCGGTCATGGGGTGCTCCGTTGAACTGGCAACTCTAGTCTCCTCCAAAGCATACGAATTAAACACCGACGGTTTGTAGTGACTTTGACACCTACTCTCAAACGCCACCTCCACTTAACTATTCAGTTAACACATACATCAATCGCAATCATATGAACGCCGTCATTTAAACAACCAGAAAACCCTATGCGCATTAGAACTTAATCATTTCTTTTTACACGCTAATAACATTAAAAAATTACAACGCATTTGTAGGAATTATCCTACACTCGCAACGTTCCGGATCTCGGATCCAAAAAATACCTCGCGTAAATTTACACTTGGAGTTCCCAATGGAAAGGTGGAAGGAATCGCAGCTCCATCAGCTGTTACGCACGACAGATATCGACACTGCCTATCGAATCTCACTCGATTTCGCGAAAAACATCGGGTTCAAATTTTTCGCTTTTTCAATCACCTGTGCAGAAAAGGCCGGCCCGACGAACACCGTGCGATTAAATAACTATCCGGTGGATTACAACACCGAATATGAACAGAAGCAGCACCGCGACATTGATCCGATAGTAGCTCATTGCCACGAGAGCATGATGCCGATTGTGTGGAATGAAGAATTGTTCTCCAAGGTTTCATGGTTATGGGATGCGCTCGAGTACCAAGGTTTGCAGCACGGCTGGTCGCACTCCGTTCATGACGAAGAAAGCGGCCTTTGCAGCATCTTGAGCCTGGCCCGCAGCCATTCCCCGGTTACAGCCCTGGATCTGTATGAAAACCTTGGTTTTTCAATTTTCATGGGCGGGCACCTGCATCGGCTGATGGCGCAGACGTTTCCCAGGCAATCCGTAAAACCGCCTCCACCGCATTTGTCACAACGTGAAATCGATGTATTGAAACTGGCAGCGGATGGCAAGACTGCGGGCGAGAGTGCCGTCATCCTCAACGTCACCCCTCGCACCGTAAATTTTCATGTGCAAAAGGCGATCGAAAAATTCAGCGTCAACAACAAGCTTTCGGCGGTCGTTGCCGCCGCCAAAGCCGGCTATCTCCCCGAATAATCAAAAAACCCGCGAGTATTCCAAAAGAAAAAAACGTACCATTTGCAGTCCCTCCGTAGTGTGGTCGTGCTAACCGTCACGATGCAGTCCACTCGGCCGGTTCTGCCCGCGACAACGCCTCTTGGCGGCGGGCACCCGTTGATTACCAAGAGCCCCCGCCCCATGCCTTTGCTCGAAACACCCTTCGCCCGTCTCGACCTGATCCGCCAGCCCGAACAGCAGAATGAACCGCTGCAAGCGTTTGATGCCGCAGACGAGTACCTGCTCAATTATCTGGCCGAACAGCAGCCATCCATCGAGACTCGGGTGCTGGTGCTCAACGACAGCTTTGGCGCATTGGCCGCCAGTCTGGCGGGCAAGGTTCGGGTGATTAGCAGTGGCGACTCGTTCCTGGCCTTCCAGGGGCTGGAAAAGAATCTGATTCGAAACGGTCAGGCGTTTGATGCCGTACCGAGCGTACCCGCCAGCGAAGCGTTCACTGGTCCGTTTGACCGGGTACTGATCCGGGTACCGAAAACCCTGGCCCTGCTGGAAGAGCAACTGATCCGCCTGCAAGGCTGTCTGGCGCCCGGTGCCCAAGTCATTGCCGCCGCCATGATCAAACATTTGCCCCGGGCGGCGGGCGATCTGCTGGAGCGCTATATCGGTCCGGTGCACGCTTCGCTGGCGGTGAAAAAGGCTCGGTTGCTGATTGCTGACGCTGAATCCAAAGCACCTGCCGTATCGCCTTATCCTTCGCGCTATCAACTCGACGCACCTGCAATCGAACTGCTTAACCACGCCAATGTGTTCTGTCGCGAAGGCCTGGATATCGGTACTCGCGCGTTTCTGCCGCACTTGCCAAGGAATCTTGGCGCTGCACGGGTCGCGGACCTCGGTTGCGGCAACGGGGTTCTGGCCATCGCCAGCGCACTGCAGAACCCTGAGGCTCACTACACGCTGGTGGACGAGTCATACATGGCCGTGCAGTCGGCGGCCGAAAACTGGCGCGCGGCGCTGGGTGAGCGGGAGGTGATCGTGCGTGCCGGTGATGGCCTGGCCGGCCAGGAACCTCAGTCGCTGGATGTGGTGTTGTGCAACCCACCGTTTCACCAGCAACAAGTCGTCGGCGACTTTCTCGCCTGGCGTATGTTCCAGCAGGCGCGCGAGGCGCTGGTGGTCGGCGGTGCGCTGTACATCGTCGGCAACCGTCATCTGGGTTATCACAGCAAGCTTGCACGGTTGTTCCGCGGCGTCGAACAAGTGGCGGCCACCCCCAAGTTCGTGATCCTCAAAGCGCGCAAATAACCGGCAAAAAAAACCCTCCGTCAGGAGGGTTGCAAATCCGTGCCGCAAGGCAGCGGGATGGGAATGTCAGTGCGTGGTCAGGCCAGCGGCATTCATGAACATGCGCATCAGGCTCGCGACGATGAACAGCGCAACGACGCTGCCGGTCCAGATCATCACCAGCCAGCCAAGTCGCTGCCAAAGCGGCTTTTTCTCTGCGGCTTCGATTTCCTGCAAGGAATGTTTACCGGCCATCATCGCAATCTCCTCTGCAACGGCGCAGGTATCAGCCCTGCGCCATTGTCGTGTGTTCTAGTGGTAACCATCTTCGTGGGTCACCTTGCCGCGGAACACGTAGTAGCTCCAGAAGGTGTAACCCAGGATGAACGGGATGATGAATAACGTGCCCACCAACATGAAGCCTTGGCTTTGCGGTGGTGCGGCGGCGTCCCAGATCGAGATCGATGGCGGCACAATGTTCGGCCACAGGCTGATGCCCAGACCGCTGTAGCCGAGGAAAATCAGCACCAGGGTCAACAGGAATGGCGTGTAGTGCGCATTGCGAGCCACGGCGCGGATCAGACCGTACATGGTCACCAACACCAGGATCGGCACCGGCAGGAACCAGAACAGGTTCGGCAGGGTGAACCAGCGCGCCGCAATCTCGGCATGTGCCAACGGGGTCCAGATGCTGACGATACCGATCACCGCCAACACCACGAACGCCAATGGCCGCGCCAGGTCGTGCATCTGCTCTTGCAACTTGCCTTCGGTTTTCATGATCAGCCAGGTGCAACCGAGTAGCGCATAAGCCACCACCAGCGCCAAACCACAGAACAGGGTGAACGGTGTCAGCCAATCCAGTGAGCCACCGGCAAACTGACGATTGACCACCGGCAACCCGTCAATGAATGCACCCAATGCCACGCCCTGGAAAAACGTTGCGGCGACTGAACCGCCAATGAATGCCTTGTCCCAGAGATGACGCTTGTCGTCCCTGGCCTTGAAGCGGAACTCAAAAGCGACGCCGCGAAAAATCAGCCCGATCAGCATAAAAATCAGCGGCAGGTACAACGCCGAGAGCACCACCGAATAGGCCAGCGGGAAGGCGCCGAACAACGCCGCGCCGCCCAGTACCAGCCAGGTTTCGTTGCCGTCCCAGACCGGGGCAACCGTATTCATCATCACGTCGCGGTCGGTCTTGCCCTTGATGAACGGGAAAAGAATCCCGATCCCCAGGTCGAAGCCGTCCATCACCACATACATCATGATGCCGAAGATGATGATCACGGCCCAGATCAGCGGAAGATCAATACCCATGATTCAAATCTCCTTGGTCAGGCTGGGGCTGTGATCGTGATCGTGATCGCCATCATCGTCAGCAGCAGACAGCGGACGCGCCGGCGTGCGTTTCTGGCCGGGACCACCCATGCTGGTTTCCTTGCCTTCGTCGATCTTCGGCCCTTTGCGCACCAGACGCATCATGTAGCCAAGGCCTACACCGAACAGCGTGAAATACACCACAACGAACATGATCAGGGTGATGCTCATCTGCATGAAGCTATGGTTGGAGGACGCATCCGCCGTGCGCATCAACCCGTAGACCACCCACGGCTGTCGGCCGATCTCCGTGGTGAACCAACCCGCGAGAATCGCGATCAGCCCGGACGGCCCCATCCACAACGCCAGGTACAGGAACGGCCGCGAGGTATACAGCTTGTCGCGTTTGCGCAGCCACAGGCTCCACAAACCGGTGAAAATCATCAGGAAGCCCAAGCCGACCATGACGCGGAATGACCAGAACACAATGGTCGAATTCGGCCGGTCTTGCGCTGGAAACTCCTTGAGCGCCGGCACCTGTTTATCCAGGGAGTGCGTCAGGATCAGGCTCCCCAGGTACGGAATCTCGACCGCAAATTTGGTCTTCTCGGCTTTCATGTCCGGCCAGCCAAAGAGAATCAGCGGAGTCGGCTCGTCACCGACGTTTTCCCAGTGACCTTCGATCGCGGCTATTTTCGCTGGCTGATGCTCGAGCGTATTGAGGCCGTGGAAGTCGCCGATGACGGCCTGAATCGGCGCGACGATCAAGGCCATCCACATAGCCATCGAGAGCATGGTGCGAATCGCCGGATTGTCCTTGCCGCGCAGCAAATGCCAGGCCGCCGAAGAACCGACGAAGAAAGCAGTGGCGACGAATGCCGCTGTTGCCATGTGCATCAAGCGGTAGGGGAACGACGGATTGAAGATCACCGCCAGCCAATCCACCGGAATGACTTGGCCATTGACGATTTCATAGCCCTGCGGGGTCTGCATCCAGCTGTTGGAAGCGAGAATCCAGAACGTCGAAATCAGCGTGCCGATGGCGACCATGACCGTGGCGAAGAAGTGGAGTTTGCGTCCGACCTTGTTCCAGCCGAACAGCATGACACCGAGGAAACCGGCCTCGAGGAAGAAGGCCGTAAGGACTTCGTACGTCAGCAACGGCCCGGTCACAGAACCGGCGAAGTCCGAAAAGCGGCTCCAGTTGGTGCCGAACTGATAGGCCATGACCAGCCCGGAGACCACGCCCATGCCGAAGTTGACGGCAAAGATCTTCGACCAGAAGTGGTACAGATCGCGGTACGTGTCGTTATGGGTTTTCAGCCACAGGCCTTCGAGCACCGCCAGGTAACTCGCCAGGCCAATGGTGATGGCAGGAAATATAATGTGAAACGAAATGGTAAACGCGAACTGAATCCGGGCGAGCTCAAGTGCCTCCAAACCGAACATAAGTCTTCCTCTGTCAGGTAATACCGGCTGAAGGCTTGCGGCCTACACCCCTGCCCCCCCACGGATATGGAGTGTGGCGAAATTGCAGTCGTTCTCTTTTTACACACAGCACAACGTAGGGAGTCTGGCCATCTGGCCGCCGGATCAATTCCACGAACGGTCTTGATCTGGGTCAAGCAACGTTAAAAGAGTAGTCCCATTTTTGACGATGGACGGTGTGGTCTTTTGCCGCGTGACAGGTTGCCTCACAGGCCCCTGTAGCAGCAGGCTGCGCCTGCTGCTACAGGGGGCAAGAGCAGATCGGTATCTAGCTAACTAATTTGCCGTGCCTTGCAACTTCTGGTTACAGCTTGGTGATAATCTCGCCCCTCCCCTCGTTCAAGACCTGCCTTCAGATGCCCAGCCAAGCGCCCTTGCTGTTACGTCATCACCGCCCTTTTATTGCGTTCTGGCTGGCTCGGGTGTTTACCGCCAGCGGATTTCAGATGCTGACAGTGGCCATTGGCTGGAACCTCTACCAACTGACCGGCAACGTGCTCGATCTGGGTTTGGTGGGTCTTGTGGAGTTCGCCCCGCGGGTATTATTCATGCTGCACACCGGGCATGTCGCAGACCGCTATGACCGGCGCAAGGTCGCGGCGATCTGCCAATCTGTGCAAGCGTTGATCGCGCTGTCGCTGGCCATCGGTAGTGCGACCGACCACGTCACCCGCGAGATGATCTTCATCCTCGCGTTCCTGCTCGGTGCTGCGCGCTCCTTCGAGATGCCGACGACGCAAGCCTTGCTCCCGAGCATCGTGCCCAGCGCGTTGTTCCCCCGCGCCGTCGCTGCAGCGCAATCGGCGCAACAATCGGCAACGATCGTCGCCCCGGCCCTCGGCGGGTTGCTCTACGCTTTCGGCAGTGTCTGGGTGTATGGCCCGACCGTGATCCTTTACCTCATCGCTTGCTCGCTGATGCTCAACCTACCGGCCCGGCAAACACCGTTGAACAAGGGCAAGGCCACCCTGGATTCGTTACTGGCGGGCATTCGTTTCATCCGCAGCCGCCCGGACATTCTCGGGGCGATCTCCCTGGACCTGTTTGCCGTATTGCTCGGCGGCGCGACTGCGTTGCTGCCGGTGTTCGCCAAAGACATTCTGCTGACCGGCCCATGGGGCCTGGGCCTGCTGCGTTCGGCGCCGGCGGTGGGGGCGTTACTGATGTCGCTGTTCCTGGCGCGATTTGCCGTGGAACGCAACGTCGGACGGGTGATGTTCACGGCGGTAGGCATTTTCGGTGTCGCGACCATCGCCTTCGGCCTGTCGACCTCTTTCTGGTTTTCCCTCGCGGTGCTGGTGGTATTGGGCGCAGCAGACATGATCAGCATGGTGATCCGGGCGTCCTTCGTGCAACTGGAAACCCCGGACGAAATGCGCGGCCGTGTCAGCGCCGTGAACGGTCTGTTCATCGGCGCTTCGAACCAGTTGGGCGAGTTCGAATCCGGCCTCACCGCCCATTGGTTCGGCACCGTACCGGCGGTGGTCATGGGCGGTATCGGCACACTGGTGGTCACGGGTACGTGGATCAAACTGTTCCCGACCCTGGCCAAACGCGACCGAATGCATGTGCCGATGGAAGAAGCCAAGGTTTGATGCACCGCGGGGGTGAAGCACAAATTTGCCGACCAGGTGCAATACATAGATAGCACATTGAGTGTAATGTAACGCCTTACACTCACCCCATGATCATTTCCTTTCAGCACAAAGGCCTTCGTGGCTTCTATGAAACAGGTTCGACTCGCGGGATCCGTGCAGTCCGTGCGAAGCGTCTGTCTCGAATGCTGCAATTCATGGACCGCGCAGTGGTACCTGGTGACCTCGACCTACCGGGATGGCGGTTGCACCCGCTCAGGGGGGAGTTGACTGAGTATTGGTCACTGAGCGTTTCGGGAAACTGGCGGGTTGTTTTTCGTTTTATCGGTTCGGATATCGAACTGGTCGACTATCTGGACTACCACTGACAGGAGGCAGGACATGCCCTTGCACAACCCGCCACACCCTGGCGAAACACTGTTGATGGATGTATTGCCCGAACTGGGCATCAGCATCACAGAACTAGCGCGGCACCTGGGGTTTGCGCGCCCGCATTTTTCACGGGTCCTGCATGGCCACGCGCCGATCAGTCCAGACTTGGCGGTACGTCTGGAGCGAGCCGGAATCGGCAAGGCGCGGATGTGGCTAGGTGTTCAGACCGACTACGATCTTTGGCAAGCAGAGCAGCGCGAACAACCGGTCATCAAACCTCTCGCCGTCCACGCCTGACCTCCTCTACACCACTAACTCCCCCGCCACCGCTGCCCGCACGGATTTGCCGCAGAGTTGTTCCACCAACACTAACGCAAATGGCAATGCCGCGCCCGAGCCTTGGGCGGTGATGCAGTTACCATCGACCACCACTGGTTGATCGACAAAATTGCAACCCAACAGCTGGTGACTGGCCGATGGCAGGCAGGTCATGCGCCGCTGACGTAAAACGCCGAAGGCTTGCAGCGCCAATGCCGGGGCCTCGGCGATGCCGGCGAACAGACGCCCGGCCATCGCTTGATCCTTGATCAATTGCTGCAAGGGTTGATGGGCGGCCAGGTGTTGCGACCCGACCACTCCGCCGGGCAGGACGATCAGGTCGAACGTCTGGGCCAGCAGATCCACCAGCATCGCATCGGCCGTCAATCGGGTGCCTCGGGCACAGGTGAGCATGCGCCGCCCCTCAATGCTGGCCACCACCACTTCAACCTTGGCGCGACGCAATACATCGATCAACGTCACTGTTTGCAGGTCATCGATGCCCTCGGCGAGGGTAATCAAAGCTCTAAAGGTCATGGGCACAGTCCACAGGATGATCTTTAAAGCGTAGACAGCTTTCCTGTCCCTTGTTCGAGCCGGCCGTTACTTGATGTAAAGCTGTGTCGACATTGTGTTGCCTGGCACGTTGATGGACGTATCGCTGAAGGTGAACGTGCCCTCCTGCTTGCCTGCCAGATCAAAGACATACACATAACCGACGGTTTTTCTCCCTGCGATGCAGGCAGTCAGGTTGCCGTTATCAAACGCACAGACCGGAGTGCGAGTGCCGCTCACCGCAAAACCGTCCAGCCCCACATGCGCCCCCTTACCGTAGCCGACTTCCAGCACGTAAATCTTGATGTTCGGCCCTGTGTGATTGCAGCGGGTCTGCTCTTGCCCCGGAGCAATGTTTTCAACGCCACAGCCCCGCGACTCGACTTTAAGCACGTTCACCTGGCTCAACGGGGGCGCCGATGCCGCCAATGCGGTTTGCGCCCCCAGAAACAGGGCAATCAATACGCCGAATGCCGCAATTCCACGCTTTTTCATGCAATACATAGGTACCCCCAAAACCAGCGCGCAGTATGGCTCACTTGGCTTAAGCGCAAAACATCGACGACGATCGCAGCCATAAGCAGCCACAGCCCCACGCTGCTGGTATGATGCGCGGCTTTTTCCGACCCACAGAAAATTACCAGGCGCCTGGTACGGTCTGTGCTTTGATGTTGAGGTCGATACATTCACGGCGCCGGGCGCGCCACGGGGAGCAGACATGCTGGAAAGGCTGTTTCAACTCAAGGCACACAACACCAACGTGCGGACCGAGATTCTGGCGGGCGTCACGACCTTTTTGGCCATGGCCTATATTCTGTTCGTCAACCCGAGCATCCTCGGCGAGACCGGCATGGACAAGGGCGCGGTGTTTGTCGCGACCTGCCTGGCGGCAGCCATCGGCTCCACAGTGATGGGCCTGATCGCCAACTACCCGATCGCCCTCGCGCCGGGCATGGGCTTGAATGCCTTCTTCACCTACACCGTGGTCCTGCACATGGGCCACACCTGGCAAGTGGCGCTCGGCGCGGTGTTCATCTCCGCGGTGCTGTTCTTCCTGCTGTCGATTTTCCGTATCCGGGAATGGATCATCAACAGCATCCCGCTAGCACTGCGCTCGGCGATTGCTGCCGGTATCGGCCTGTTCCTGGCGCTGATTGCCCTGCATAACGCGGGCATCGTGGTCAACAACCCGGCGACCATGGTCGGCCTCGGTGACCTGAAGCAACCCGCTCCAATCCTCGCGACCCTCGGTTTTGCCCTGATCGTTGCCCTCGAAGCCTTGAAAGTGCGCGGCGCGGTGCTGATCGGGATCCTGGCGGTGACCATTGTTTCCATCCTGATGGGCTTCACCCCGTTTGGCGGCGTGATGTCGATGCCGCCATCGCTGGCCCCGACATTCCTGCAACTGGACATCAAGGGTGCACTGGACATCGGTCTGGTCAGCGTGATTTTCGCCTTCCTGTTCGTCGACCTGTTCGACAACTCGGGCACGTTGATCGGCGTTGCCAAGCGCGCCGGCCTGATGGGCAAGGACGGCCACATGCCGAAAATGGGCCGCGCCCTGATCGCCGACAGTACCGCGGCCATGGCCGGTTCGCTGTTGGGCACCTCGACCACCACCAGCTACATCGAATCCGCAGCCGGCGTGAGTGCGGGTGGCCGCACTGGCCTGACCGCTGTGGTGGTCGCGATTCTGTTCCTGCTGGCGCTGTTCTTCTCGCCACTGGCTGCCAGTATTCCGCCATTCGCCACGGCACCGGCACTGCTGTTCGTCGCGGTCCTGATGACATCCGGCCTGGCCGAAATAGACTGGGACGACATTACCGTGGCCGCACCGGTCGTGGTCACCGCCCTGGCCATGCCGTTCACGTATTCCATTGCCAACGGCATCGCCTTCGGCTTCATCGCCTGGACCGGGATCAAAGTGCTGTCCGGCCGCGCCCGTGAACTGAACCCGGCGCTGGTGATTCTGTCGATTCTGTTCGTGATCAAGTTGGGTTGGTTCAACGCATGACTTTTGATTCCCAGGCCTACGCTGTTCAGCTCGAAGAAAAGGTCACGCGCCTGCGTGATCTGTTGGCCCCGTTCGATGCGCCCGAGCCAGCGGTTTTCGACTCACCGCTGCAAAACTTTCGTCTGCGTGCCGAATTCCGCCTGTGGCGCGAAGGCGGCGAGCGGCACTACGCGATGTTTTCCCAGGAAGACAAACGTACGCCGATCCTGATCGAAGCCTTTCCGATCGCCAGCCTGCGCATCAATGAGTTGATGCCGCAGCTCAAGGCGGCATGGAAAGCGAGCGCGGCGCTGAGCCACAAGTTGTTTCAGGTGGAGTTCCTGACCACCCTGGCCGGCGATGCAATGATCACGTTGTGCTATCACCGCCCTCTGGACGAGCACTGGCACACGGCGGCTTCGAAACTGGCTGCCGACCTGAATGTCAGCGTCATCGGTCGATCCAAGGGCAAACGCGAAGTCATCGGTCACGATTATGTGGTCGAAAAGCTGGAAGTCGGCGGCCGCACGTTCAGCTACCGTCAGCCCGAAGGCGCGTTCACCCAGCCCAACGGCACCGTGAACCAGAAAATGCTCAACTGGGCGTACGACGCACTCGGTGATCGCTCCGACGATTTGCTGGAGCTGTATTGCGGCAACGGCAATTTCACCCTGCCGCTGGCCACCCGTGTGCGCAAAGTGCTGGCCACCGAAATCAGCAAGACCTCGGTCAACGCGGCGCTGAGTAACCTCAGCGAAAACGCTGTGCATAACGTCACCCTGGTGCGCTTGTCCGCCGAAGAGCTGACCGAAGCGCTGAACGAAGTGCGTCCGTTCCGTCGCCTGCACGGCATCGACCTGAAGAGCTACGAATTCGGTAGCGTCTTCGTCGATCCGCCTCGCGCCGGCATGGACCCGGACACCTGCGAACTGACGCGTCGCTTCGACAACATCCTGTACATTTCCTGCAACCCGCAAACCCTGGCCGCCAACATCGCCCAACTGCACGACACCCACCGCATCACTCAGTGCGCGATGTTCGACCAGTTCCCGTGGACTCATCACATGGAGTCAGGGGTGTTGCTGACCAGGCGGTGATTGCAGCCGACCGATACAAAACAGCCGTCATTACGACGGCTTTTTTGTGGGTGCTCAGACAGTCGCATCGGCCTTGCGCGGACGTCCGCCCTTACGGCCGTTCGCCCGCGCAGCCTCGGCTTTGGCGGCGCTGCTTTGGCGACCATTGCGCGAGGCGATGACCGAAGCGGCCATATCCATCAGCGGCTTGCTCGCCGAAATCATCCCGGCGATGGAGACCTGCAGATCCTTACCCTCATGGCACAGGGCGGTCCCGGAAAAACCGACTTTCAGTTCTGCGAAATCCTCGACGTCAAAATCATCGAACTCCGGATAGTGCTGAACTGGCAGCAGCACGCCACTGCCATCAATGAAACTGAGTGCCAGGCACGGGTCCACAAAGCTCACCGAAGTCACCTGCACACCGCTTTTGTGACGCACCTGTCCCCGCAGGATGGCTTCATCCAGCACGGCCTCGGTGACGGGCCGATCCACCAAATTTGTTGCTGTTACCGTTTTCATAGTTTGATCTCCACGCCCTCCGGAACGCCTATCAACGCCAGCAGGGTCTTGTTCGTCTCGGGCTCATAACAAGCAGAGCCAATCATGCAGGTCGTACTGGCGATCCTTTTGACCACCACGACTTCGCTGGTCTGCCAGTCCCATATCTGATGATCGAGGCAGACGGTGTGTAACTTGCTCCACCAGACATTCCGTGCACGACGCAAATGGGCCGGTTGCCCGAGCGCATGACGCAAGCCTTCCAGCACTGCCACTGGCGGCCGGTTGAAATAGGGAACCACGTCCCACAGCTCGACACTGTTGTGCCAGAAGCTGAATTTGAAACGCGCGCTCCAGGGCCCGGCGTCCACATGGGCGTGCGGTGGGCAGTGCTCATCGCGCAACATGATCACCATTGAAAGCCCTTTGTAGCGGAACAATTTCATATTAACCCATCCGTTAGGTTTGTGAGTCCTATGACTCGACTTTCCTTGAAGAACCCGATGACTGGTCCTGACCCGCATTCAGTCATCCGAACTTGAGACTAGCGTTGCAAATCGTCCCAAGCGCGGCGATCAAAGGACAAAAATGGTAAGCAATCCTTTCGACAATTTGATAAACACTGCATCAAGACCTTCATTTGATCCCCGGTGTAATCAATCATGCAGCGAGTATTCGACGATCTTCAGCTCGGCAGCATCGAACTGTTTTGCCTGGCCGCCGAGGCCGGCAGCTTTACCGCTGCGGCACTGGTGGCCGGCGTGACGCCGGCAGCCGTGAGCCGTTCGGTGTCGCGCATGGAAGAACGCCTGGCTGTGCGTCTGTTCGCCCGCACCACCCGCAGCGTCAAACTGACCGACAGTGGCCGGCGTTATTACGAGGAATGTCGTCAAGCGCTGGCGCAACTGGTCGAAGCCCAACGTGAGGTCATGGGCCAACAGCAGCAACCGTCCGGCACGTTGCGCATCAGTATTCCCACCACCTATGCCCACCACCGCATTCTGCCGTTGTTGCCTGAATTTCGTGCACGGTTCCCGTCGGTGAAGGTTGAGTCGCACATCAGTAATCGCAACATCGATTTCGTGGGTGAAGGCTATGACATGGCCATCCGCGTGCGCGCCATCCCGGATTCAGGCCTGATCGCACGACCGCTTGAAGACGCGGAGCTGGTGATGATTGCCAGCTCCGATTACCTGAAGCGTGCGGGCACTCCCCAAACACTGGACGACCTCAAGCAGCACGAATGCATCCAGTACGAATTACCCAGCAGCGGTCGGCGAATCGCTTGGCTGTTCAACGACAACGGCGAGCAGCGGGAGATTCTCGCCGACGGCAATCTGAGTTGTTCTGACGATGTGCTGGGGGGCGTGACCCTGGCGAAACACGGGGCGGGACTGTTTCAAACCTATCGCTTCATTGTCGAAAACGAACTGGCAGATGGCTCGCTGGTGGAAGTGCTCAAGCCGTATGGCGGACGCTCACGGCCGTTCACCCTGCTCTATCCACAGAGTCGCCACGTGCCGTTGCGGTTAAGGGCGTTTATTGATTTCCTGATGGAGCACCTGCCTCGCTGAACGCTGAAGTCGTCCGATCACCGCACACAAAAATCCGGCGAGCCACCTCTTTAATTGACCAAATTAACCATCTAGTACAATTTATCTCCACAGGCTGAGACCCTCGGCCAATGCTAAAAATAACAAGTGGAGAGACCCCGATGAACCCTATCGTTCTGGTGCTCAACGGCCCGAACCTGAACCTGCTCGGCACCCGTGAACCGGCCACTTACGGCCATGAAACCCTGGCGGATATCTCAGCCTTGTGTGCACGTGCCGCCGAAGAGTTCGGCCTGGCGGTTGAGTTTCGCCAGACCAACCATGAAGGCGAATTGCTCGACTGGATTCACGCAGCCCGGGGCCGTTGCGCCGGGATTGTCATCAACCCGGCCGCCTGGACCCACACCTCGGTTGCGATCCGCGATGCCCTCGTCGCCAGCGAGCTGCCGGTGATCGAAGTTCACCTGTCCAACGTCCACGCCCGTGAGCCCTTCCGCCATCACTCCTTCGTGTCAGCCATCGCCACCGCGGTCATGGCCGGTTTCGGCAGCCATGGCTATCGCCTCGCGCTGGAGCACTTCAGCCAACGTCTGAAAGGGTGAACGCTGTGACACAGAACAACGTGGTACTGGCCGGCCTGATCGGCGCCGGCATCCAGGCTTCCCGCACCCCGGCACTGCACGAGCATGAAGGCGATGCCCAGGGGTTACGTTACCTCTATCGCCTGATTGACCTCGATCAGTTGCAACTCGACAGCGACGCTTTGCCTGACCTGTTGATGGCGGCCGAGCGCATGCACTTCACCGGACTGAACATCACATTTCCGTGCAAGCAGACGATCATCCCGCTGCTCGACGAGTTGTCGTCGGAAGCCCGAGGCATTGGCGCGGTGAATACCGTCGTGCTGAAGGATGGCAAACGCATTGGCCACAACACCGATTGTCTGGGGTTTGCCGAAGGCTTTCGGCGTGGCTTGCAGGGCGTTGCCGTTAAGCGTGTCGTCCAAATGGGCGCCGGTGGCGCAGGCGCGGCAGTGGCCCACGCGCTATTAAGCGAAGGCGTACAACAGCTGAGCATTTTCGACGTGGAAATCAGCCGCGCCCAACACCTGGCCGACAACCTCAATCAACATTTCGGCGCCGGTCGAGCGGTGGCCGGACACGATTTGCCGAGTACGATGGCACAGGCCGATGGTCTGGTGAACACCACGCCCATGGGCATGAAAAAGCTGCCGGGCATGCCGGTGCCGGTGGAGCTGCTTCGGGCTGAGTTATGGGTGGCGGAGATTGTTTATTTCCCGCTGGAAACCGAACTGCTGCGCAACGCCCGGGCTTTGGGTTGCAGGACGCTGGATGGCGGCACTATGGCGGTGTTTCAGGCCGTGAAGGCGTTCGAGTTGTTCAGCAGCGTGGTGCCCGATGCCCAGCGGATGCTGGCGCATTTTCAGAGCATGAACGGCTGAATGATGGGTGTGAGGGGCCCCCCCCCTCCTCCCGGATCAGGCCCGCAAATACCGCAGCACAGACTCGCAGACCATTTCTCGATGACGCTGTTTGACGCTTTCTTGCGACAAGTCGATCTGAAAAATCTCACCAAGGGTATGGCGGTTCGACACGCGATAGAAGCAAAACGAAGTGATCAGCAAGTGCACGTCCAGCGGGTTGAGGCCGCTACGGAACAATCCCTCTTCGGCACCACGCTGCAAAATCACCCCCAGTGAATCGAGCACCGTGGTGTTCATCGCCTTGATCGCTTCGGAGCGTTTCACATACTCGGCGTTGTGAATGTTCTCGATGCTGACGATGCGCACGAAATCCACGTTGCGATCATGGTGATCGAAAGTGAATTCCACCAACCGTCGAATGGCTTCCAGCGGCGCCAGTTCCGCCAGGTGCAGACGGTTTTCCGTGCTGCGGATATCCCCGTAGAGTTTCTCCAGCACCTCGACGTAGAGCTGTTCTTTACTGCCGAAGTAGTAATAGATCATGCGCTTGGAGGTGTGGATGCGCTCAGCGATGGCATCGACGCGAGCGCCGGAAAGCCCCTGCTGAACGAACTCGACAATGGCTTCTTGAAGGATGTTCTCGCGGGTTTTTTCCGGGTTGTTCTTGCGACTCTTGCGCGGCTCGACGACAGGTTCGTCGGGGGCTACAGAGCGTTCTGAAGTGATGGTCATTGCGGGCTCACGGCCGTTGGTGCACAGGCTGGCGATTATGGGCCGCGCCGCACACTGAAGGAAGTCGTGCGGCAACGGTTTAACCCCGCGGTTACGAATTTCCTACAACTTCGTCTGACGGGCGGCCCCGCTGCGGGATTTGGCCATGGCGGCGAGTCGCACCGCCACGTTGGCCGCTCCGTATCCGGCATAACCATTCTTGCGCTGGATAATTTCAAAGAAGAACCGCCCTTCAAACGGCTCGGTGTAAACGTGGAACAGCTCGCCGCCCTGAGCATCGCGGTCATAAAGCACGTTGAAATAGGCCAGTTCGCTCAGGAACTCGTCGTCGAAGTCGAAGCGCGCCGCCAGGTCATCGTAGTAATTGAGCGGGATATCCAGCAGCGGCACGCCCGCCTCCTTGGCCCGGCTGACTTCGGCAAAGATGTCGTCGCAATCGAAGGCAATGTGGTGCACGCCGGAGCCGCGATAACTCGACAGCGCGTGTGAGATGGCGGTGTTGCGGTTCTCGGAAATGTTCAGTGGCAAGCGGATAGAACTGTCGCGACTGCGCAGCGCCCGACTCTTCACCAAGCCATAGGGATCGGGCAATACCACTTCGTCGTCGGCCTCGAAATCCAACAGACTCTTATAAAACAGCACCCAACTGTCGAGGCTGTCGGCCGGCAACGCCATGGCCATGTGGTCAATTCGTTTAAGCCCGCCACTGGCCGTTGCCGACGAATGTAAATTGAAATCGGTGCCGTAGACATCGGCGTCCTGGTCCACCAGGTAAATCAGGCTGCCGTCGGGTGCGCGCACGGCCGCCAGCTCCAGTTCATTGGGGCCAACCAGTCCGCGATATGGCTGGCCTTTGTAGGCCACCGCCCGCGCCAGTGCACTGGCGCTGTCCTGAACCCGCACAGCGGTGGCGCACAGTGATGGGCCATGAGCCTCGAAAAAACTGTGCGCAAAAGAATAAGGTTCAGCGTTGAGAATCAGGTTGATATCGCCCTGACGCATCAGGTTGACACTCTTGGACCGGTGCTGGCCGGCCTTGACGAAACCCAGCCGTTCCAGCCAATGGGTGAGTTTGGCACCCAGGCTTTCGTCCACGGCGAACTCCAGAAACTCGATGCCGTTGTACTCGCTGGCCTTGGGCGTCTCGAACAGAATATCGGGATTGACCGTTGGTTTGGCTTCCTGCGCCAGACGTTCGCGGGTTTTCTCTTCCAGGTACAGCAACGAACGCAAACCGTCGGCGGCATTGGCTCGTGGCGGCGCTGCGCGAAAGCCGTCGTTAAAGATTTCCAGCGACAACGGCCCGGTGTAACCGCTCCTGATGATCGGTGCGAGAAACCCCGGCAAATCGAATTCTCCCTGGCCCGGGAAGCAGCGGAAATGCCGACTCCACTCCAGCACATCCATGGCCAGGATCGGTGCGTCGGCCATCTGTATGAAGAAGATCTTGTCGCCGGGAATCTCGGCGATAGCGCTGGGGTCGCCCTTGAGCGAGAGCGTGTGAAAACTGTCCAGCAATACACCGAGGCTTGGATGGTCGGCCTGTCGAACGATGTTCCACACCTGCTGGTAAGTGTTCACATGCCGCCCCCAGGCCAGCGCTTCATAGCCGATTCGCAGGCCACGAGCCCCGGCCCGTTCGGCCAGCAGACGCAAATCATCAACGAGGATCTGTTCATCACCGACCGAATCGGCAGAGGCGTTGCTGCACACCAGCACCAGGTCAGTACCCAGTTCCTGCATCAGGTCGAACTTGCGCTCGGCCCGCTCCAGGTTGCGCGGCAGACGATCACGGCGGCAACCTTCAAAGTCGCGGAACGGTTGAAACAGCGTGATGGCGATCCCGAGATCGGCACACATCTGTTTGATTTCCCGGGGGCTGCCGTCGTAGTAGAGCAGGTCGTTTTCGAAAATCTCCACGCCGTCAAAACCGGCAGCGGCAATGGCTTCGAGTTTTTCCGGCAGGGTACCGCTCAAGGAAACGGTGGCAATGGAACGCTGCATATTTCGACTCCCGGTGGGGGGACAATCTTGTTTTCGACATCGCACGTTTATGTAGCAGCTGGCGAAGCCTTGTGGGAGCGAGCCTGCTCGCGAAGAGGCTGTGTCAGTCGACATAAATGCAAATGACATACCGCCTTCGCGAGCAGGCTCGCTCCCACAAGGCTTCGCCAGCTGCTACAGGGTCCGGTGTTTGTATGGAGTGAATTATTGGCGTGACGAACTCACACAGCAACCCAAAGTGTACTATTCAGTTAGTTTTGCGTGCGATTATCGAACACAATGACCCTTGACGAATTGACGATTTTTCGTCCACTGCGCAACATCAACCTCACATTGGTTCCGGTCATCAATCACCGGCATCAGTCACCCAAGACCCAGAACACCACATAAAAATTTCAAAAAACGGGTACACGCTCATGCACTCATTCAACGCCTTGCTCCCTCGCTACACGCCTTACACACCCTGCCCGGCGTCCATCCGAACGTCTCGCGCCTCTGGCCGAACCGTGCCGCTCGCTGAATAAACACGTTGTCGTCTACAGACGAAAACTCCTCAGCCGATCAATCCTTGCGTGCAGACCGCCGCCGATTGATCACGCGCCCTTGAAGTCCCGACGAGCTTTGCTTGTCAGTCATTGAACGGATGGCACACATGATTCCTTCTCAAAGCTCTCGCATGGCTCCGGCCATGGGCGTCGCCACAGGCGGCATCGGCGACAAGATCCGCGGCGCCATGGCCGTCGGCAAAACCCGTTGGGGCATGCTGGCGCTGGTGTTTTTCGCCACCACCCTGAACTACATCGACCGCGCCGCACTGGGCGTCATGCAGCCCATTCTTGCCAAAGAAATGAGCTGGACGGCGATGGACTACGCCAACATCAACTTCTGGTTTCAGGTCGGCTACGCCATCGGTTTTGTACTGCAAGGCCGGCTGATTGACCGGGTCGGCGTGAAACGCGTGTTCTTCTGCGCGGTGTTGCTCTGGAGTATCGCCACCGGCGCTCACGGACTGGCCACTTCGGCGGTCGGCTTTATGGTCTGTCGGTTCATTCTCGGCCTGACCGAAGCGGCCAACTACCCGGCCTGCGTAAAGACCACCCGGGTGTGGTTCCCGGCCGGCGAACGCGCCGTGGCTACTGGCATCTTCAACGCCGGGACCAACGTCGGCGCGATGTTCACCCCGATGCTGCTGCCGCTGATCCTTCACGTCTGGGGCTGGCAGGGCGCGTTCCTGTGCATGTCGACATTGGGCGGGATCTGGCTGCTGTTCTGGGGTTTGAAGTACTTCAACCCGGAAGATCACCCAAGCGTCAAACAATCGGAACTGGACTACATCCAGAACGAAGTCGAACCGGAGCCAACCCGCGTACCGTTCTCGAAAATCCTGCGCATGCGTGGCACGTGGGCCTTCGCCCTCGCCTACTCGATGACGGCGCCGGTATTCTGGTTCTACCTGTATTGGCTGCCGCCTTTCCTCAACCAGCAATACAACCTGGGCATCAACGTGACCCAGATGGGTATCCCGCTGATCATCATCTACATGACGGCGGACTTCGGCAGCGTCGGTGGCGGCATCCTGTCCTCGTTCCTGATCGGGCGCGGGATCAATCCGATCAAGGCGCGACTGATGTCCATGTTCCTGTTCGCCTGCTGCATCGTCGGCGTGATCATGGCTGCCGGCTCGAGCAGCCTGTGGGTCGCGGTGTTTGCCATTTCCCTGGCCATCGGTGCGCACCAGGCCTGGACCGCCAACATCTGGAGCCTGGTGATGGACTACACGCCTAAACACATGATGAGCACAGTGTTCGGCTTTGGCGGCATGTGCGCGGCCATTGGCGGCATGTTCATGACCCAGCTGGTCGGCCATATCCTGACCGTGACCAACAATAACTACACCGTACTGTTCACCCTGATTCCGGCGATGTACTTCATCGCGCTGATCTGGATGTACTTCATGGCGCCGCGCAAGATTCCGACCGTCACCGAGTAAAGCCCCCGCCCCCGGCAGGCCTGATTCCAGGCCTGCTTTTGTACTTTTCCTAGCGACGACTCTGCTGCCAGGCTGCCGCCAGGCCGCTGCAGCAAATCACCGCGATCCCGACCACCGTGGCCAGGGTGGGTGTGTGGGCAAACAGCAGCCAGCCCAGCAGCCCCGCAAACACAATCTGGCAATAACTGAAGGGGGCCAGCAAGGCTGGCGCCGCATAGCGGAAGGCTTGTGTCAAAAACAGGTGCGCAGTCATCCCGCATGCCCCCAGCGCCAGCATCATCAGGCTATGCCCCAGGCTCGGCAGCTGCCAGAAGAACGGCACCAGCGCACTCATGACCAAGGTGTTGCACAACCCGGCGAAGAAGTTGCTGGTGGTCGGGCTATCGATTTCGCTGAGCTTGCGGGTGAGCAACTGATAGAAGCAGAAAAACAGGGCCGAGCCGAGCGGAAACAGCACCGCGGGCGTGAACAGATCGCCACCGGGATGGACGATAATCAACACCCCGATAAATCCACACATCACCGCGATCCATTGGCCGCGAGTGACGCGTTCACCGAGCAGCGGCACCGACAGCGCGGTGACCAGCACCGGTGCCAGGAAGTTGACCGACGTCGCCTCGGCCAGCGGAATGAACAACAGGCCCGAGGTGAAGAGCAGGCTGGTGCCAAGCAGGCACAACGCCCGCACCAGCTGAAGCAACGGTCGTTTGGTCCGTAGGACACTCAACCCGGATTGAGGCAGGAAAATCCCGGCCATCAATAAGGTGTGAACCACATACCGGGCCCAAACCACCATGATGATCGGGTAAAAGCCTGAGAGGTATTTCGACAAGGCGTCATGGCTGGAAAACAGGAAGGTCGCGACAACGATCAGCAAAATCCCTTTGAAGGGTTGGTTTACACCGGAGAGCGGAGTGCTGACGGTCATGGGTTGTCCTTGTTTTGCATTAATATTCAAAAGCTTCGCGGGCAAGCCTCGCTCCTACAGGCTATCCAGGGCCCTGGCGGCCCCTGCGACGTCGCATAAGGTGGTGCTAGCCCATGTTTCCACCACCGACTCGGGCAATTCGAAGGGCTGAGTTCAAGGCGCGGTCCTTTTGTGATCTTGGTAGAAGGATGAACCCCAACAATTTAGAACCTTGTTCCAGATTCTCGAACAGATCAAGACCGAAAGCGTTCGAACAGCGCACAGCTTTAATTGAACAAAAAACAATGTGGGAGCGAGCTTGCTCGCGATGAGGGACTGACATTCAACATCTGAGTCAGCTGTCAGTCCGCTATCGCGAGCAAGCTCGTTCCCACATGGATCTGTGCGGTTCAAATTAAACGAACAATTCAGACGCGAGGCTTGCGGCTGACAATTCCTCGGTAAATTTCAACAGCAGCGGCGCCAACTCATGCAGGCGCGCGCCCGGCATCCGCGCACTGGGCCCGGCAATGCTGAGCACGCCAATCACCCGACCATCGCCGGGATGCCGCACCACTGCAGCTATCGCTGACGTCCCCACCGCCGAACTCTCCTCGACCCAGGCATAGCCCTGCTCACGCGCCAGGCGCAGACGTTCGAGCAATTCAATGTTGGAACGCGGCGCGTTGGGGCCCAGCTCCGATGGTCGCTCCACGGCCTGCCGCTCCACCAGTGACAAGGCTTCGGCATCGCTCATGCACGCCAGCCATGCATGACCGGAGGCGGTGTAAAAAAGCGGTGCATCACGGCCCATGTCCGGGTCGTAACGCAGCCCGGAACGGGCGCCCTGGGACTTGGCGATCCAGGTCTGCCGCTCGCCTTCGATTACCCCCAGACGCACCAGCTCACCGGTTTCCTGAGCCAACCGGTCAAGCACCGGTTGAACAATATCCGCGCCGCTGCTCGACAAGTAGCGGAAACCCATCGCGACTAACTTGGTCGACAAGTGATAGCGCAAGTTCTCCGGATTCTGCCGCACGTAGCCCAACCGAATCAGTTCGGCGAGCAGGCGATGGGTCGCGCTTTTGGGGATATCCAGTTGCTCCGCCAACATCTGCATTGGCAGTCCGCGCGAGTCGCTGGTGAGGCTTTCCAACACGCTGAAAACCCGTTCTATCTGACTGCCGGCCATGGAAAGTCCCACACAAAATTTTTTCGATTCTAGAAGACAATCGAGCGAATGCGAAACCTGGAACCCAACGTCCCATAACCTCCCACATTAGCGCTTGAATGCGAGGCAGGCGTCCACCCGTTCGATAAAAATCCATCGTCTGACGGAATTCGATGGGGTATCCGTGTTCCTACTGTCTGCGTTGTTCCTGGTGACCGCCCTCGGGTTGCCAGGTAAAAGCCGGACGACCGGACTGGCGCCGCTCCCACACACCAGCAACACTCATCCCCACGGACATACAGAGGACTCCCCCATGCTATGGAGAAAAGGCCGACGCAGCGACAACGTGGTCGATGCACGTGGTGATGATGTCGGCGGCGGCGGTGGCGGGATGCGCTTCGGAGGTGGCAAGGGTTTGAGCCTGACGGCGATCCTCTTGATCGTCGGAATCGGCTGGATCACCGGACAGGACCCGATGCAGATCCTCGGACAATTGACCGGGCAGATGACCGAACAATCGGCACCGGCCAGTAACCAGACCCGCAAGGCGCCACCGGCCAATGATGAAGGCGCCGAGTTCGTGCGTTCGATCCTCGGCGATACCGAGGACACCTGGGGTCAGATTTTCCAACAGGCCGGTCGGCAGTATAAGAACCCGACCCTGGTGCTGTTCAGCAACCGCGTCAATTCGGCCTGCGGCCTGGCGACGTCGGCGACCGGTCCGTTTTATTGCCCGGCGGACCAGAAGGTCTACCTGGACATGGCGTTCTTCCAGGAAATGTCCCAACGCTTTTCCGCCGCAGGTGATTTCGCGCAGGCCTACGTGATCGCTCACGAAGTCGGACACCATGTTCAGACCTTACTCGGTGTTTCGGCGAAAATTCAGACGGCTCGCCAACAGGGTCGGCAAATGGAAGGCGACGGCGGTTTGCTGGTGCGCCAGGAACTGCAGGCCGATTGTCTGGCCGGGGTCTGGGCCAACAATGCTCAGAAACGCCTGAACTGGCTGGAACCGGGTGACATCGAAGAAGCGTTGAACGCCGCCAACGCCATCGGCGACGACCGCTTGCAGCAACAAGGTCAGGGTAGAGTGGTGCCGGACTCGTTTACGCATGGTACGTCAGCGCAAAGGGTGCGCTGGTTCAAAACCGGATTTGCTCAAGGCCAGGTTGGCCAGTGCGATACCTTTGCCGCGAAAAACCTATAAATGAAGAAGTGGCTGTTGACGATATTGATCGCCTGCGCAAGCACCCAGGCTGCCGAGCACGGGGTAAAGGAGGTCAGCCCTGGACGACTGCTGTTGAAAGAAGGTGAGATGGCTGTGGGCATCGGCCCGGCGCCGGCGAAAATCGAACGCGTACTGATCATCATCCACGGTCGGCTGCGCAATGCGGAAACCTACCGCCAGAGCGCCGAACACGCAGCCGAACTGGCCGGGCAAAGCGCGACCACCTTGGTGATTGCGCCGCAGTTTCTTAACGAGACCGACATCGCGCTCCATCCCGTGGCCGACACGGTATTGCGCTGGCAAGGGAATGACTGGATGGCCGGCGGTTTATCCACAGGTCCGTTTCCTCTGAGTTCCTACGCGGCACTCGACGAAATCATCGCCCGAATCGGCGATCGCCGACAGTTTCCGGACGTGAAGGAAGTTGTCATCGCCGGTCACTCTGGCGGCGCTCAGGTGGTTCAGCGTTATGCGGTGTTGAGCCGGGATGTGCCGGAACTCCAGGAGGCCGGCGTGCAGGTGCGTTTTGTGATCGCCAACCCGTCTTCCTATGCGTATTTCGATGAGCGCAGGCCCGTGGCGTTCAAGCATGCGGCGTGTCCCGATTTCAATCGCTGGAAGTACGGGCTGTCGAATTTGCCTGCCTATGCCGAAGGGCAAACGCCGGCGCAGCTGGAGGAAAAATACGTCAAACGTGACGTCGTTTATCTGCTGGGCCAACAGGACATCGACCCTCATCATCCGGCCCTGGATAAAGGCTGTGAGGCAGAGGCCCAAGGTGCTTATCGATTGATTCGTGGGCGCTATTATTTTGATTATTTAAAGCGCGGCCATCCTCAAGGCTTGAGTCAGCAGCTGATCGAAGTGCCCGGGGTTGGGCATGATGGGGATGGGATGTTTACCTCGCCAGAGGGGCAGAAGGTGTTGTTCGGTCAGTAAGTTTTGTGTTGCCGGATCTGACGCCATCGCGAGCAAGCTCGCTCCCACAGTTGATCTTCAGTGAACACAAAAGTTGTATTCATTAGAGAACCAGTGTGGGAGCGAGCTTGCTCGCGATGGGGCCCTCAGGCGGACAACATTTCGCGTAACGCCACACAATCCGCCGCATGCCAATCGGTCAATTCCGGCCAGGGATTGTCCGGCAGATTGACCAGCACCGTCCGCGCCCCCGCGGCCCGCCCGCAATCCAGATCAAAACGGTAATCACCGACCATCACCAGCTCACTCGCGGGCACCTTCCAGGCTGCCGCCAATTTCAGCAAACCACCCGGATGCGGTTTAGGCGGTGCTTCATCACGACCCAGCACATCTTCCACCGCGAAGCAGTCGGCGAGGCCGATCGCCTCCAGCGTGACGTGCGCCAGCTCGCGAGCATTGCGCGTCAAAATGCCCAGGCGATAGCCACGCCCGGCCAACTCCCGCACCAATTCCACCGCACCCGGCGCCGGTTTCGAACCCAGTGCCAAATCACGTTCGTGTTCCAGCAACCACGCATGTTTCGCAGCGGCTTCATCGGCCGGCAACGCGGCGAGGTGAGTCAGAATGTCGTGTTCGGCCGGGATCGCCAAGGCCACGCGAATCGCCGCGAAATCATGCACGGCCACCGTCAGGGTGCCGTCCATGTCGAACACCCAGTGCCGCACCTCGGCCAGGCTCATGCCCAATCCTTGCGATGACGAATCAGGCCTTCCTGAGTGACCGACGCCACCAATTGCCCGGCGCGGTTGAACACGCTGCCCCTGGTGAATCCGCGAGAATTGCCGGCCCACGGGCTGTCCATCGCGTAGAGCAACCAATCGTCGGCGCGCAGGTCCGCGTGGAACCATAGCGCGTGATCGAGGCTGGCGACCTGCATGTCTTTCTGCCAGACCGATTTGCCATGCGGCTGCATCGACGTGGTCAGCAAACCGAAGTCCGAGGCATAAGCCAGCAGGTATTTATGCAGCGCAGGTGAATCGGCCAGGGCACCGTCGGCGCGAAACCAGACGTACTTGATCGGATCGGACGGCTGCGGGTTATAGGGATCTTTCTCGGTAATCGGCCGGAATTCGATGGGCTTGGGGCACAGCAGCTTTTCGCGCATATGCTCCGGAATCAGGTGCGCACGCTGCTGGGTAATCTCCAGTTCCGACGGCAGGTTTTCCGGCCCGACCACAATCGGCATTTCGCTCTGATGCTGGAAGCCTTCTTCGTCGTACTGGAACGACGCGCTGCAGGTGAAAATCGGGTTGCCCTTCTGGATCGCCGTCACCCGACGCGTGCTGAAACTGCCGCCATCACGCACCCGATCAACCTGATAAACCACCGGCAAAGCAGAATCGCCAGGGCGCAGGAAATAACCGTGCATTGAATGCACATGGCGCGTTTCCTCGACTGTCTGACTGGCTGCCGACAGGGACTGGCCGATCACTTGGCCGCCGAACAACTGACGAAAGCCCAGGTCTTGGCTACGGCCACGGAACAGGTTTTCTTCGATCGGTTCCAGGGTCAACAGCTCGACCAGATCATCCAATACTTGGCTCATTCAGACTCTCCTCACACAACGCAATGCCGCGCAGTCTTGGCTGCGGCGGTCAATTCAGTTTTCGGCCCGGGCGCCACTATGGGCGCCATTGTAAACGTCCGTGCCCGCTTATCCATGCAAGGTTTGCAGCCATTGTTCACGGCTGATGCGATACAACACATGGTGCCGCAGGGGATGATCGACTGCGAGCCTCGGGTGCTCAAAGTCATCGGCTGAATCATGGTGCATGCCAATCGCCTGCATGACTTTTTCAGAGGGGGTATTGGTCTGGGTAGTGAAGGACACGATCTCATTCAGCGCCAAACGGTCAAACCCGCAGCGCAGAGCGGTCCAGGCTGCTTCACTGGCATAACCCAGCCCCCAATGCTCGCGGGCCAGGCGCCAGCCGATCTCGACGGCCGGAGTGAAGGGGGCGTCGAAACCGACCACGCCGAGCCCGGTAAAACCGATAAAGGCGCGAGTGTCCTTGCGCTCCAGCGCCCAGAAACCGAAACCGTGCTCGGCAAAATGGCCACGAACCCGTCCGATCAGCGAAGCGCTTTCCAATCGACTCAACGGCGCTGGAAAATATCGCATCACCTGTGGATCGGCGCACATCGCCGCAAACTCTGGCAAATCCTCATCGCGCCACTGCCGCAACAACAGTCTCGCACTTTCGAGTTGCAGTATCGGCTCCATCGTCTCCTCCTCCTTTGCATGCCGCCAGTCTACAACGCTGGTAGGATCCGTCCTTCATTCCTACATTAAATCGTCATGCCACTGCCGCTGATATACCACGAAGATTACAGTCCCGAGTTCCCGGCGGATCACCGCTTCCCCATGGACAAATTTCGCCTGCTGCGCGATCACCTGGTGGACAGCGGCCTGACCCGCGACGCCGACCTGCTGCGCCCGGAACTCTGTCCGCCGCAGATTCTCGCCCTCGCACATGACGCTGCCTATATCGAACGTTATATGAGTGGCGAGTTGTCCCGCGAAGATCAACGGCGCCTCGGCTTGCCCTGGAGCGAAGCGTTGGCCCGTCGCACGGTGCGGGCGGTCGGCGGTTCGTTATTGGCGGCCGAGCAAGCGCTGGAGCACGGGCTGGCCTGTCACCTGGCCGGCGGCACGCATCACGCGCACTACGACTATCCGGCAGGTTTTTGCATCTTTAACGACTTGGCGGTGATCAGCCATTTCCTGCTGGAAAGTGGCCGTGTGAATCGGGTGCTGATCTTCGATTGCGACGTGCACCAAGGCGACGGGACTGCGCGAATTCTGCGCGATACCCCGGACGCGGTGACCGTTTCCCTGCATTGCGAAAAGAACTTTCCTGCACGCAAGGCCGAAAGTGACTGGGACATTCCATTGCCCAAGGGCATGGGCGATGCCGATTACCTCAAGGTCGTGGAAGATGCACTCAACTATCTGCTGCCGCTCTATCAACCGGATCTGGTGCTGTATGACGCTGGCGTCGATGTGCACAAGGATGACGCGCTCGGTTATTTGAAGCTGACCGACGAAGGCGTCGCGGCCCGGGATGAAAGTGTGATGCGCCATTGCCTTGGGCGAGACATTCCGGTGGTCGGGGTGATTGGCGGCGGGTACAGCAAGGACCGCAAGGCCTTGGCCCGCCGTCATGGAATTCTGCATCACAGCGCACAACGGGTCTGGCAGTCATCAGGGTGTCATTGAGCTGTGGATGCTTTACCCACAATGCCTGTGGAGCTGCCTGTGGATAACCTGAGCGAAAGGTCCTACAGGCCATGCTGCATATAGCCTGCAATGGGGTGATTGTTTTTTGATCAACTATTTGAAGCGACCTGGATCCTACAATGTTTCGGGCTGGTAGAATGCCCGGCTTATTCCGCCAAACCGCAGCGCACACCATGACTCAGCCCTCCTCCCACGCCCCTCACGTCGCCATTATCGGTGGCGGTCCCGCCGGTTTGATGGCAGCGGAAGTGTTGAGCCAGGCCGGGATCAACGTCGACTTGTACGACGGCATGCCTTCGGTGGGGCGAAAATTCCTGCTGGCCGGTGTCGGCGGCATGAACATCACTCATTCCGAAGCCTACCCGGCATTTCTCTCACGCTACGCCGAGCGTGCGCCGCAGATAGCGCCGCTGCTGCGGGGCTTTGGGGCCGAGGCGTTGTGCCAATGGATTCATGACTTGGGTATCGAAACCTTTGTCGGCAGCTCCGGCCGAGTATTTCCTACGGACATGAAGGCCGCCCCCCTGCTGCGCGCCTGGCTCAAACGGCTGCGTGACCATGGCGTAGTTATCCACACCCGCCACCGCTGGATCGGCTGGGATGACCAGGGCGATTTGCGGATCCACAGCCCTGAAGGCGAAAAAACCGTCAAGCCTGACGCGACCTTGCTCGCCCTCGGCGGTGGCAGTTGGTCGCGACTGGGTTCCGATGGCGCGTGGATGCTGCCACTGGAGCAACGCGGTGTAGGACTGGCGCCGCTGCAACCGAGCAATTGCGGCTTCGAGGTGCAGGCCTGGAGCGAGTTGATGGTTAGTAAATTCGCCGGTGCACCGCTGAAAAATATCGCCATTGGCCTCAACGACGACGTGCCACGGCTGGGAGAATGTGTGATCACGGCCACCGGGATTGAAGGGAGTTTGATCTACGCGCTGTCGGCTCCGATCCGCGAAGCGATCAATCAACAGGGCTCGGCGACCATTTACCTCGACCTGTTGCCTGGCCGGCCTGTGGATAAAGTTCAGGCGGCACTGAGCAAACCGCGCGGCTCGCGCTCCATGTCCAAACACCTGCACAACCAGCTTGGGCTCGACGGCGTGAAAGCAGCGCTGTTGCGAGAACTGACACCGGTCGAGTGCTTTGCCGACGCGTCACTGCTGGCCAAGGCAATCAAGGCACTGCCCCTGACGCTGGTGAAAACCCGCCCGCTGGACGAAGCCATCAGCAGCGCCGGTGGCGTGATGTTCGAGTCGATGGATGAGCGATTGATGCTCAAGCAATTGCCGGGCGTGTTCTGCGCGGGGGAAATGCTGGATTGGGAAGCGCCGACGGGGGGCTATTTGCTGACGGCGTGTTTTGCCAGTGGGCGTGCGGCGGGGTTGGGGATGGTGGAGTGGTTGAAGCGCAACGGTTGAAGACCGAGGTGCGCCCTTCGCGAGCAGGCTCGCTCCCACAGGGGACTAGTGAACGACACAGATCCAGTGTGGGAGCGAGCCTGCTCGCGAAGGCGGCTTAACAGACGCCGCAGCGAATCAAGGCTTACGCTTACGCGGCCCGGTATTAAACACCGGGACTTTTCGCACAGGCTTGATCGAAGGTTCCGGCGCCGAAGCATCCCCGCTCTCAACCCACTTGCCCAGGTTGCGTTTGCCGCCACTGGAGGTCTTTGGCTTCTTCGGTTTTTTCGGCTTCTTGACCACCTGACCGCTGGCATCGGTATCCGGCACGCGGTGCTCGGGTTCGAAGTCATGTTCCATCTGGCGAGGCAACGTCTGACGGGTCAACGTCTCAATGGCCGACAGCAAGTTCACTTCATCGGCGCACACCAGCGAAATAGCCTGCCCGGTTGCACCTGCACGGCCGGTACGGCCGATGCGGTGGATGTAGTCCTCAGCCACGATCGGCAGGTCGAAATTGACCACCAACGGCAAATCTTCGATATCCAGGCCACGGGCCGCGACGTCGGTTGCAACCAGAATCTGCACTTCGCTGGCTTTGAAACGGTCCAGTGCGCGTTGACGAGTGGCTTGAGGTTTGTCGCCATGGATGCCGTCGGCGTTGATGCCCAGGCCCTGGAGCTTTTCCACCAGCGCATCCACGCCGTTGCGGGTCTTGGCGAACACCAGCACCTGTTTCCACTTGCCCTTGCGCAACAAATGGATGAACAGCTCCGGCTTGCGCTTTTTGTCGACCGTCACCACCCACTGTTTAACCGTGTTGGCCGCGACGTTGCGCGGGCTGACTTCGATGCTCAGGGGATCGTTGAGCATTTGCCCGGCCAAGGTGCGGATCGCATCGGAGAAGGTCGCGGAGAACAGCAACGTCTGACGTTTCTTCGGCAGCGCCTTGTAAATGTTTCCCAGCTCCTCGGAAAAGCCCAGATCGAGCATGCGATCGGCTTCGTCCAGCACCAGGGTTTGCAGCTGGTTGAATTTCAGTGCGTTCTGTCGGAACAGGTCGAGCAAACGGCCCGGCGTCGCTACCAACAGGTCGACACCTTTGCGCAGCTTCATCATTTGCGGGTTGATGCTGACGCCGCCGTACACCGCATACGTACTCAACGGCAGGTTCTCAGCGTACTGACGCACGGCTTCGTGAACCTGTTCGGCCAGCTCGCGGGTCGGCACCAGGATCAGCGCGCGCACCGAGTTGGCGGTGACTTTCGGCCCTTCCATAGCCAGCAATTGCAGCAGCGGCAGCGCGAAACCGGCGGTCTTGCCGGTGCCGGTCTGGGCGGCAGCCATCAGGTCGCGACCGGCCAGCACCGCCGGAATGGCTTGCGCCTGAACCGGCGTCGGGGTCTGGTAGCCGAGCGTCTCGAGAGAGCGCAGCAAGGGTTCGATCAGGCCAAGGGTGGCGAAAGTCATGGGATTACCGTAGGAAAATTCAGCGCGGTTGTGCAAAACGAGTGTGCAATGGCGCGCAGTTTACCCTAATTCACACGGGTTTCAGTCGGCACCGCTACGGCGGCCTGAACAGGAGCGCGACGCCACTGCGGCAATCCGATCAGCACCACGGCGCTGATAATCACCAACATCGCCAGTGCTTCTTCGATACCGATGGTTTCGCCGACAAACACAATCCCCAACAACACCGCCACCGCCGGGTTGACGTAGGCGTAACTGGTGGCCGCCGCCGGACGCACATTTTTCAACAGGTACATGTAGGCGTTGAACGCGATGATCGAACCGAAAAAGATCAGGTACGCCAGCGCGGCCCAGCCTTCGACGGGCGGCAGGCTTTCCAGGTGTTCACCGCTGACCGCGCTGCCGATCAACAGCACCACGCCGCCCACCAGCATCTCCACGGCGCTGGCCATCGCGCCTTGTGGTAACGGCAAGTGCTTGCTCCACACCGACCCGAACGCCCAGGCCGCCGCCGCGAACACCAACAACACAGCGCCCAGCGGACTCGACTGCAGGTTTGATCCGAGATTCAACATGGCAATACCGATCAACCCGAGCACAATCCCGGCCCATTCGAGACGGGTATTACGCGCGCCCCAGAAATAGCCGCAAAGCAAGGTAAACAGCGGCACCGTCGCCACCGCCAATGCTGCCACGCCCGAGGCCACGCCGGTGTGTTCAGCCACGCTGACCGCGCCGTTGCCGCAACTGAGCAGCAAAATCCCGATGATTCCCGCCGCTTTCCACTGCGCCCATGTCGGTGCCGGCGCCCCGCGCCAGCGCAGGAAGGCGTACATCAACGAACCGGCAATCACAAACCGGATACCCCCGAGCAGCAATGGCGGCCAGTACTCGACGCCGATGCGAATCACCAGGTAGGTCGAGCCCCAAATCACGTACAAGGCGAAAAAGGCAGCGATCAACGGCAAAGGAAAGCGACGTAGGCCAGGCATGGGGCAGCTCGTAGGCAAGGCAAGTGAACAGCTATTCTAGAAAGGCCAACAGCGAAAAATAAGTTACAAAACCTGTTTAAACCGCCCGTACACTTTTCAAAACATGGGAATCACCGCTATAAACCGTGCTTTCGAAAGCCAGGTCATTTGAGGGTAGCCACGATGGATAAATACGACCGAATGCTGCTCAGCGCCCTGCTGGAAAATGGTCGGGCGTCCTACGCCGAACTGGCGCGCAAGGTGAACCTGTCCGCCCCGGCCGTCGCCGAGCGCGTAGCCAAACTCGAAGCCTGCGGCGTGATCACGGGTTACCAGGCGAAGGTCGACCTGTCCAAGGTCGGCCTGCCGATCCAGTGCGTCATCGAGCTGCGCCTGAATCAGCATGGCAATCAGAAGGCCTACGACGACCTGATCAAAATCCCGCAACTGACCGAATGCCACAGGGTTACCGGAGATCCGTGCGTAATCATGCAGGCGGCGGTGGGCTCGATGCCGGAGCTGGAAGAGCTGATTAACCGGATTGCCAAGTTTGGCTTCAGCAAGACGTCAATCGTGTTGTCGAGCGCCATCGAGAAGCGCGTGCCGTTGGGGCAGCTTGAAGGGAAATAGTGAAGCGGATGACACCTTCGCGGGCAAGCCTCGCTCCTACAGGATTTCATCGTACCTGTAGGAGCGAGGCTTGCCCGCGAAGAGTCCCGTCCAAGCACCGCTAAACTCTAAAACCCGCGATGGCGCTTGAGATGCTCATTGATCTTCGCCGCCGGCACTTTCTGCAAGCTGCACAACAACTCATGCGACAACTCCCGCAACCCATGCTTGTGCCGGAGTTCCTGCGCGAGATGCGCCGTCAGGTTGGCGGCCATCTCGGCATCGGCCATGGCCCGGTGAGCCTGGCCGGTATGAGGCAGTTTGGCGAACGTGGTGAGGGTGCCGAGTTTGTGGTTCGGTGCGGCGGGCATCAGCCGACGGGCCAGTAGCAACGAGCAGGCAAAGTTCTGCAAACGGGTGCGTTTGATCAGCCCGAGTTCAAAATCCCAGAACTTCTGGTCGAACGCGGCGTTATGGGCCAGCAGCGGCGTGATGCCGACGAATTCGTTGACTTCGTTCATCACCTGTTCGGCCGATGGCGCAGTGCGCAACATGGCGTTGCTGATGCCGGTGAGTTGTTCGATGAACGCCGGGACGCGCACGCCCGCATTCATCAGGCTTTGGTAGCGATCGACGATGCGCCCCTGTTCGAGGATCACCACGGCAATTTCGGTGGCCCGGCAGCCAGTGCCCGGGGAGATCCCGGTGGTTTCAAAGTCGATGACTGCTATGCGTTCCAAACCGGTTTCAACTCCGTAAAAATCAATTCTTGAGCAGTAATGCGCCTTCGATTGGCACATAGCGGCTGGCGGCGCGGATCAGCGAGTTAGCCGTCAGGCCCGGCACGCCGTAAGCCACCGCTTGAACGCCGTGCTTGCTGATGATGCGCTCCAGCAGCATGTCGAAATCACCGTCGCCGGAGGCCAGCACCACTTCGTCGACATGGTCTGCAGCGTCCATGATGTCGAGGGTGATGCCCACATCCCAGTCGCCCTTGGCCGAGCCGTCGCTGCGCTGGATGTAGGGTTTGAGCTTCACGGTAAAACCGAGATTGCGCAGGATCTGCTGGAACTGCTGCTGTTTGCTGTCGCCACGATCGATCGCATAGGCATAGGCCTCGACGATCTTGCCCTGTTTGCTGATGTCAGCCCACAACGCGGCATAGTTGAAGTGGCAACCATAGGCCTGGCGCACGGTGTAATAGAGGTTTTGAACATCGGCGAACACTGCAATTTTTTTCACCGTACATCCTCATGAGCGCACAGACGCGCAGGCAGGATCAGGCACCAGGCCCGAAAAGTTGCCCAGTATGCCAGCCATAAGGATTGTTCCGCGAATAATCAGCCCGAAGCGCCGCAGCGCTCCGGACGAATGGCGTGTCAGACGAAGGAATCGTCGTCATCGCCGCCGAAGAACGATGAACTGTCATCGTTGTAGTCGGTATCGGCGAAACCGCCCTGATCGTTGGTGTTGTTGTCCGCCATGCGCTGATCACTGCCCCAGCCTTTGTCATTGCTCTGATCGGTGACCTGAGCCGGTTCCTCCTTGATCACTTCAACCACTTCCGGCTGCTGATTGTGATGGAACAGGCTGCTGATGCCTTGCGCCAGCATCACGCCACCCGCCACACCGGCGGCGGTTTTCAGTGCACCGCCAAGGAATCCGCTGCCGACAGGTTGTTGTGGTGCGTAGTTCTGCTGAGGCGGCGCTGCGCCATAGTTCTGCTGAGGCGGCGCCGCACCGAAGTTCTGCTGTGGCGGTTGCGAATTGAACGACGGCCGCGCCGGTTCGCGCCAGCCGCCAGTCGATGGCGGTGCGCTCTGCGTCGGTGCGGGCTGCGGATCGCGGGAACCGCCCCCAAAGATGCTCGATAGAAAGCCGCCGCTGGCAGGCGCAGCAGCGGGCGCCTGAGCCCTGGCCTGTTGCAGTTCGGCCTGCAACTGCTGGATTTGCTGGGTCAATTGCTTGTTCTGTTCGTCGAGGCTCTTGATGGCCGCCTCTTGAACCAGAATCGCCTGGGTCATGAAATAGCCCGCCGCGGGTTGGCGAGTCAGGTGTTCCTTGATCCGCGCCTCGGCCTGGGCGTCGCGCGGGGCTGATTCCGCTTCGGCCTGTTGCAGCCGGGAAAACAGTCCATCGATCAGGGTTTGTTCTTCGCTGTTCATGGCGACCTCGTAGATTGCCGGGAATTTCATCGCCCTTATCCACTGTGAATAAGGTGCAAACTCGTAATGGAGGCTAATACAGGATGTTTCAATGGTCTTTACCTAACGTTTACGTTTGCTTGTGGCAGCACTTCATCGGTTAAAGTGTGTCACTGCTTATGACCAGCGATACCGACTGATGAATCCGTTCGACGTTCTGCGTGACTCTCTGTACTTCTTCAAGCGCAATCTGGGCCAGATCGTGCAGCTGTGCCTGCCGCTGGTGATTCTTGAGGCGCTATTGCAACAAATTGTCGACAACACGGCCGGCCCGGAAGGTTTTCCCGGTTACAGCGTGATTGTCGGCCTGCTGGTGTACCCGCTGTACACCGCGGCGCTGATCCTGTTTCTCGATGCGCGCAGCCGTGGCGAATCGCCGCGTATCCGCGACCTGCTGGCGATGTCCGCGACCCTGTGGCCGCGCTTCGCCCTGCTGACAGCGCTCAATACCGTGCTGATCCTGATCGGTCTGTCGCTGTATTTCCTGCCGGGCATCTGGCTGATGGTGACCCTGGCGTTTGCCGAGTACCTGCTGGTGCTGCGCGGCCTGGCCCCGCTGACGGCGATGAAGGAAAGCATGCGCCTGACCCGCGGCCATTTCCTGCGGATTCTGGTGTGCCTCCTTTGCGTGATGGGGCCGTTATGGTTGCTCAAGGGCGCGACCATGGCGGTGTACCCCGACCCGCAGAACCCGGCGCTTTCGCTGCTGATCGACAGCGCTCACAGCTTCCTGCAACTGTTCACCAGCGTGGTGCTGTTCCGCTTGTTCATGCTGATTGCCGAGGCGCCCGAGAAAATTGATCGACCGCTCTGACTGACAACGGCGCCCGGGAAAATTAATCGACCGCTCTGACTGACAACGCGCCCGGGAAAATTAATCGACCGCTCTGACTGGCGCCCCCCCTTGTAGCAGCTGGCGAAGCCTGCGTTCGGCTGCGAAGCAGTCGTAAATCCGACGCATGCAGTCTACCTGATACACCGAGGACACTGATTTTACGACTGCTTCGCAGCCGAACGCAGGCTTCGCCAGCTGCTACACGGTCCGTGTCATGGCGAATTGATGGGCATGCCGTTTACGCTCGGTTATGCTCGGGGCCATCTTTTGTAACGCTATAAGCCGAGCCATGACCCGTCTACTGCGCTACACCCTGCTGGGCCTGCTGATTGTTTTCGGTCTGTTTGCACTGTTGATCTACAGCCTGACCTGGCGCCCCCGCGTCAAGGAAGTGTTGCCGGTCAGTTGCAACGCGCAGGCGCCAACGCTGGTGCCTGGCCAGGCGCTGAAGGTGATGACGTGGAACGTCCAATACCTGGCAGGTAAACGCTACGTTTTCTGGAACGACCTGGCGCACGGCGACGACGAAAAACCGACCCTCGAAGACATGGCCTTCAGCCTCGATGAAGTGGCTAGGGTGATTCGTGACGAGCAACCGGACCTCGTGCTGCTGCAGGAACTCGATGACGGCGCCAAGGCCAGCGATTACCAGAATCAACTCAAGTTGCTTCAAGAACGGGTCGCGGACCTGTATCCGTGCAGCGCTCACACCTTCGACTGGAAAGCCGATTTCGTCCCCGATCCGCACATCTTCGGCAGCGTTGGACGGCAACTGGCGACCCTCAGCCGCTTCCAGATCGAACACGCTGAACGCCAGCAATTGCCAACCCTGCCGACCAATTTCATCAGTCGCCAGTTCCAACCGAAAAACGCCCTGTTGATGAGTTACCTGCCATTGAGCGATGGCGGCCAGATAGCGGTGCTCAACACCCATCTGGACCGCATCACCGAACCCGACCACTCCTTGCAAGACCAGGTGACGGCCGTGGCCAAAGTACTCGACAAGTACGAAAGCCGCGGCACGCCATGGTTGATCGGGGGGGATTTCAATCTGTTGCCGCTGGGGCAATATCAACGCCTGCCTTCCGAGCAACGCATGCCCTACTCCGCCGACAGCGCGTTGCATGTGCTGTGGGACAAATACCCGATGATCCCCACCAACAGCGAAGCCAGCGGCGTCGACCGGGCGCAGTGGCTGACCCATTTCCCGAACGATCCAGGCCTGAACGGCCCGGACCGGACTGTTGACTACCTGTTCTACAGTCCGCGGATCAAACGAGTCGAGGCGACGGTGAGGCAGGACGATACCTTGCGGATCTCCGATCACTTGCCGGTGATCGCCCGTTTCCTCTTGCCGGCTGCGCCTTAACCCCGGCTCAACGCAAGACCTGTAGGAGCGAGCTTGCTCGCGAAGGCGTCGTGTCAGGCGAAATCAATGTTGACCCACCGCTTTTTGCGAGCAAGCTCGCTCCTACAGGGATTGTGCTCGACTGGCATCAGACTCAATGCTCCTCTTCCAGCTCGTCATGCAGCAACCCGAAGATCTTGCGCTTCATGTCGATGAACGAGCGCTCCATGACCATGTCCAGGGTCCGTGGGCGTTCGATCGGCACGTCCAGAATTTGCTTGATCCGACCCGGCCGCGCGCCCATGACGTAGACCCGGTCGCCCAACAGAATCGCCTCGTCGATATCGTGGGTCACGAACAGCACGGTCTTCTTGCTGTTGCCCCAAACCCGCAACAACAGTTGCTGCATTTGCAGGCGAGTCTGGCTGTCCAGCGCGCCGAAGGGTTCATCCATGAGCAAAATTTGCGGGTCGTTGGCCAACGCCCGAGCAATGGCGACACGCTGCATCATGCCGCCGGACAGCTGCTTGGCGTAGTTGTCGGCGAATCCCGTCAGGCCCACTTCATTGACGTAATAGTCGACGATCTCCTTGCGCTCGGCGGATGCCATGCCGCGACGCTTGAGGCCGAATTCGACGTTCTGCCGCACGGTCAGCCACGGGAACAGCGTATAGCTCTGGAACACCATGCCGCGATCCGCGCCCGGCCCCTGCACTTGCTGACCGCCCACGTAAATCTCGCCTTCCGTGGGTTCATTCAGACCGGCAGTGAGGTACAGCAAGCTCGACTTGCCGCAGCCCGATGGCCCGACCAGCACAGCAAATTGCTGATCCGGCACTTCGAACGAGACTTGCTCCAGCGCGGTGAACATTCCACCGTCGGGCTTCTGGTAACGCAGACTGACCTTGTCCACTTGCAGTCGAGGCGCGGCCTGCGCCGGGGCAGCCTGGGGCGTGACGAAACGAGGGTTGACGGCGGTTACTGAGCCCATGCGGCGATCCTCAGACGTAGGAAACGGAACAGTTGATCGGTGACCAGGCCCAACAGGCCGATAATCGCGATTGCCAGAAAGATCACATCCACTTGAAAGCCGCGCATGGCTTTAAGGCTCAGGTAACCCAGACCACTGGAGGCCGCGACCAGCTCGGCGACGACCAGGTACGTCCAGGCCCAGCCCATGGTCACGCGCAAGGTGTCGAGCACACCCGGCAACGACGCCGGAGCGATCACATGCAACACCGCATCGCGGCGGTTCGAGCCCAGGGTGTAGGACGCGTTGATCAGGTCTTTGGAAATGCCTTTGGACACGTCCGCGATCATCACCAGTTGCTGGAAAAACACCCCGAAGATGATCACCGAGACCCGTTGTTCCAGGCCGATGCCGATCCACAGAATGAACAGCGGCACGAACGAGGTCACCGGCAGGTAACGGATGAAATTGACCATCGGTTCAAGGAAGGCCTGGACGATACGGAAGCTGCCCATCAGCAACCCCAACGGCACCGCCACCAGGGACGAGACGATGAAGCCGACCATCACCACTTCGACGCTGGCCCACACGTGTTGACCGAGTGTGCCGTCGCGACCCAGGCGCACGGCGGCCTCGACCACCGCCCCCGGTGTCGGCAGGAACATGCCCGGCACCACGCCGCCATAGGACAACCCTGCCCACAAGCCGATCAATAGAACCCAGGCCAGGCCACTCGCGCTCCAGATGACCTGTACGGGCAAGCCGGTCTTGGGCGTCATACAGCGGCTCAGCCATGAATTGCGCTTGAACATGCGAACCTCCTAGAGCGGGCTGACGAAACGGTTGTCGATCAGGTCGTCATTGCTGACGTTGTAGGGCTTGCCCTGCAACTCACTGGCGGTCTCGTTGGCCAGTTTGATCAGCGGTTCGCTATCGCCCGGCTTGCCTGGCGAGCCCAGGAGTTTTTCGCTCATGGCTTGATCGTAGAAGCGCACGCCTTGCGCGGCGGCGGCCAGTTCCTTCGGATCGGCGAGGTAACCACCGACGCCCTTGGCCATTATTTTGTAGGCCTCTTGCGGATGCTCCTGGGTGTATTTCACTGCTTTGTACAGACCGGCGACCAACGCCTTGACGTCTTCTGGCTGCTTTTCGATGACTGAACAGTTGAGCGCCACCACGTCGACAATCACCCCCGGCGTGCTGCTGCTGTCAATCAAGACCTTGCCTTGATTCTTGCTGCGAACCATCGACAGGTGCGGTTCCCAGGTCACGGCGGCCGGCACGCGACCGGCGATAAACGCGGTAGCCGCGTCGTCAGCCGTCATGTTTTGCACGGTGATGTCGCTCATTTTCATGCCGTGCTTTTTCAGCAGATACGATAACCAGAACTGCGAGGTCGACCCTTCGTTTACCGCCACCGCCTGGCCCTTCAGCTCTTGCAGACTCTTAACGTCCTTGCCCACGAGCACACCGTCGCCACCATGGCTGTCATCAAGTGCGGCGACTGCCTTGAAGCAAAATTGCGGACGGTACTTGAGCACTTCGTCGATGGTCGACGCCGAGCCCGACAATTCTCCAGACGCCTGGGCGGCCATATACATCGAGGCCTCTTCGACGACGGGCAATTCGACGGTCAAGCCGTTTTCCTTGAAGTAGCCCAGATCCTGAGCCAGATAGAGCGTGCCGTAGCCCACCCATGTGGTGTGACCGATGGACAAGGTGCCGGCCTGGGCGCTGGTGGCGACCGTCGCGGCGATGGCGGTGAACGCCAGTGGATGAGCGAAGCGGGTAAACAAGGACTTTTTCATGGAGCACTCCCAAAGCTGTTGATTTAGTTTTGTAATGGGCAGTACGGTCAGTGGCCTTGAAGCAGATGCTACCTGTGGTCTCTGAATGGACCCTTCGGTGGTCATCGTTTGGCTGACTGGCGAAGTCGATGTTGGCCCAAGCCCGGGATTAGGAAAATTAGGAAATATGTCGCTGGGAGCGAAGAAAAAACGCGGTAGCGCGCACTGGGAAAGGGCGGTATTGGCAGGGGCGCACGGGGTGGGTGCAAAAGGTGGGAAGTGTGGTGAATGGGCCATAGCATTCGCGAGCAGGCTCGCTCCCACATTGGATCTATGTTCGACACAGAACCCCTGTGGGAGCGAGCTTGCTCGCGATAAGGTCCGCAGGACCTTCCGGCAATCTCAGAGCCGGCCGTATTCCTGCGCCGTACGATCAACTGCTTTCAGGGTCTTCCCCACCAGTTCATCAACCTCTTCACGACTGGCAATCAATGCCGGTGCCATGATCATTCGCCCTAGCGTCGAGCGAATGATCACCCCTTCCTCAAAGCCAATCGTGCGGCATCGCCAGGCAATATCGTTTTCGTTGGCAAAGCGCTTGCGGCTGGTTTTGTCCTCCGCCAATTGCAGTGCCGCGACCATGCCGACGCCTTGAATATCCCCCACCAACGGGTGATTGCCGAACACCTCGCGCAAGCACTGTTGCAGGTACGGCCCGATGTCATCCTTGACCCGCGTCACCACCCCCTCATCGCGCAACGCCTTGAGGTTGGCGATGGCCACCGCCGCCGCCACCGGGTGCCCGGAATAGGTCAACCCATGGGCAAACACCCCGCCCTGCTCCACCAGTACCTGGGCCATTTTTTTCGACAGGATCAGTCCGCCCATGGGGATGTAACCCGAGGTCAAACCCTTGGCGATGGACAGCGTGTCCGGCTCGAAACCGAAGTGCTCGTGGGCGAACCATTCGCCGGTTCGACCGAAGCCGCCGATCACTTCATCGGCGCACAGCAGCACATCGTACTTGCGGCAGATCCGCTGAATTTCCGGCCAGTAGCTTTCTGGCGGAAAGATCATCCCGCCCGCGCCCTGGAACGGTTCGGCGATAAAGCCGGCGACCTTGTCCGCGCCGAGCTCGAGAATCTTCGCTTCCAGTTGCTGCGCCGCCCGCAGCCCAAACTCGGCCGGGGTCAGATTGCCTTCGTGGGCAAAAAAGTACGGCTCATCGATGTGTTCGATGTCCGGAATCATGCCGCCCATTTCGTGCATGAACTTCATGCCTCCGAGCGCCGTCGCGGCCAGGGTCGAGCCGTGGTAACCGTTCCAGCGACCGATCATGATTTTCTTCTCGGGCTTGCCGAGGATCGTCCAGTAACGGCGCACGGTACGGATCAGCACTTCGTTGGCTTCCGAGCCCGAGTTGGTGTAGATCGCGTGGCTGTAGTGTCCCGGCAGCAGGCTGAACAACAGCTCCGACAGCTCGATCACCTGCGGGTGGGTGGTGTGGAAAAACATGTTGTAGTAAGGCAACTGCTCAAGCTGTTTAGTCGCGGCCGCCGCCAGGTCCTTGCGGCCGTAACCGAGGTTTGTGCACCACAGCCCGGACATGCCGTCGAGGTAACGCCGACCATCGTTGTCCCACAGGTGCAGGCGCTCGCCACGGACCATCACGCGCGGCCCTTCGTCGTTGAGTGCCTTTTGATCGACGAATGCGTGGATGTGGTGCGCAGCATCGGCGGCCTGGTAGTCGCGGGTTTCACGTGGTGTGGTCATCGCCAGTTCTCCGTTTTTTTGTTATTAGCGCAATTGAAACCAGGTGGTCTTCAACTGAGTGTATTTATCGAAAGAGTGCAGCGACAAGTCGCGGCCGAATCCGGACTGCTTGCCACCGCCAAAAGGTACGGTCACATCGAGTGCATCGACGCTGTTGACCGACACGGTGCCCGCTCGCAATTGTCGCGCCACGCGATGGGCCCGATTGAGGTCATTGGTCCACAGCGAAGCGGCCAGGCCGTAGACGCTGTCGTTGGCCAGTTGCAAGGCATGTGCCTCGTCATCGAAGGCTGTGATGGCCAACACCGGGCCGAATACTTCGTCGCGAAACAGCGGCATGTCCGGGCTCACACCGGTAAATATCGTTGGCTGAATGAAGTTATCGGAGCCGTTGAAGATCGATTGCCGGCCACCACATACCTTGGTCGCGCCCAAGCGTGCGGCCTGCTCGATGAACTTCATGATGCGCGCAGTCTGGCGGCTGTCGACAATCGCCCCGGCGTTGCTCGACGGGTCCAGCGGATCACCCGGCTGCCAGCGTTCAGCCTGCACCTTGAGGCGTTCGACGAATTCATCATGAATCGAACGCTCCACCAGCAAACGCGAGTTGGCCGAGCAGACTTCACCCTGATTGAAGAAGATCCCGAACGCCGCTTTCTCGGCGGCCAGATCAAGGTCCTGACAATCGGCGAACACCAGATTCGCACTCTTGCCGCCGCATTCCAGCCACACCTGTTTGAGGTTCGATTGCGCGGAATACTGCATGAAGTATTTGCCGACTTCGGTGGAGCCGGTGAAGACCAGGCAATCGACGTCCGGGTGCAAACCAAGGGCTTTGCCGGTCTGCTCACCGAGACCCGGCACTACGTTCAGCACGCCTGGCGGCAGGCCGGCTTCCAGCGCCAGCTCGGCCAGACGCAGCGCGGAAAACGGTGATTGCTCGGCGGGTTTGAGGATCACCGAGTTACCGGCAGCCAAGGCCGGGGCGAGTTTCCACGCCGCCATGTCCAGCGGGAAATTCCATGGCACCACCGCCGCCACCACACCGAGCGCTTCGCGGGTGATGGTCGCCAGTACGTTCTGCGCGCTGGGGGCAATCTGGTCGTAGAGTTTGTCGAGGCTTTCGGCGTACCAGCGAAACACTCCGGCAGCGCCCGGCACGTCGATGTTGTAGGCATCCATCACCGGTTTGCCCATGTTCAGCGAATCAAGCAATGCCAGTTCTTCGCGGTGATCCATGATCAGATCAGCCAGGCGCAACAGCACTTGCTTACGCTCACCCGGCGAACGCGCCGCCCAGGTTCCAGCCTCGAACACTTGCCGCGCACTGCGCACAGCCGCGTTCACGTCTTCATCACCGCAAGCGGCCACGTTAGCCAGACACTGGCCGGTGGCGGGGTTGATCACGGCGAAGGTCTGTCCCGACTGCGCCGAACGGGGTTTGCCGTCGATCAGTGCCTGATCTGGAAACGGCTGTGCAGCGGCCTTGTTTTGCCAGTATGTAAGCTCGAACACGTTCAGATGCTCCATGGGCTTTTCTTGTGAATTGGATGGTGGCCCAGGCCCGAGTCCAGGAAAAATAGTAAAAATGTCTTCGCAGACCATGAAAAAACTGGGCAACCAATCTCCCCGGTTGCGCGGTATGTAGTTATTGTTCAGGCCTAACAACACCGTCGTCAGAACGGATGCCGTCGGCGCAAAAATTGCCTGGATGTCGACTCCATCCACCCCGAGGTTTGCCGTGGCTGCCTACAACCTGCGTCAACTGAAGTACTTCATCACCACCGTCGAATGCGGCAGCGTCGCCGAGGCTTCGCGCAAGCTGTACATCGCCCAGCCGGCGATCTCCACAGCGATCAAAGGCCTGGAAGACAGCTTCGGCGTACAGCTGCTGATCCGTCACCACGCCCAGGGCGTGTCCCTGACCCCTAGCGGCGCGCGCTTCTACCGCAAGGCCCAGGAACTGCTGCGCATGGCCAAGGAATTCGAACAGAACGCCCTGGCCGACAACGACGTGGTGTCCGGGCAAATCGATATCGGTTGCTTCGAAACGGTTGCCCCCTTGTACTTGCCACAGTTGATTGCCGGGTTCTCGGCGCTGTACCCGGGGGTGAAAATCCGCATCCGCGACGGCGAGCAGCAAGAGCTGGTGCAAGGCCTGACCTCGGGCACCTTCGACCTGGCGATCCTGTATGAGCACGACCTCGACGCCACCATCCAGACCGAACCGCTGATGCCGGCGCAACGGCCTTACGCGTTACTGCCGGCGGACCACCGCTTTGCCCAGCTCAAGCAGGTGTCGCTGCGTGACCTGTGCCTGGAGCCGATGATTTTGCTGGACGTACAACCGAGCCGGACCTACTTCGTCAGCCTGTTCGAAGAACTCGGCCTGACGCCGCACATCGCCTTCAGTTCGCCGTCGATCGAAATGGTGCGGGGGATGGTCGGGCAAGGGTTCGGCTTTTCGATCCTGGTCACCCGGCCACATTCGGAATGCACCTACGACGGCCAGAAAGTGGTGTGCGTGGACATCGTCGAAGACGTCACCGGCTCAGGGCTGGTGGCCGCGTGGCTCAAACGCGGGCAACTGACCAAACCGGCGCAGTTGTTTGCTGATTACTGCAGAGAGCAGCTCACCGCCAAGCCCTTGTAGGAGCGAGCCTGCTCGCTCCTACAGGGAGCCCGGGTTATTTGCGGGGTCTGATCCGCGCGGTGGCTTCGGCCACCAGCGGATCATCCGGCCAGTAATGCTTGGGATAGCGTCCTTTCAAATCCTTCTTCACTTCGGCGTAAGTGCTGCGCCAGAAGTTTGCCAGGTCCTGGGTCACCTGCACCGGCCGCCGCGCCGGGGACAGCAGGTGCAACTTCACCACCTGGCGGCCGCCGGCAATCCTCGGCGTCTCGGCCAGGCCGAACAACTCTTGCAAACGCACCGCCAGAATCGGCGGTTGCTCACTGTAATCCAGACGAATCGAAGAACCCGACGGCACACTCAAATGATGCGGCGCCAGCTCGTCGAGCCGTTGCGGCAGCGGCCATGGCAACAAGTTATGGACGATGCTCGAAAGGTCCAGATTGGCGAAGTGACTGAGTCGCGAGACTTTCCCCAGGTACGGCATCAGCCAGTGCTCGAGGCGTTTAAGCAGCGCGGCGTCGCTGACATCCGGCCATTCACTTTCATGTTTGCTGTTGAGGTCCAACTGCCGCAACAACGCGACTCGCGCTTGCCACTGACGCAGCTCCGGCGTCCACGGCAACAGTTCCAGCCCCTTGCGTCGCACCAGATTCACCAGCGCCTGGCTGCGAGCCGTTTCATCGAGGCCGGTCAGCGGTTCGCGACTGAGGATCAACTCGCCCACCTTGCGCTGACGCTCGGCGCGCAACACACCTTCGCGCTCATCCCAATCCAGTTGATCGACGCACCGCACTTGCTCCGACAGCACGGAATCAAACAACGCCGGATCGAAATCCGCCGCCAGATAAATCCGTTCCTCACGCTGGCCCTGACGGCTGCCGAGGTCGGCGATCACCAGCCACGGTTGTTTCATCAGACTGTCGGCGTCAGCGAACAGCGCTGCGCGACCGTTGGCCAGGCGATACTCTGCGCCACCGGCCCGACGTTGTTGGGCAACACGGTCCGGATAGGCCAGCGCCAGCAGCGCGCCGAGCCAACGCGGATGATCCGGATCGCTGACGGGCTCCGACGCTTTGCCGCGCAGATAACCGCGATACTGTCGCGCCAGTTGCCGGGCCCGTTGCACGCCGCCCTGAGCGCCACGTGCAGCGCGCTCTTCGCCGGACAACAACACCAGTCGACTGTGCAAGTCAGCCCCGGCACCGCGCAAAATATCTCGCTCCCCCAGTAATGCCGCGACGTCGCAGGCCATGTCTGCCAGGCCAAGTGCCTGCCCGCGTAACAGCAAATGGGCGATGCGTGGATGCGCCGGCAGTTCGGCCATGGCCTGGCCGTGACGGGTCAGCGCTTCGCCGTCCAGGGCGCCCAGACGATCGAGCAAATCCTGAGCCTGTGCATACGCCGCCGCTGGCGGAATGTCGAGCCACACTAACTGCCCCGGCGCCACGCCCCAGCGCCCGAGTTGCAACGCCAGGCCGGCAAGGTCCGCCGAAAGAATTTCCGCACTGGCGTAAGCCGCCAGTTGCTCGTGCTGATCCTGCGACCACAAGCGATAGCACACGCCCGGTTCCAGACGCCCGGCCCGGCCGGCGCGCTGTGTCGCGCTGGCACGGGAGATGCGCTGGGTGTCGAGCCGGGTCATGCCGCTGCCCGGATCGAAACGCGGGACTCGCGCCAACCCGGCATCAATCACCACGCGCACACCGTCGATGGTCAGGCTGGTCTCGGCGATGTTGGTCGCCAGTACCACTTTGCGCTTGCCCGCAGGCGCAGGATCAATCGCCGCACGCTGCGCGGCCAGGTCCAGTTCGCCATGCAAGGGGCAGAGCAACACCTGCGAGCGCTCGCCCAGCGCATCGGCCAGCTGTTGATGAACGCGTCGGATTTCCGCCTGCCCCGGCAGAAAGACCAGAAGGCTGCCGGTTTCATCATTCAAGGCGTCGAGAACAGTCTGCACCACGCGCGGCTCGATGAATTCACCCGGCTGGAACGGTCGGCTCCAACGCATTTGCACTGGGTACATGCGCCCTTCACTGCGCAGGATCGGCGCATCGTCGAGCAACCCGGCCAGGCGTTCGCCTTCAAGGGTTGCCGACATCAACAGGATTTTCAGCGGTTGATCGTCCCGGAACAGCTCCCGGCCGTTCAAACTCAGGGCCAACGCGAGGTCAGCGTCGAGACTGCGCTCATGGAATTCGTCGAAGATCAGCAGGCCGACGCCTTCCAGCGCCGGGTCATCTTGCAAGCGCCGGGTGAGGATACCTTCGGTGACCACTTCGATACGTGTTTTGGGCCCGACTTTGCTGTCGAGGCGAATGCGATAACCGACGGTTTCACCGACCTTCTCGCCCAGTTCACTGGCCAAACGGTCCGCCGCCGCCCGCGCTGCCAACCGGCGCGGTTCGAGCATCAGGATGGTTTGTCCCGCCAGCCACGGCTCATTGAGCAAGGCCAAGGGCACTCGGGTGGTTTTACCGGCACCGGGCGGTGCTTCGAGCACGGCTTCGTGGCGTGTAGCCAAGGCTTCACGCAAAGCGGGTAAAACTTCATCAATCGGCAAAGAAATCATGCTGGCTCCCAAACAGAGGCGCGAGTATAACGGCGAACGGCTTGTCGCTCGTTGCTGTCCTAATTCATATCGACGACGCTTCGTTTTCTACATGACTCAGGAGATTTCATATGCGTGTTCCCTTTCGCCTGATTGGCGGTGTATTGGTGGCGACCCTGCTGACCCAAGTGACCGCCTGCGGATCGATCTTCTACCCGGATCGCCGCGGTCAGATTGACGGCAAGATCGACCCGGCCATCGCCGCCCTCGATGCCGTGGGCCTGCTGTTCTATATCGTCCCTGGCCTGATCGCGTTTGCCGTGGACTTCACCACCGGTGCGATTTATTTCGAACCGGGCAAGACCGCCCAGGTAGCCCCGGAAAAACTCAAGGATGCCATCGGTGCCGACGGCAAGGTCGACACTCAGAAGTTGCAGACTATTCTCGACACAGAACTGGGCCGTCACTTCCCGCTGGATGACCCGCGCTTGATCCAACACAAGGGCAGTGCTCAGCAATTGGCTATGTTCGGCTTGCAACCTGCTGCGTAATCCGTGCATTTAGGGCCACTTAAAAGGAAAAGCCGTACCTATGATCACAAGCGTCGAACACGCCCGCCTGCTGCGGCTGGCAACCCGTGCCTCGGTGGCGGTCGCGTGTACGCTGATCGTCGCCAAGGCCATCGCCTGGTGGTTGAGCGGTTCGGTGAGCATGCTCGCCGGGTTGACTGACTCGGTACTCGATGGCGTGACGTCGCTGCTTAATTTGCTGGCGGTGCATTACGCCTTGCGTCCTGCCGATGACGATCACCGTTACGGCCATGGCAAAGCCGAATCACTGGCCGGCATGGCTCAGGCGCTGTTCATTGGTGGCAGTGCGGTGTTGATTGCCTTGCAGGCGTTTGACCGGTTGAAGCATCCGGAGCCCGTGGGCGCGCCGTGGATCAGCATTGGGGTGATTGTGTTCTCCCTGGTGCTGACACTGGCGTTGCTGATGTTGCAACATCGGGTGGTCAAGGCGACCGGCTCGAACGCGGTACGTGCGGACTCGCTGCACTACCGCTCGGACATGCTGCTCAACGGCAGCATCCTCGTGGCGCTGGTATTGGCCGGGTTTGGCTGGAGCCAGGTGGATGCGTGGTTTGGTCTGGCGATTGCGGTCTACATTCTGTGGAGCGCGATTCAGATCGCCCGGGAAAGCTTTACGGTGCTCATGGATGAAGAACTGCCGCCGGATGTCAGCCAGAACATGCTCGAACTGGCTTGCGGTGTACCTGGGGTTTTGGGCGCGCATGACCTGCGCACGCGAATTTCCGGCAACCGATGGTTCGTCCAATTGCATCTGGAGTTACCGGGCAACCTGACCCTCTCAGTCGCTCACGGCATCAGCGATCAAGCCGCCGATGCGATTCACGCCGCCTACCCGCAAGCCGAAGTGCTGGTGCACGCCGACCCGCGGGAAGCGGTACTGGCCGCCAAGGCTCAGAAAGAAACCTGATAACCGCGACTGCTCAGGCAGTTGCCCTGGGCCTGACGGTAGGCTTGCACCACCGACGGGTCCGGTTGGTAGGTGGCCGTTCGCGGATCAAAGCCACTCTGCTGCACCGCGTATTGATAGCACTCGTAGCCATCCTGATTGACCTGCTCGGGCGACTGGCCGTTGGCTGGATAAGCCTCCACGTCATAGCCATTGCTGGTCGGTTGCGGCGCCTGTTGCACCGGCGGTTCAACCACGACGTAATCCTGAGTGCTTTCCTGATAGGCGTAATACGAGCCTGCTGCCAGGAACAACAGCGCACCGCCGATCCACACTTCACGCGCGTAGTCGGGCAGATAGCTGACACGAATTCCGCGAGGCGGCTGCACCACTACATAGCGTGGGCCCTGCGGGCGATACCAGTAGCCGCCGGAGTAGAAGTAATCCTGACCTCGATAAGGCACGCGGAACTCACGGTCCGGGAAGCGATCGACTACATGGCCTGGACGATACTGCGGGCCGGGGCCCCAGCCATTGCCATGCCCCTCCGGACGCCCCTCCCACCGGTGATCATCGGGGTGTGAACCCTGACCACCGTTTTGCCAGTGCGGATTATTATTGCTGCGCTGCGGAACGTCCTGATAGTAGCCATGCTGCGGTTGCTGGGTCTGGCGCACTGTGTCGGGCCGGCCCTGGATCGGCAATTCATTAGCCTGTGGCCTCGGCGACGGTGGTGGCGGCCGGACCGGATTGTTGTACTCCTGCGGCGCGCGGTATTGCCCATTCTGATTCTGGCCGTTGTGCTCGTACTGACGGTTGTTCTCACCTCGATGGCCATCGTTGTTCTGCACATGCGGTTGATTGTTTTGAGCAGGCTGATTATTTTGCGGGCGCGGCTGATTGTTGCCGCCATGGCCCTGATTGTTTCCCTGATGGCCATCCGACCCGTGTTGCCCGCCCTCGGGCCCACGGTATTGCGGCTCATCGGCCAGCGCTTGAGCAGTGATGCTTACACACAACAAACCAACACCGGCCATACGCCAGATGCGCGACTTCATGCTTTTCCTCACTGCGGGTTAGGGCCTGTACGTAAGACTGGGAAAGTGCAGGCCGGTTCTGCAACAGGTTATCAGTCGCGAAACTTATTTATTGAGGATGGGCGAGAAATTCAAGGACAAGAAAAAGGGGAGACCCGTCGGCCTCCCCTTGAGAACTTCGTCCGTGCTCGACGCTTATGACGTCGGCTCACCTCACGCCGTCTTCTGGACAGTGTGTAGCTCGGGGGCCGGCTCATCCCCTGTGGGGAGTGGCGACCGCAGCTGGCCTGATTGGGCGAGCCGCTTTGGACTGTTTGTCCGAGCAGTGATTCTGGTGATAAGAATAGGCTCGCGGCACCGGCAGAGGATTGCGAATATTGCTCAAATAAACATCACTTGCGCAATTTTTAACCCTGGATAGATAATCTTCCGCAATAGTTATGACAAAGGCCTGATTGATGAGCAAACTCGACCGATACGACCTGAGCATTTTGGCGGAATTGCAGCGTGACGCGCGCATCTCCAACCAGGAGCTGGCCGAACGCATCGGCCTGTCCCCCTCGCCGTGCTCGCGGCGGGTCAAGCAATTGGAAGATGACGGCTACATCACCCGTCAGGTCGCCTTGCTGGACCGAAAAATGCTTGGGTTGAGCCTGACGGCTTACGTACTGATCGGCATGGACCGACACACGCCGGAGCGGTTCGAGAACTTTGAAGCGGCCATTCGCACGCTGCCGCAAGTGCTGGAGTGCAGTTTGGTGACCGGGATGGATGCTGACTATCAGCTCAAGGTTGTCGTGCCGGACATGGACCACTATCAAAAACTGCTGCTGGGGCATTTGACCCGGATTGAAGGAGTGACGAGCGTGCGCTCGAGTTTTGTGTTGAACCAGGTGCTCAACAGCACCGAGTTACCCCTAACTCACCTGCGCAGCTGAGCCCTTGTAGCAGCTGGCGAAGCCTGCGTTCGGCTGCACAGCAGTCGTAAATGCTGTATCCACGGTTTACCTGAAAAACCGCGACGTCTGATTTTACGACTGCTGCGCAGCCGAACGCAGGCTTCGCCAGCTGCTACAGGCACACCGACGCAGGTCAATGCCCCGCCATTCCCCCATGGCGTATACTCGCCCCGCCCTTTTTAGCCCCGCCCGCGCTGGAGATGTTCGATGGATCCTGCAGTATTTGAAGAGTGGATGATGACCGGCCTGGTCACCATCCTGATCATTTTCATGGGTTTCATCGTCTGGGACCTGGCGAAGAAGTCCAAGGCCGGCAAGTTCGGCACGCTCATTCTGTTCTTCGTGCTGGGCCTGGGGATTTTCGCGTTCGTCGTCAAAAGTGTGGTGATCGCGTACATCGAAAACGGCTCATAAACGCGCCGGGACTTCCTTCCACTGGCCCTGATCGAGCCCTTCGATCGACCAGTCGCCGATTCTGACCCGCACCAGCCGCAGCGTCGGCAAGCCGACCGCAGCAGTCATGCGTCGCACCTGACGGTTGCGTCCCTCGCGAATCACCAGCTCCAGCCAATGGGTCGGCACGCTTTTGCGAAAGCGCACCGGCGGGTTGCGTGGCCACAATTCAGGTTCGTCCAGCTGCCGTGCTTCGGCAGGCAAGGTCATGCCGTCGTTCAGCTCGACACCATCGCGCAAGCGCTGCAACTGCTCGGCGCTCGGCTCGCCTTCCACCTGCACCCAATAGGTCTTGGCCAGTTTGTGCTTCGGGTCGGCGATCCGCGCTTGAAGCTGACCGTCGTTGGTCAACAGCAACAAACCTTCGCTGTCACGGTCCAGCCGTCCTGCCGGGTAAATCCCCGGAATCTCGATATAGTCCTTGAGCGTCGCCCGCCCTTCGCCATCGCTGAATTGCGTCAGCACATCGAACGGTTTGTTGAACAGAATCAGCTTCGGCTCGGCCGGCGGCGCTTTGGCGACACGGCGCGGGGCTGAGGACGATGGCGCAGGCTTCACGCCAGGGCGGCGGGAAACGGGACGTTGAGGACGGGACATGGGAAAAGAACATCTAACGGTCAGGGCTGCTAATGCTAGTGCCCCGACCGCCAAATGACCATGACATCTATCAGCGGAACGGCGGCTCGTCGAAGCTGCGCAATTTGCGCGAGTGCAGCGAGTTGAGTTCGGTGCGCAACAAATCCACCGCCTCGATACCGATCTTCAAGTGCTGGCTGACCGCGCGCTCATAGAAGGCGTTGGCCGAGCCCGGCAGCTTGATTTCGCTGTGCAAGGGTTTGTCCGAGACACAGAGCAGCGTGCCGTAAGGCACGCGCAAGCGATAACCTTGCGCTGCGATGGTGCCGCTTTCCATATCCACTGCGACGGCGCGGGACAAGTTGATCAACGGACGTTCCTGAGCCCAACGCAACTCCCAGTTACGGTCGTCGTAGGTCAGCACGGTGCCGGTGCGCAGGCGCTTCTTCAGCTGATCGCCCTTCTCGCCGGTGATATTGGCCGCCGCTTGCTGCAACGCCATCTGCACTTCGGCCAGGGCTGGAATCGGAATGTTCGGCGGCACGACCCGGTCGAGAATCCCGTCGCGGCGCATGTAGGCGTGAGCCAACACGTAGTCGCCAATGGTCTGCGACTGACGCAAGCCACCGCAGTGGCCAATCATCAGCCAGCAATGTGGGCGCAGCACCGCCAAATGGTCAGTGATGTTCTTGGCGTTGGACGGGCCGACACCGATGTTCACCAGGGTCACGCCATGGCCGTCGCTGGCAATCAGGTGGTAGGCCGGCATTTGGTAGCGGTGCCAGACCACGCCTGCGGCAATCGCCGAGGCTTCGCCGTGATCCATGCTCTTTTCGATGATCACGTTGCCCGGCAACACCATCCGCACAAAACGCGGATCACTGCGCAACTGCTCCAGGCCATGGACGATGAACTGGTCGACATAACGGTGGTAGTTGGTCAGCAGAATCCACGGCTGTACATGGCGCCAGTCGCTGCCGGTGTAATGCACCAGTCGGCGCAGCGAGAAGTCCACCCGTGCCGCATCGAACAACGCCAGCGGCAGCGGATCGGTGTTTTCCCAATCGTACAAACCATCGGCAATGCCATCGGTGGCGGCCGACAGGTCGGTACTCGGGAACACCCGTGCCAGCACGGCAGCGGTCACGCCAGAGCCGGCCAGCTCTTCACCCTGTTCAACCACGTATGGATAAGGAATGTTCTGCTGGCTGATGCCCACTTCGACCGTCACGGTGAAGTCATGCATCAACGGCACCAGCTGTTCCAGCAGGTATTTACGGAAGGCGGCGGGATGGGTGACGGTGACGCTGTAGGTCCCGGGCAACTGAACCTTGGCGTAGGCACGTGTGGTCTGTGGGACTTCGCCCTGGCAATGGTAGGTCAGACGCAGTTCAGGATAACGGAACATCGCGCGCTGTTCGGCGTCCGGCTCAATACGATCCTTGAGGTAACGCTTGAGCGCCTGGTTCAGCGCGGTGGTTGCACGATTGTGCAGGAGTGCAAGCCGGTCCACGGCTTGCTCGGCGGTTTGAACGATAATAAAAGCTTCGGTCACGATCAGCATCCTGTGTTCTGACTTGCAGACCTTCATCTTGCCTGCATCGTCGCTTCACGGGAACCCTGTGGGAGCGAGCCTGCTCGCGAAGGCGGCGCCACCTCTAACATCGATGTGACTGACCGACCGCTTTCGCGAGCAGGCTCGCTCCCACATTGGATCAATGTGGATCATACAAACGTGCTCAGAAGCCCTGCGGGGTGGACCGCGCGACAATCGCTTCCACCTCCAGCCCTCGCGGCAACGCACCAAACACTCGACCTGCCGAGCCGAGACGACTGGCAATGAAGGCGTCACTGACCGCGGCATTACCCGCCTCCAGCAATAGCTTGGCCTGAAGCGCCAAGGCGATGTCTTCGGTCAGCTGCCGGGCGCGGTATTGACTGTCGCCAGTGTCTTTGAAGGCCGCCTGCAATTGACTGATGTGCGCGGCCAGCCGTTTGTCGCCTTGGCCGTCACCCAACTCAGTGAACAGCGCGTCCAGCACCCCCGGCTCTTTCGACAAGGCTCGCAGAACATCAAGGCATTGCACGTTGCCGGAGCCTTCCCACGTCGAATTGACCGGCGCCTCGCGGTACAAACGCGGCAGGATGCTTTCTTCGACATAGCCGGCACCGCCCATGCACTCGGCGGCTTCGTTGATCATCGCGGGGGCGCGCTTGCAGATCCAATACTTGCCCACGGCCGTCACCAGTCGTGCGAATTTCGCTTCCTGCGTGTCGTCAAGATGATCCAGCGCCCGGCCCATGCGCAGGCTCAAGGCCAGGGCGGCTTCGCTTTCCAGGGCAAGGTCGGCCAGTACGTTCTGCATCAACGGTTGTTCGCTGAGCAGCTTGCCGCTGACGCGGCGGTGGGCGCAGTGATGGCTGGCCTGGGTCAACGCCTGACGCATCAGCGCGCTGGAACCGACCATGCAATCGAACCGGGTCATGGCGACCATTTCGATGATGGTCGCAACGCCCCGCCCTTCTTCACCCACCATCCACGCCAGCGCACCCCGGAATTCCACTTCGCTGGAGGCGTTGGAGCTGTTGCCGAGTTTGTTTTTCAGCCGCTGGATGTAGAACTGATTGCGCGTGTCATCCGGGCGGTGGCGCGGCAACAGGAAACAGGTCAATCCCTTGTCCGTCTGCGCCAGCGTGAGGAAGGCATCGCACATCGGCGCAGAACAAAACCATTTATGGCCCACCAACTCATAGGCCTGGCCCGGCCCACTGGCACCGACCGGATACGCCTTGGTGGTGTTGGCCCGCACATCGGTGCCGCCCTGTTTCTCGGTCATGGCCATGCCAATGGTGACACCGGCCTTGTGGGCCATGCCAACGTTACGCGGGTCGTATTCGGTGGCGAGGATTTTCGGCAGCCACTGTTCGGCCAGGTCCGGCTGCAGGCGCATCGCCGGGACACTGGCGAAGGTCATGGTCAACGGGCATCCGCTGCCGGCTTCGGCCTGGCTGTGCAAGTAGGTCATGGCGGCGCGGGCCACGTGGGCGCCGGATTGCGGATGCGCCCACGGCAACGAGGTCAGCCCGTGCTCGACCGCCGTGCGCATCAATTCGTGGTAGGCCGGGTGAAACTCCACCAGGTCGATGCGATGACCATAGCGGTCATGGCTGACGAAGACCGGTTTGTTCTGATTGGCCAAAAACCCTGCTTCCATCAGCGGCCCACCGGCCAGTGCGCCGTAAGCGTCGATCCGCGCCTGCGCCCAACCGGCCCCGAAACGCCGCGACCACTCCTGCAAAGGCAGGTCGATGCGGTACAGATTGGTGCCGTCCAGCGACGGTGGCTGGTTGGTGACTTCGTGGGTTTCAGCGAACTGATGCAGGTTCATGACAAGGCTCCTTTGGTCAGCCAAGAGCGTTCAGTTAAGCACCGCCCATTGGCCGATCAAAGTGTCATATACGCCTAACTGCCGGCGCTTTCACCCTGTTGTGGACAGAGCACTCGCCGATATAGCGCTGCCTGCAAGTCTTCGAATTTCACTGGTTTGCCCAGATAGTCAATCAATGCACCGGTCGGGCAGCGCTCACGATCGACACTCAGGGCCACCATGAACACCGGCAATTCGGCGCAGCCCGGCAAGGCGCGGATCTGGCAGCACAGAGACTCGCCATTCACGGCTGGCAACTGGCAATCAAGCAGCACCGCATCAAAGGCTTCACGCTGCAAATAATCCAGCGCAGCAACGCTGCTGTCAGCGGCGCGCACCCGGAACCCAAGCTTGAGCAACATGCCGCGCATCACCAATTGATTGATGCTGTTGTCGTCCACCAGCAGCACGGTGCAATCCTGCGGCAGTCGCAAGCGCGGAAAATCCCGCGGCATGAGCGGTGTTTGCACACGCTCTATCACCGGTAGCGCGAACTCCACATCCAGCTGGAAGCGGCTGCCCCGCCCAGGCTCGGAGCGGTGGGTCAGGCGCCCGCCAAGCAACTCGACCAGTTGCCGACAAATCGCCAGGCCGACGCCCAGGCCGCCATATTCACGGGTCATTGAGCCATCGAGCTGGAAGAAGCGTTGATACATCGTCGCCTCCCCAAGATCGGTGAAGCCGATGCCGGTGTCGATCACCGCAAATGACAGCGCCAGACGATTGTTTTCCAGAGGCTTGCCCGTCACGCGCAACGCCAGACCGCCGACCTTGGTGAACTTGATCGCGTTGTCCAGCAGAGATTCCAGGCATTGCGCCAACTTGGCGCTGTCGCCCTGCAAGCGATCCGGCAGCCCCTGTGTCACCTCGACTTTGAAGTCCAGGGACTTGCTTGAAGCGTTGCCCTGGAACTGCAGGCGCAACGCTTCAACCACGCCACGCAAACTGAACGCGGTCGCAGAGGCCTTGAGCTTGCCGGCCTGCAGTTCGGTCAGGGTGAGAATGCCATTGACCATGCGCATCATGTCCCGCGCCGAACCGGCTGCAGTTTGCTGGTACTGCTCCAGTTCGGGGTCCATCTTGACGGTCTGCATCAGTTCCAGCGAACCGATCACCCCGTTCATGGGCGTGCGCAGTTCGTGGGTCAACGTGGCGAGGAATTCGTCCTTGAGTTTGTTACTGCGAGCCAGTTGCTGGTTGAGCGCTTCGAGCTTTTGACCGGCATCGAACAGGGTCTGCGCTTGCTGCTCGCGCATGGCGTTGATGCGGTCGGCCAGCGCGAGGGATAGCAGCGCGACTTCGATCGCAGAACCAATCTGGCTGGCATACATGGTCAGGAACACGTTCGGCAGGTAACCCAACACCATCAGTGTATTGATGACGCCGCCGAGCAAAAACGCCGACCAGGCGATGATGAAATAGCGCGCCACTCGCAAGCCGCGCAACCAGGCGAAAATCCCTGCTGTAAAAATCACCACGGTGAACATCAGCGCCAACGCCGTTGCCAATCGCAAGGCCAGCGCATAACTGGTCATCAATGACAACCCGACCACCACCGCCCCGAACGCAATCAGCGCCAGCAACAAGCGGTCGAGCCAGCGACTGTAGGTGGCCGTCTGCAAGAAGCGGCGGGCGAACTGGCTGCCGAACAGCCCTGCGCAACCGATGAAAAACGGCGTCGCCGCGTTGGCCCACCACGGGTTGTCCGACCAGAAATACTGCACCGCCGCGCCGTTCACCGACAGCTGGTACAAGCCGAACGAGGCGATATAGAAAATGTAATAGAGGTAGCTGGTGTCGCGCACGCTCAGGTAGATGAACAGGTTGTAGGCCAGCATCCCCAGCAACACGCCATAGATCAGCCCGAGCACATACAGTCGCACCGGCTGTTCTTCGAGGTAAGCGGTGCTCGACCACAACGTGACCGGCGCCTGGACCGAGCCTTCGCTTTGCAGGCGCAGGTACAGGGTTTGCGCCTGATCAGGGGTGAAATTCAGATTGAACAGGTAGTTGTTCTGGCGGATCTCGCGACTGTCGAATGGCAACGCATCGCCGGTCCGTCTAACCAACTGATAGTGACCGCCAGCATCGGCCAGGTACAGATCAAGGTGATCGAGGGGCGGATAGGCCAGTTCCAGCAGCCAGGTGCGTCGCGCGGCAGGGTCCGTCGGGCGGTAATGCAAATCGATTTTCAGCCAGAACGCCGAGCGCGAGTAACCCGCGTTGAGGGTATCTTTATGGTGGGGCTTGAAGTTTCCAGCCGCCGCTTGTGCGCGGACATCCTCAATAGTCGCCTGACCACCCGCGTCCTCGAACACCTGCAGGGTTCGCCCCAAGGGAAGGCTTTGAGTGAATTCATCAAATTCGACAGCGCTCGCCATGAGGGGCAAACACAACAGCAACATCAGCAAATAGCGCATTGAAGCCCCAGCGTGGCCTGTCCGGTTCTGTCAGGAAGCCCCCCATTCCTTTTGAGTAGACGTAAACCGGTATCACCTGTTATTGGTTTGGATCCACTCTAGCATAGCCGTTGATGGCCTTTGAACACCATCGAAATATTTCCTACAAAGGCTCTAGAACGGGCATTACAGCGCCACGCCTTAAGTTAGAGCCGTTTCCCCCGATCAGCGGGCGGAAACGCCCTATTCCTCGTAGCAGCTGGCGCAGCCTGCGTTCGGCTGCTGTAGGAGCGAAGCTTGCTCGCGAAGAACGATAACGCGGAGTGTCAGAACTGACGCCTTCGCGGGCAAGCCTCGCTCCTACAGCAGCCGAACGTCCGAACGCGGCCCGAGCCTTCGGCAGCTGCTACATTGACCGCGTCATGACTCGCCGGGGGCACCCGAAAAAAGATGTTTGGTGGTAAGCTCGCGCACCATGAATATCTACAGCTCTCGCCCCGTTGTCCTCTGTCTCTCCGGCCACGACCCAAGTGGTGGCGCCGGCCTGCAGGCAGATATCGAAGCCCTGCTCGCTCAGGGTTGCCATGCAGCTCCGGCCGTCACCGCCCTGACCGTGCAAGACACGGTGAACGTCACTGACTTCCGCGTCCTCGACCGTGAGTGGGTGCTGGCCCAAGCCAACGCCGTGCTCAACGATTGCGAAGTCGCTGCGGTCAAACTGGGCATGCTCGGTTCGCTGGAAATGGTCGACACTGTCGTCGAACTGCTCCAGGCGCACCCGCATTTGCCAATGGTCTGCGACCCGGTGCTGCGCGCCGGCGGCGGCGGACGACTGGGCAAGGATGAAGTCGGCTACGCCATGCGCGAACGCCTGTTGCCCCTGGCCATCATTGCGACCCCCAACCTCCCCGAAGCACGCATCCTCGCCGAACTGCCCGAAGGCACCGCAGACGAATGCGCTGAAAAACTCCTGCCGTTCGTCAAACACCTGCTGATCACGGGCGGCCACGGTGATGAACACGAAATACACAATCGCCTGTACAGCCGCGACGGTCTGCGCCAAACCTACACCTGCCAGCGCCTGCCCGGCAGTTATCACGGCTCGGGTTGCACGCTGGCCAGTGCCCTCGCCGGTCGTCTGGCCCAGGGTGAAAACCTCGTCAGCGCCGTGCAGACCGCGCTTAACTACACGTGGCGCACCCTGCGTGATGCCGAGCAGCTGGGCAAAGGTCAGTTCGTGCCACGCCGTCTGCCGCTGGATTTCTGTTCGTAACTTTCTATTAGCGATGCGGTGAGGCTTGTCCGATGAAACTACGTGGCCTGTACGCCATTACCGACAGCCAGCTACTGGCCGGTAAATTCCTTTCGTACGTGGAGGCGGCGCTGGAAGGCGGCGTTACCTTGCTGCAGTACCGCGACAAAAGCAGCGATGAGGCCCGCCGCCTGCGTGAGGCCGAAACCCTGCGCAACCTGTGCGAACGCTACAAGACCCAGCTGATCATCAACGACGATGCCGAACTGGCCGCGCGCCTGAACGTTGGCGTGCACTTGGGTCAGACTGACGGCCCGCTGACCCCGGCCCGGTCATTGCTCGGTCGCCAGGCGATCATCGGTTCGACCTGCCACGCGCAACTCGAGCTCGCCGAGCAAGCCGCCAAAGAAGGCGCCAGTTATGTCGCTTTCGGCCGTTTCTTCAATTCCAACACCAAACCGGGTGCACCGACCTGCAGCCTCGAACTGCTCGACCAGGCCCGCAGCAAACTGCACCTGCCGATCTGCGCGATCGGTGGCATCACCCTGGACAACGCCGCCCCGCTGGTGGCTCACGGGGTCGATTTGCTCGCGGTGGTCCATGGCCTGTTTGGCGCCGACAGCACGGCCGAGGTCACACGCCGGGCCCGTGCCTTTAACGAATTATTCAAATCCTGATTTTTGAGAGCCCGATCATGTCTCGTTCTGAAACCCTGTTTGCCAACGCTCAGAAACACATCCCCGGTGGCGTGAACTCGCCGGTTCGCGCATTCAAGAGCGTCGGCGGCACGCCGCTGTTCTTCAAACACGCCGAAGGCGCCTACGTCACTGACGAAGACAACAAGCGTTATGTGGATTACGTCGGTTCCTGGGGCCCGATGATCCTCGGCCACAGCCATCCGGACGTGCTGGACGCCGTGCGCAAGCAGCTTGAGCATGGATTGTCCTATGGCGCTCCCACCGAGATGGAAACCCAGATGGCTGATCTGGTCTGCTCGATCGTGCCGTCGATGGAGATGGTGCGCATGGTCAGCTCCGGCACCGAAGCGACCATGAGCGCCATTCGCCTGGCCCGTGGTTTCACCGGTCGCGACAGCATCATCAAGTTTGAAGGCTGCTACCACGGCCACTCCGACAGCTTGCTGGTCAAGGCCGGTTCCGGCGCCCTGACCCAAGGCGTGCCTAGCTCGGCCGGTGTGCCGGCAGCATTCGCCAAACACACCTTGACCCTGCCATTCAACGACATCGACGCCGTTGAAACGATGCTCGCCGAAGTCGGCCAGGACGTGGCCTGCATCATCGTCGAGCCTGTGGCCGGCAACATGAATTGCGTACCGCCGGCACCCGGCTTCCTCGAAGGCCTTCGGACCCTGTGCGACAAGCATGGCGTGGTGCTGATCTTCGACGAAGTCATGACCGGTTTCCGTGTCGCCCTCGGCGGTGCACAAGCGCACTACGGCGTGACGCCGGACCTGACCACCTTCGGCAAGATCATCGGCGGCGGTATGCCGGTCGGTTGCTTCGGCGGCAAACGCGAAATCATGTCGCACATCGCCCCCTTGGGTCCGGTCTACCAGGCGGGCACTTTGTCGGGCAACCCGTTGGCGATGGCGGCTGGCTTGACGACTTTGCGCCTGATCAGCCGTCCAGGTTTCCATGCCGAGCTGAGCGACTACACCAGCCGCCTGCTCGATGGTCTGCAACAGCGCGCCGATGCCGCAGGCATTCCGTTCGTGACTACCCAGGCCGGCGGCATGTTTGGCCTGTACTTCAGCGGCGCCGACGACATCGTGACCTTCGATGACGTGATGGCCAGCGACGCCGCCCTGTTCGGGCGCTTCTTCCACCTGATGCTCGAGGGCGGCGTGTATTTGGCGCCGAGCGCATTCGAAGCCGGCTTCACCTCGATCGCTCACGGCGAAGCCGAGTTGAAACTGACACTGGATGCCGCCGAGCGAGCATTCGCTGCATTGAAATAACGCTGAGCCGCTGACGTTGGCCATCGCCAGCGTCAGCTTTTACCTACATTCCTGCCCTTATTCCTACGCTTCTGCTAATAATCCCCCGCAAAGTGGGCGATATATTTCCCGTGCAGCAGAAAAACGAGTAAAGACTTTGTAAGGTTGGCCCTGCTTATTTCATAATGCGCGCTTATTGGATCCCTCGATGGGTCCGCGCGCCCTTCAGAGGTAAGTCGATTCCCATGAACCGCACCGGCCGCGCCCTTGCAATGGGCTGCCTGTTGCTCCTTCAGCCCCTGCTCGCACAGGCAGGCGGCAACTCGTTGTTAATCCCAGCGATGGGTCGTTGCACCCTCAATACCCAGGGGCAAGACCTGGCACAGGCACTCGCTGTCTGTCAGAAAGCGTCGGATGCAGGGGATGCGCAGGCGCAATACGAGTTGGGTGAGTTCTACTACGACGGTAAAAATACGCCGCGTGACCTCAAACAAGCCCTGAGCTACTTCGAAAAGGCCTCGCTGCAAGGCCATGCCCAGGCACAGTTCAAACTTGGCACCATGTTTTTCCATGGCGAAGGTGTACCGGCCAATAACATTCAGGCCTACATCGTGCTGAAAATGGCGGCGGTCAATGGCGCTGAAGATGCGCTGGACACGGCTGACGAAGTGGCGGAAAAGATGCCGCGCGAAGAACTGGAAGTCGCTACCCAAGTGCTCGGGCAAATTTTCCGTAAATACCTGATGGAATTACAAAGCGCCGATGGGCGTACGCCTTTCTCGCCACTGCCCTGAATTCTGCGTCGATCTTTCCGACCTCTTCGCGGGCAAGCCTCGCGCCTACAGGACCAGCGCTGCCCTTGTAGGAGCGAGGCTTGCCCGCGAACTCGGTCCTACTTCTCAGGCATCGGCATCGGAAATGGCATGACATTGCCAACCGCGCCGCGGGCTTCGCTGATTTTCGGCGTGCCCAGACGCTCGACTTCGTCGATGCGCACGATCGAATGCATCGGCACAAAACTGCGCACAACGCCTTCAAACTGAGCCTTGAGCTTCTCTTCGCTCGGATCGACGACCACTTGCGTGCGCTCGCCAAAGACGAACTCTTCCACTTCCAGAAAACCCCACAGATCACTTTGATAGATCTGCTTGGCGTACATTTCGTACACCTGGCCCTGGTTAAGGAAAATCACCTTGTAGATTGGAGCTTCACGTTTGGTCATGGTGGGCGAGCAACACGTCGGGGATAAAAATGAGGGCGCGAACTATAGCATAGCCACCGGACGCGCAGCGGTAGGAACCTTGGGACATGTTCCCTATAATGCGCGGTTCTTTGAATCACGTGATGACTCTTTCCATGGCCAAGAAGCTATACATCGAAACCCACGGCTGCCAGATGAACGAGTACGACAGCTCGCGCATGGTCGATCTGCTGGGCGAACACCAGGCCCTGGAAGTCACCGCTCGCGCTGAAGACGCGGACGTAATCCTGCTCAACACCTGCTCCATCCGTGAACGTGCCCAGGACCGGGTGTATTCCCAGCTCGGTCGCTGGCGCGAACTGAAGCTCGCCAACCCGGACATGGTGATCGCCGTCGGCGGTTGCGTGGCCAGTCAGGAAGGCGCGGCCATCCGCGATCGTGCCCCGTATGTCGACGTGGTATTCGGTCCGCAAACCTTGCACCGCCTGCCGGAGATGATCGACGCCGCACGCGCCACCAAGCTGCCGCAAGTGGACGTCTCGTTCCCGGAAATCGAAAAGTTCGACCATTTGCCCGAGCCGCGTATCGACGGCCCGAGCGCTTATGTGTCGGTCATGGAAGGCTGCAGCAAGTACTGCACCTTCTGTGTGGTGCCCTACACCCGCGGTGAAGAAGTCAGCCGCCCGTTCGATGACGTGATTGCCGAAATCATCCATTTGGCCGAAAACGGCGTACGTGAAGTGACCTTGCTGGGTCAGAACGTCAATGGATATCGCGGCGCTACCCACGACGGTCGTCTGGCGGACCTCGCCGAGCTGATTCGCGTGGTGGCCGCCGTCGACGGCATCGACCGGATTCGCTACACCACTTCGCACCCGCTGGAGTTCTCCGACAGCCTGATTCAGGCTCACGCCGATGTGCCGGAACTGGTCAAACATCTGCACCTGCCGGTGCAATCGGGTTCAGACCGGATTCTGTCGGCGATGAAGCGCAATCACACCGCCCTGGAATACAAATCCAAACTGCGCAAACTGCGCGCCGCCGTGCCGGGGATTTGTATCAGCTCCGACTTCATCGTCGGCTTCCCGGGCGAGACCGAGAAAGATTTCGAACAGACCATGAAGCTGATCGAAGACGTTGGTTTCGACTTCTCGTACTCGTTCGTCTACAGCCAGCGCCCCGGCACACCGGCCGCAGACCTGGTCGACGAGACGCCGGAAGAGCTGAAAAAAGAACGTCTGAATGCGCTGCAACATCGCCTTAACCAGCAAGGCTTCGAAATTAGCCGACAAATGGTCGGTTCGATCCAGCGCATTCTGGTCACTGATTATTCGAAAAAGGACCCCGGCGAGTTGCAAGGCCGGACCGAAAATAACCGAATCGTCAACTTCCGCTGCGACAATCCAACTTTGATCGGCCAGTTCGCCGATGTGCACATTGACGCCGCACAGCCGCACTCATTGCGGGGCTCGCTGATCCAATAACACCGCAAAACCCTGTAGGAGCGAGGCTTGCCCGCGAAGGCCGCGCCGCGGTTTGCCTGACGAACCGCGTCATCGTTCTTCGCGGGCAAGCCTCGCTCCTACCGGGATCGGTGTTTGGCCTTGCGATATTTAAGAGCTTTCGCACCCGCGCCACTGGCGCTATCCTTGATTTCATCTTAATTGCCCCAGGGCGGCTAAATACGACCTTGAACGCACCCATCGAACCACATCGTTTCATCCTCGAGCCCTTTGAGGCTCGGCGCTTTGCCAATCTGTGCGGGCAATTCGACGAGCATTTGCGCTTGATCGAACAGCGCCTGACCATCGAGATCCGCAACCGCGGAAACCAGTTCGAACTGATCGGCGAGCCCAAACACACCACCTCCGCGGAAAACCTCCTGCGCCGCCTGTACCGGGAAACCAAAGGTACCGAGCTGTCGCCAGACATGGTTCACCTGTTCCTGCAGGAATCGGCCGTCGAAGAGCTGGACAACGTTTCCCCCTCCGAACCTTCCGTGGCCCTGCGCACGAAAAAAGGCATGATTCGCCCTCGCGGCTTGAATCAACTGCGCTACGTGAAGGAAATCCTCGGTAACGACATCAACTTCGGCATCGGTCCGGCCGGTACGGGCAAGACGTACCTGGCCGTTGCCTGCGCGGTGGATGCACTGGAACGCGAGCAGATTCGTCGCATCCTGCTGGTGCGTCCGGCGGTTGAAGCGGGCGAAAAGCTTGGCTTCCTGCCCGGCGACCTGTCGCAGAAGATTGACCCGTACCTGCGTCCGCTTTACGACGCCCTCTACGAAATGCTCGGCTTCGAACACGTCGCCAAGCTGATCGAGCGCCAGGTGATCGAAGTCGCACCACTGGCCTACATGCGCGGTCGCACATTGAACAACAGCTTCATCATCCTCGACGAAAGCCAGAACACCACGGTCGAGCAAATGAAGATGTTCCTGACCCGGATCGGCTTTGGCTCCACCGCAGTCATCACCGGTGACATCACCCAGGTCGACCTGCCGAAAGGCACCAAGTCCGGCCTTCACCATGTGATCGAGGTGCTGAAAGACGTGCCGGGCATCAGCTTCACCCATTTCATGCCCAAGGACGTTGTGCGCCATCCGCTGGTGCAACGCATCGTCGAAGCCTACGAGCGCTTCGAAAATCGCGTGGCAGACGAAAAGCCAAAGGATAGCCGCCGCGATGCTTGAGCTTGATCTGCAACTTGCTACCGAAGCGCCAGCCCCAAGCGAAGCCGAGTTCCGCCAATGGTGCGAGCTGGCCCTGCGCCAGCGCACCGCCGACTCTGAAATGACCATTCGCCTGGTCGACGAAGAGGAAGGTCGCGAGCTGAACCACACCTGGCGGCAAAAGGATTACGCCACTAACGTCTTATCGTTCCCTGCTGATGTGCCTGACGAGTTTCTCGACATCCCGCTGCTCGGCGATCTGGTGATCTGCGTGGCGGTGGTCGAGCGCGAAGCCGCCGAGCAAGGCAAGGAACTAAAGGCTCATTGGGCGCACCTGGTGATTCACGGCTGCTTGCATCTGCTCGGTTACGACCATATAGATGACGACGAAGCCGAAGAGATGGAAGCGCTGGAACGAACGTTGCTTGCAGAGCTGGGCTATCCCGACCCGTACGCGGACGACGAAACAGAAACATCCCCTATCGTTACAACAAAGGATTCAGAGTAATCGCTATGAGCGAAGATCGATCGAGCAACGGGCAAAAGTCTTGGCTGGGTAAGCTCACCCAGGCTTTTGCCCACGAGCCGAAGAACCGCCAGGAGCTGCTGGAGCTGCTGCGCGACGCACACCAAAACAAGTTGCTGGACAGCGAAGCGCTGGCCATCGTCGAAGGCGCTATCCAGGTTGCGGACCTGCAGGTACGGGACATCATGGTCCCGCGTTCGCAGATGGTCAGCATCAAGGCGACCCAGACACCCCGCGAGTTTCTGCCTGCCGTGGTCGATTCGGCCCACTCCCGCTACCCGGTCATCGGCGAAAGCCACGACGACGTGATGGGCGTGCTGCTGGCGAAGGACTTGCTGCCATTGATCCTCAGGGAGAACGGCGACAGCTTCAACATCAAGGACCTGCTACGCCCGGCCACCTTCGTGCCCGAGTCCAAGCGCCTGAATGTGCTGTTGCGCGAATTCCGCGCCAACCACAACCACATGGCCATCGTCATTGACGAGTACGGCGGCGTGGCGGGGCTGGTGACCATCGAAGACGTGCTGGAACAAATCGTCGGCGACATCGAAGACGAGCACGACGTCGAAGAAGACAGCTACATCAAGCCCCTGCCCAGCGGTGACTTCCTGATCAAGGCCCTGACGCCGATCGAGAACTTCAACGAGTTCTTCGACAGCGAGTTCTCCGACGATGAGTTCGACACCGTGGGCGGCCTGGTGATGAGCGCGTTCGGGCACTTGCCAAAACGCAACGAAATCACTGAAATCGGCCCTTATCGCTTCCGCATCCTGAACGCCGACAGCCGTCGAATTCATTTGCTGCGCCTGACACCCATTGCACGCTAAGGATTGACATGCACCGTCTGACCCGCCCCGGCTGGCCCGGTAACCTGCTGGCCGTGGCGGCCGGTGGACTCACCACCCTGGCCCTCGCGCCGTTCGATGTCTGGCCGCTGGCATTGCTGGCGGTCGGATTCTTCTATGCCGGCTTGCGCGAGCTGAGCCCACGTCAGGCCCTGGGCCGTGGATGGTGTTTCGGTTTCGGCCTGTTTGGCGCTGGCACCAGTTGGATCTACTACAGCATTCACAACTTTGGCGGAGCGTCGATGCTGCTGGCCGGGTTGCTGATGCTGGCCTTTACCGCAGCGATTGCCTGGTTCTTCGCCCTGCCCGCCTGGATCTGGGCGCGATGGTTGCGCCGAAACGAAGCGCCGCTGGCCGATGCCTTGGCGTTCGCCGCATTGTGGGTCGCTCAGGAAGCGTTTCGCGGTTGGTTTCTCACTGGCTTCCCATGGCTTTACTCCGGTTACAGCCAGCTCAATGGCCCACTGGCCGGGCTCGCGCCGATCGGCGGCATGTGGCTGGTGTCCTTCACGCTGGCCCTGACAGCCGCGCTGATCTACAACGCTTCGCGCCTGATCAAGACTGGCCGCAAGGGCTTTATCGCGGCGGGCGTGTTGCTGCTGATCGGTCCCTGGGTGGCCGGCATGGCACTCAAAGGCCACGCCTGGACCAGTCCGGCGGGCGCGCCGCTGTCCGTCGCGGCAATCCAGGGCAACATCGAACAAAGCATGAAGTGGGACCCGGCGCAGCTCAACGCACAACTGGCGCTGTACCGCGACATGAGTTTCAGTTCCAGGCGCGTCGACCTGCTGATCTGGCCGGAAACCGCGGTCCCGGTGCTCAAGGAGTCCGCCGAGGGCTACCTGAACATGATGGGAAACTTCGCCGCCGAGCGTAACTCCGCACTGATTACCGGCGTACCGATCCGTCAGGAAGTTCACCACGAGAAGCGTTTCTTCAACGGCATCACCGTGGTGGGCGAAGGTGACGGAACGTACTTGAAGCAGAAACTGGTGCCGTTTGGCGAATACGTTCCGCTGCAGGAAGTACTGCGCGGCGTGATTGCCTTCTTTGACCTGCCCATGTCGGACTTTGCCCGTGGCCCGGACGATCAGCCTATGCTGCAGGCCAAGGGTTATCAAATTGCGCCGTTCATCTGCTACGAAGTGGTGTATCCAGAGTTCGCCGCCAGCCTCGCCGCCCGTAGCGATTTACTGCTGACCATCAGCAACGACACCTGGTTCGGCACTTCCATCGGCCCGCTGCAACACTTGCAGATGGCGCAAATGCGCGCGCTTGAGGCCGGTCGCTGGATGATCCGTGCCACTAATAACGGCGTAACCGGTTTGATCAACCCGTACGGCCAGATCACCGCGCAGATCCCGCAGTTCGAACGCGGCATTTTGTATGGCGAAGTGGTGCCGATGCACAACCTGACGCCGTACCTGCAATGGCGTTCGTGGCCGCTGATCATCGTGTGCGTGCTGCTGTTTGGCTGGGCGTTGATTGCGAGCCGGATGGCAAAGACTGTTTAATCGCGTTAATCGCGGCGCCTGCAAAAAGATCGCAGCCTCGTTTCACTCGACAGCTCCTACAGGGATACGCAATCACCTGTAGGAGCTGTCGAGTGAAACGAGGCTGCGATCTTTTGATTTTCAGCGGTAGAACAGTGAATACCCAATCTGCCCCACCGCCTCATTCATCAACTGCCCGCTCTGCCAGATCGATTTGAACTCCGGCATCCAGCCGCCCAGCGGCCGGGCGTTGTCCACACCCAAGAACCCCACCGGCGCCGGCACCACCTCAAATCCGGCCTTCTGGAAACTCCAGACCGCTCGCGGCATGTGCCAGGCCTGAGTCACCACCACAACGCGCTTGATCCCTTCCGGCAACAACACCTGGGCGCTGAACTGCGCGTTCTCCCAGGTGGTACGACTGCGCCCTTCCTGCCAACGTACGGTCACGCCAAAATCATCGTGCATCGAATCAGCCATTATTTTGGCTTCAGTCGGCGGAGTGCCGTAATGCAAGCCGCCGCTGGTCAGGATCGGCAGCCCCGACGCCTTGGCCAATCGTGCGGCGTAACGCTCACGCTCCAGACCCACACCGGTCGGCTGGTCGGCGCCCCAGGCCAGGTCGCCACGTTCGCGCCCAGAGCCCAGCACCACGATCGCATCCGCACGCTGACCCAGTGCTGCCCATTCGTCGTGCGTCAGTGGCGGTTCACGCTCAAGTGCCCCCGCCTCCCACTGCACCACCACCGGCAGGCTCATTAGCCAAAAGCCGCCCACCCCCAGAGCAAAACACACACCGGCAAGGCGCGGCCTTGAGCGACGCAACCACCAGGCAAGCACCAACAGCAGCAAAAGAATGCCGGGCGGCAGTAGAAGTTGTTTAAGGGCATAACGAAAAGGCATCGAGCATCTCCAGAGATGCTCGAAGCCTATGTGGGTTGACGCAATGCGACAACAACTGAAGGACTATGCTTTAAATAAACATCAGTCATGGCTACAGCTTCAAGTGCCCTTACTTGAATTGCAGAGACCGGACCTTTACCGCGTCTCGGCTGGGAGTCTTGTCCTTGAGCCAGATGATCTTGGCCGAACGTGGTGCGTCGAGTTGCTTCACTGCTTCAGACAAGCATCCGTGTGTTTCACGTTCACTGCGATCCAGATACGCCTTGACCAGAGCAAACTCAGCGGGGCTCAAGCCACGCAGCTCCAGTTCAAGAGGACGTTCGTCACGCAGCCGGCCAGCGGCTTTTGCCACGTCCAGGGCCATTCCCAGCCGATCGATCAGTCTTTCGTACATCTCCGGTTTTGTAACTTTTTCCCGTGACTCAACCATCCCTCACCTCATTGAAGATAAGACTTACTCCCCATTTAGAGCTTAGCTTCACTGAACAAACCGGCTGGACGCCGCGACCAACGGCCCTCGCAGCGGGTTTCGGGGGATGCGCGGCAGTAATCAGGGTTTCCCTCGATAGAGTGCGGTCATGTATGCTACGGCGCTTCCTGTAACTCCACTTCCAGCTTGCCTGGGCAGCGAAACGCCGATTGGGCGTGTTCATCGCCCAGCGTTGCATCGAAGAGGATTAGGCCACCCCTATTCAGTTCAAAAGTAGCCATGCACGAACAATATCAGCCCCGTGAAATCGAAGCCGCCGCCCAGTCGTTCTGGGACGAGCAAAAGTCCTTTGAAGTCAGTGAACAGCCAGGCAAGGAGACGTTCTACTGCCTGTCGATGTTCCCTTACCCCAGCGGCAAGCTACACATGGGGCACGTGCGTAACTACACCATCGGCGACGTGATCTCCCGCTATCAGCGCATGCAAGGCAAGAACGTCCTGCAACCGATGGGCTGGGACGCCTTCGGCATGCCGGCGGAAAACGCCGCGATGAAGAACAACGTAGCGCCCGCCAAATGGACCTACGAAAACATCGCCTACATGAAAACCCAGCTGCGCAGCCTGGGCCTGGCGGTGGACTGGTCGCGCGAAGTGACCACCTGCAAGCCTGATTACTACCGCTGGGAACAATGGCTGTTCACTCGCCTGTTCGAAAAAGGCGTGATCTACCGCAAAAACGGCACCGTGAACTGGGACCCGGTCGACCAGACCGTCCTGGCGAACGAACAGGTGATCGACGGTCGTGGCTGGCGTTCCGGTGCGCTGATCGAAAAGCGCGAAATCCCGATGTACTACTTCAAGATCACCGCCTACGCGGATGAGCTGCTGGAGAGCCTCGACGAACTGACGGGCTGGCCCGAACAGGTCAAGACCATGCAGCGCAACTGGATCGGCAAATCCCGCGGGATGGAAGTGCAGTTCCCGTACAACGTTGATTCCATCGGTGAAACCGGCGCACTGAAAGTCTTCACCACCCGTCCGGACACCCTGATGGGCGCGACCTACGTCGCCGTGGCCGCCGAACACCACCTGGCCACACTGGCTGCGCAGAACAACCCTGAGCTGCAAGCGTTCATCGCTGAATGCAAGGGCGGCAGCGTCGCTGAAGCCGACGTCGCCACTCAAGAGAAAAAAGGCCTGCCGACCACGCTGTTCGTCGAGCACCCATTGACCGGTGAGAAGCTCCCGGTGTGGGTCGCCAATTACGTGCTGATGCACTACGGCGACGGCGCGGTCATGGCGGTTCCGGCGCATGACGAACGTGATTTCGAGTTCGCTACCAAGTACAACCTGCCCATCAAGTCGGTGGTGCGCACCAGTACTGGTGACACTCACCCGGCACCTTGGCAGGATGCTTACGGCGAGCACGGCACGCTGATCAATTCCGGCGAGTTCGACGGCCTGGACTTCGAAGGCGCCTTTGACGCCATGGAAGTCGCACTGATCAAGAAAAACCTGGGCGCCTCGCGCACCCAGTTCCGCCTGCGCGACTGGGGCATCAGCCGTCAGCGCTACTGGGGCTGCCCGATCCCGATCATCCACTGCGACACCTGCGGTGATGTGCCGGTCCCGGAAGCTCAACTGCCTGTCGTACTGCCCGAAGACGTCGTACCGGATGGCGCCGGTTCGCCGCTGGCGCGCATGCCCGAGTTCTACGAGTGCATCTGCCCGAAATGCGGCCAGCCTGCCAAGCGTGAAACCGACACCATGGACACCTTCGTCGAGTCCTCGTGGTATTACGCCCGTTACGCCTCGCCGCACTATCAAGGTGGCTTGGTGGAAAAATCTGCAGCCGACCATTGGTTGCCGGTGGATCAATACATCGGCGGTATCGAACACGCCATTCTTCACCTGCTGTACGCGCGCTTCTTCCACAAGCTGATGCGCGACGAAGGCCTGGTGAGCTCCAACGAGCCGTTCAAGAACCTGCTGACCCAAGGCATGGTGATCGCCGAGACTTACTATCGTCGCGAAGCCAACGGTGCCTACACGTGGTTCAACCCGGCGGACGTCGAACTCGAACGCGACAGCAAGGCCAAGGTCATTAGCGCCAAGCTGATCGCAGACGGCCTGCCGGTGGAAATCGGTGGCACCGAGAAGATGGCCAAGTCAAAGAACAACGGCGTTGACCCACAGTCGATGATTGACCAGTTCGGCGCAGACACCTGCCGCCTGTTCATGATGTTCGCCTCGCCACCTGACATGAGCGCGGAATGGTCCGACTCCGGAGTAGAAGGTTCGCACCGCTTTCTCAAGCGCGTCTGGCGACTGGCTCAAGCGCACGTCACTCAGGGCCTGCCGGGCAAACTGGATGTCGCCAGCCTGAATGACGAGCAGAAAGCCATCCGGCGTTCGATCCACCAGGCCATCAAGCAGGCCAGCCACGACGTCGGCCAGAACCACAAATTCAACACAGCCATCGCCCAGGTGATGACGCTGATGAACGTGCTGGAAAAAGCCCCACAAGGCACCGAACAGGATCGCGCCCTGATTCACGAAGGCCTGGAAACCGTGACCCTGTTGCTGGCGCCGATCACCCCGCACATCAGTCACGAACTGTGGAATCAACTGGGCTACGCCGAACCGGTGATCGACGCAGGCTGGCCAGTGCTGGACGAAAGCGCGCTGGTGCAGGACAGCCTGCAGCTTGTCATTCAAGTAAATGGCAAGCTGCGCGGGCACCTCGAAATGCCGGCCAGCGCCAGCCGCGAAGAAGTCGAAGCCGCCGCACGCGCCAACGAAAACGTGCTGCGCTTTGTCGACGGCCTGACTATTCGTAAAGTGATCGTAGTGCCCGGGAAACTGGTCAACATCGTCGCCAGCTAAATTGGATCAGGCGCCAGGTCATGCCTGGTGCCGAGTAAAACCTTTCGGGCCGCATGATCGGCCCACCTGGTTTCAAGGGGAGCAACAAGATGATCAAACGCAATTTGCTGGTGATGGGTCTCGCCGTTCTGCTGAGCGCCTGCGGGTTCCAGCTGCGCGGCACCGGCACCACCGAGCTGGCGATCAAGGAACTCGACCTCAGCGCCCGCAACGCCTACGGCGAAACCGTGACCCAATTGCGCCAGGTGCTGGAAAGCAGCGGCGTCAAGGTTTACTCCGGCGCTCCCTACAAACTGATGCTGACCGATGAGCAGGAAAACCAGCGCATCCTCAGCTATGCGGGTGCCGGTCGTACTGGCGAGTATCAGATAAACACGGTGCTGAACTATGAGATCCGTGGTGCCCACAACCTGCCACTGCTGAGCGACAAGCTTGAAGTGCAGAAAATCTTTCTCCATGACGGCAACAATCTGGTCGGTTCCGATCAGGAAACCGCCACTGCGCGCAAAGAAACCCGTCGTGAACTGGTTCAACGCATGATGCTGCGCCTGCAACAGATCTCGCCGACCCAGTTGGATAAGCTGCAACAGACGGCCGAAGCCAGGGCCAAGGCAGAAGCCGCGGCGCTGGAAGCGGCGCAGAAGGCTGAAGCGAATACTCCGCGCCAGTCGCCAGTCCAACTGCCGCAGCAGTAAGGCTTACGGGGCGCTCAGGCGCCCCGTTCCCCCTCTCTTATGAAACTCGCTCCCGCCCAACTCGCCAAACACCTGCAAGGCGCCCTTGCGCCGGTCTACATCATCAGTGGCGATGACCCCTTGCTGTGTCAGGAAGCCGCTGACGCCATTCGTGCCGCCGCCCGCCAACAGGGTTTCGACGAACGCCAGGTATTTTCCGCCGATGCCAGTTTCGACTGGGGTACGTTGCTACAAGCGGGTGCGAGCATGTCGTTGTTCGCCGAAAAACGTCTGCTGGAACTGCGTTTGCCTTCTGGTAAACCCGGTGACAAAGGCGCCGCTGCGTTTATCGAGTACTGCTCGCGGCCGGCCGAAGACACGGTATTGCTGATCAGCCTGCCGAAACTTGATGGCAGTGCGCAAAAAACCAAGTGGGGCAAGGCACTGGTCGAAGGTCAGCACACCCAGTTCGTGCAGATCTGGCCGGTAGACGCCAACCAGTTGCCGAGCTGGATCCGTCAACGGCTGTCCCAGGCCGGGCTTTCCGCCAGCCAGGACGCCGTCGAACTGATCGCCGCGCGGGTTGAAGGCAACCTGCTGGCCGCTGCTCAGGAAATCGAAAAACTCAAGCTGATGGCCGAAGGCGGTCAGATCACCGTCGAAACGGTGCAGGCTGCAGTGGCTGACAGTGCACGTTTCGATGTTTTCGGACTGACCGATGCCATTCTGAACGGCGAAGCGGCGCATGCCCTGCGCATGCTCGAAGGGCTGCGCGGGGAAGGTGTCGAACCGCCGGTGATTCTGTGGGCCCTGGCCCGGGAACTGCGCCTGCTGGCCAACCTGTCACTGCAATACAGCCAGGGTGTGCCGCTGGACAAGGCCTTCAGCCAGGCCCGACCGCCGGTCTGGGATAAACGCAAACCGCTGATGAGCAAAGCCCTGCAACGCTACTCGGCGCAACGCTGGGCGCAGTTGTTACTGGAAGCTCAGCGCATCGATGCGCAGATCAAGGGCCAGGCCGCAGGCTCGCCGTGGATGAGCCTGAGCCGGTTGTCGTTGTTGATGGCCGGCCAGCGCCTGACATTACCCGCCGAATAGCCACTGCCCTGTCGCAGCTGGCGAAGCCTGCGTCCTGTAGCAGCTGGCGTAGCCTGCGTCCGGCTGCGCAGCAGTCGTAAAATCAGGCGGCACGGTGTGTCAGGATGATCCGGAACTCCGGGTTTACGACTGCTGCGCAGCCGGACGCAGGCTTCGCCAGCTGCTACAGGTCGCGCATGGCACGAAAGGTCCTACACAATGTGAGGTCTAGACAGAACTCCAACTTCGGCAGATTATTTACCCCGCAAAACCCACTCACTTACGAGAATCCTCATGAGCAAAAAGCCATCCAAAAATGGCCCAAACAAGGCCAAATCCATCATCGCCCAGCCACTGTTCCGCAGCCGTCAGGAACGAGCCGGCAAGGGCAAAGGCAGCTACCGCCGCGAAGCCTTCCAGCCTAATAGCTGGGAGGCTTCTTACTTTCTGGCGGCCTGAAAAGGCAGGCGCTCGCTCAACATGTTAAGGTCTGCACCTGATTCGTTTTCCCTGGACCCGTGCATGCCCCTTTGTCTTTCCCGTCGTTGGCACCTACGCCAACTGATCGCTGCCTCCAGCCTTATTTTGCTTGTCGCCTGCGCGGAAAAACCGACCGCCGCCGACGCCCAGCCGCTTCAGACCGTCCCCGTCGCGACAGCCCCTGCGGTCGTTCCGCCCGTAGTGCCGACCGATGAAAACCTCGACATCCAGCCGACCCAGACCTTCGCTGAATGGCAGGCGGGTTTTCGTAAGGAAGCGCTGGCCGCCGGCATTCGCGCTGACGTGTTCGACCGCGCATTTGCCAACGTCAGCTTCGACCCCAGCGTGATTAGTGCCGACCGCAGCCAACCGGAATTCGCCCGTCCGGTGTGGGAATACCTCGACGGCGCCCTGTCGCCGCTGCGGATACGCAAAGGTCAGGCGCTGATCAGCCAGTACGCCGACATCCTGCAAAGTATCGAGCGGCGTTATGGCGTCGATCGCCAGGCATTGGTCGCGGTATGGGGCATGGAGAGTAACTTCGGTCAATTCCAGGGCAACAAGTCGGTGATCAACTCGCTGGCGACGCTCGCCTACGAAGGCCGTCGTCCCGCGTTTGCCCAAGCGCAATTGATCGCCGCCCTGCAGATCCTGCAACAGGGCGACATTGAACCGGAAAAAATGCTCGGTTCCTGGGCTGGCGCCATGGGCCAGACCCAGTTCATCCCGACCACCTACAACACCCACGCCGTGGATTTCGATGGCGACGGTCGCCGCGACATTTGGGGCAGCCCCGCCGATGCCCTGGCCTCGACCGCGCATTACCTGCAAAGCTCTGGCTGGCAGAAGGGCCAGCCGTGGGGCTTTGAAGTTCAGTTGCCGGGCAGTTTCAATTACATGCTGGCCGACGGCACGATTCGCAAGAGCGTCGCCGAATGGCAGCAACTGGGCGTCACGCTACCCAAAGGCGCTCAGGTTCCGGCGGGGGCCGAATCCCTGTCAGCCGCCCTGCTGCTGCCAGCCGGTTACCGTGGCCCGGCCTTCCTAGTTCTCGACAATTTCCGCGCGATCCTCAAGTACAACAATTCGTCGTCCTATGCACTGGCCGTGAGTCTGTTGTCCGAGCGTTTCAGTGGTGCAGGCTTGATCAGCGGCACATGGCCCAAAGATGATTTGCCGTTGAGCCGTACCGAGCGGATCGAACTGCAGAACTTGCTGAGTGCCCGGAACTACGACGCGGGCGATCCCGACGGGATCATCGGCGCCAATACCCGCAAGGCAATCCGCAGCGCCCAGCAGTCGTTTGGCTGGCCGGCGGATGGGTATCCGACGCACAAGCTGCTAGACAGCCTGCGTAACCGCTAGAAGCATCGCGAGCAGGCTCGCTCCCCATACTGGATCTGCGTCGAACACAAATATTGTGTTCACCGCAAATTAAAGGTGGGAGCGAGCTTGCTCGCGAAGACTTACTTTCAGGCGACGAATATCTAGCGCTTGATTACCACATCCTGCTCCAACACCAACTCTTTGTTCCCCGCATCCAGCCGGACCAACGCCCCCATCGGCAACGTCAGGTTCGGATCGCAATGCCCGCTGCGCCATCCGGCCAATACAGGAATGCGCAACGATTCGAAGGTTTGCTTGAGCAGTCGTTCCAACGCCGCCGTTTCAACCCCCGCCACATCCCCCACCAGAACCCCACGCAGCTTGCCCAACGTCCCTGCCAGGCGCAGATGCGTCAGCAATCGGTCGATGCGATAGAGCGGCTCGTTGATGTCCTCGATAAACAGAATGACGCCTTCGGCATCAATCTCGTAAGGTGTGCCCATGGTCGTGGCAATCATTGACAGATTGCCCCCCAGCAAGCGCCCGTGAGCGATGCCAGGCTCGATCGTGGTCAACGGGTAGGCCACCGGGCAGGTCAGCACACTGCCCGCCTTTACCTGCCCTCGCAGCATGTTGAAAAACGAAGACTCGGTTGGTTTTTGCTTGTCACCGAGCAGGTCAGCGTTCAGTAGCGGACCGTGAAAGGTGACGAAACCCGCATAACGGCTGATCGCCAGATGCAGCGCGGTGATGTCGCTGTAGCCGATGAACGGCTTGGCGTTATGGCGCAGCAACTCGAAATCAATGCGGTCGAGCAACCGGGGCGTACCGTAACCGCCACGCAGACAAATGATGGCGTCGACCTCGCTGTCGGCGAACGCTGCGTGCAGGTCATTGAGCCGCACATCGTCACTGCCGGCCAGGTAGCCGTCCTGCTTATACACGCCGGGAAAAATCCGCAACGAATAACCGCGGGCGCGCATCCAGGCGATGGCTTTATCGGTGTCCAGCGAAGCGGGACCGGCGGGCGCAATGACGCCGATCAGTCCTTCCCGCGGCAAGGCAGGAACAGGCGCGTGTGGATAAAGACTGTGGGTAGGTCGAACGGTCATCCATGAATCTCCCTGCGTGAAAGCGTCAAGCACACAGTAGTCAGGAACGGGGATAAACAGAAGAGGGTCAGTCGCCCCGCAGGTTGCAGGAAAAGACTGTTATTGCCACAAACGAGGCAAAAAAAGCCCGCAAGGCCCAAAGGCCTTGCGGGTCCCTTTTTTAATAGCAGCAGATCAGGACGACATCAGCTCGGCTTTAACCAGCTTCGCCTGCTCGTCGGCGTGGTACGAGGAACGTACCAGCGGGCCGGAAGCGACGTTCTTGAAGCCCATCTTGTAACCTTCCTCGGCGAACCAGGCGAAGGTGTCCGGGTGCACGAAGCGCTGGACCGGCAAGTGGCTGCGGGACGGTTGCAGGTACTGGCCCAGGGTCAGCATGTCGATGTCGTGTTCGCGCATGCGCTTCATGACTTCGATGACTTCTTCGTCGGTCTCGCCCAGACCCAGCATCAGGCCGGATTTGGTCGGAATGTGCGGCATCATCTGCTTGAAGCGCTGCAGCAGGGTCAGCGACCACTGATAATCCGAACCCGGACGCGCAGCCTTGTACAGGCGCGGCACGGTTTCCAGGTTGTGGTTGAACACATCTGGCGGCTCGGCGGCGGTGATTTCCAGCGCGACGTCCATGCGGCCACGGTAATCCGGCACCAGGGTTTCAAGCTGCACGTTCGGCGACAGCTTGCGGATCTCGCGGATGCAGTCGGCAAAATGCTGGGCACCGCCGTCACGCAGGTCGTCGCGGTCAACCGAGGTGATCACTACATACTTCAGTTTCAGGTCGGCGATGGCGATGGCCAGGCTTTCAGGCTCGTTGACGTCCAGTGGCTTCGGACGACCGTGGCCCACGTCGCAGAACGGGCAACGACGGGTGCAGATGTCGCCCATGATCATGAAGGTCGCGGTGCCACCGGAGAAGCACTCGCCCAGGTTCGGGCAGGACGCTTCTTCGCACACGCTGTGCAGCTTGTGTTTGCGCAGCAGGGCCTTGATGCGGTCGACTTCCGGGGAAACCGGGATGCGTACGCGAATCCAGTCAGGCTTCTTCGGCAGTTCGGTGGTCGGGATGATCTTCACCGGGATGCGTGCAACCTTCTCGGCGCCGCGCAGCTTGACGCCGGCTTCAACCTTGGCACGGGGGGCCGGACGCTCGGTGACATCCTGCGTCGGGATCATGGTTTGCACTGCATCAGTAGTCATATCAGTCGATTCCGCCCGTTAGGGTCGTCTGCTCAGCATAGTCGAGGTGTTTGACGAGCTGCGCGCGCAGCCGGGCACTTACCTCGGCAAATTCAATCGATCCTGCATGATCGCGCAGCTGGGTCATCGCCAGCCCCGCATAGCCGCAGGGATTAATCCGTCGAAACGGTTCCAGGTCCATATCCACATTCAAGGCAAGGCCATGAAAGGAGCAACCGTGGCGGATCCGCAGACCCAGAGAAGCAATTTTCGCCCCGTCGACGTAGACACCTGGAGCGTCTGGCTTGGCTGCGGCAGTAACGCCATAGCTGGCCAGCAACTCGATCAGGCAAAGCTCCATGCGGGTGACCAGGTCACGCACGCCGAAACCCAGTTTGCGCACATCCAGCAATAGGTAAGCCACCAATTGGCCTGGACCATGGTAAGTCACCTGACCACCGCGATCGACCTGCACCACCGGAATATCCCCCGGCAGCAGCAAATGCTCAGCCTTGCCGGCCTGCCCCTGAGTGAACACCGAAGGGTGTTCCACCAGCCATATCTCGTCCGCAGCATCAGTGCCGCGTTCGTTGGTAAAGCGCTGCATGGCATGCCAGACTGGCTCGTAAGCCATCTGACCGAGCTCGCGAAAGCCCAGCGTGCCGGACATCACAGCACCATGTGCACGAAACCGGTCGCTCGCAACGCGCTATTGATGTCGTACAGCTGGTCTTGACCGGTGGCGATGATGTGCAACTGGATAGTGGTGTACTTGCCGTTGGTACTCTGGCGTTCGGCCAGAGTTTTGTGGTCAACGGTCGCGTGCTTCTCAAGGATTGCAATAATCTTGTCCTTGAAACCCACACCGGTATCGCCGATCACCTTAATTGGGTAATCCGCGCAGGGGAATTCGATTTTTGGCGCCTTTACTTCGGTATCTGTCATGGCGTAACGGCCTCGTAAGCCGTGGCAACGAACACGGCCCCGCTCCGGAATGGAACGAGGCCATGCAAGTCCACACTAATTCAGTTGAACAAGCCGTAGAAGAATAGACGGATGCTATCCCACATGCGGCGGAAGATACCACCCTCCTCGACAGCGTCCAGGGCGATCAGGTCAGCGCTGTGCACCACCTTGTCGTCCAGTTTCACTTCGACTTTACCGATCACGTCGCCCTTGGCGATTGGCGCAACCAGTTTCGGGTTCATGGTCATGCTGGCGGCAAGCTTTTTCAGCTGGCCTTTTGGCAGGGTCATGGTCAGGTCTTCAGCCAGGCCGGCCTTGACTTGATTGGTGATGCCTTTCCAGACAGGGGCCTGAGCCAGCTCGGCGCCTTTCTGATAGAAGGTCTGGGTTTCGAAGAAACGGAAACCGTAGGTCAGCAGCTTCTGGGTTTCGGAGGCGCGAGCCACTTCGCTGTTGGTGCCGAACACCACGGCGATCAGGCGCATGCCATCACGGACGGCCGAAGACACCATGCAGTAGCCGGCTTCCTCGGTGTGGCCGGTTTTCAGACCATCGACGGTCTTGTCGCGCCACAGCAGCAGGTTACGGTTAGGTTGCTTGATGCCGTTCCAGAAGAACTCTTTCTGCGAGTAAATCGCGTAGTGAGCCGGGTCTTCGTGAATGATCGCGCGAGCCAGCACCGCCATGTCGTGAGCCGTCGAGTAGTGCTCCGGGTTCGGCAAACCGGTCGGGTTCATGAAGTGGCTGTTGGCCATGCCCAGGTCGGCCACGGTTTTGTTCATCAAGTCGGCGAAGGCGTCTTCGCTGCCGGCGATGTGCTCGGAGAGCGCAACACTGGCGTCGTTACCCGACTGAATGATGATGCCGTGCAACAGGTCGCTGACAGTAACCTGCGAGCCAACCTTGATGAACATCCGCGAACCGCCGGTGCGCCAGGCGTTTTCGCTGACGGTGACCGGGTCGTTTTCGCCGATCTGGCCACGACGGATTTCCAGGGTCGCGATGTACGCGGTCATCAGCTTGGTCAGGCTGGCCGGAGGCAGACGCTGGTCACCGTTATTTTCAACCAGCACGTTGCCGCTGCTGGCGTCCATGAGCACGTAGGCCTTGGCGGCCAGTTGCGGTGGCGACGGCATCATCTCGACCGCGAACGCGGCAGGTGAGAGGAGCAGCGGAACTAGCAGGAACAGGCGTTTGGCAAAGGTGGTGATGTTCATCCGTCTCTCGAAATCGCTAATGGAAACTGCCCGAAGGCAAAACTAATCAGACGGCCTTCTAACGGGCCATCGCGTTTTCAGTTGTTCACTCAGAACCCTTGCCGGGCTTTTGTTCTTCAACGAGCCAACAACCCGGTTCACCCCCCAAACTGCAAGCGAACCGTCAATCAAGTACTACGTGTTACTCGGCGGTGACCAGGCTCGGCGAACCGAGATTGGCCATTCGCACGCTGTTCTGCACCTGCTGGATTTCACCCTGAGAACCGATCGGCCCCATGCGCACCCGATGCAGTGTCTGTTGGTTACGCACGATCGAGCTGATGAACACCGGAGCGCTCACCATCCCGCTGAGCTTCGATCTCAGGAGTTCTGCAGCGTCCGGGTTGGCGAACGCGCCCACCTGCAGATACTGGCCAGAGCCTGGTACCGAAGCGTTTTTCCTGGCATCGATCTGCACCGGCACTACCGCCGCGGCGTGTTGCTGCGGCGGTGGTGTCCATTGCTCGACAGTGCCGGCCGAAGCCGTAATCGTCGGGGCGCTATTCTGCGCGACTTGCGGCTCGTTGAGCATCAAAGGCGCCGGACGGCCTTTTTGTGCCCAATACGTTTGCGGATCGATGCCCTCGACCTTGACCCGGGCGGTGCCGATTTCGGCGTAACCGAGCTTTTTGGCGGCGGCATAGGACAAGTCGATGATCCGGTCCGAGTAGAACGGCCCGCGGTCGTTGACCCGCAGGATCACGCTTTTGTTGTTGTCCAGGTTGGTCACCCGAACGTAACTTGGCAGTGGCAAGGTCTTGTGTGCAGCGCTCATGCCGTACAGGTCATACACCTCGCCATTGGCGGTGTTCTGACCGTGGAACTTGGTGCCATACCAGGACGCCGTGCCCGAGGCAACGTAGGTCTTGGAGTCTTGCAACGGGAAGTAAGTCTTGCCCAGCACGGTGTACGGGTTGGCTTTATAAGGACCAGAGTGCAGGGTCGGCGTGGCATCCGGGATGCGCGAGACGTCGACATCCCACCAGGGGGCGCCGTCCTTGTGAGCCCGGTTGATGTCCAGACCCGGTACAGAGCGCACGGCGGTGGAAGACTTCTGTGTCGGCGAGCGGCTGGTCGAACAACTGGCGACCAGCACTGCCAGCACGGCGAATGCCATCAGCTTCAGGGGTTTATTCATAGGCAATGCCCGCATTACTTGACGCCCCGTGCTTGGACCAGCTGTTCAGACAGTTGATGTACTGCCATGGCGTACATCACACTGCGGTTATAACGCGTGATCGCGTAAAAATTCTTCAGGCCCATCCAGTATTCGGGGCCATTGTCGCCTTCCAGACGGAAAGCCGTGACTGGCATATCATCGCGCAACGCATCATGACTCGACCAGCCCAAGGCTCGCAACTCCCCGACGGTTTTAGTCGGCTCGATGCCTGTGGTCAATCCTGCATCGACCTGATCGCCACGCACGTCGGCGCGACTGACCACAGGTTCACCCGCCACCCAGCCGTGACGCTTGAAATAACTGGCGACGCTGCCGATGGCATCGTCCGGATTGGTCCAGATATTAATGTGGCCGTCACCGTCAAAGTCCACCGCATAAGCGCGGAAACTGCTTGGCATGAATTGCGGCAACCCCATGGCGCCTGCGTAGGAGCCTTTGAGGGTCAACGGGTCAACCTGCTCCTCGCGTGCCAGCAGCAGGAACTCGCGCAATTCCTTGCGGAAGAAATCAGCACGGGGAGGATAGTCGAAACTGAGGGTCGATAAGGCATCGATCACCCGATAATTACCGGTATTACGGCCGAAAAAGGTCTCAACACCTATGATCGAAACAATAACTTGCGCCGGCACGCCGTATTCTTGCTCCGCGCGAGCCAGTACGGCCTCGTGCTGACGCCAGAAGTCGACACCGCGGGCGATGCGCGCGTCGGTGATGAACATCGGGCGATATTCGCTCCACGGCTTGACCCGCTCGGCGGGTTTCGAGATCGCGTCCAGAATCGACTGCTTGCGCTCGGCTTCGCGGAACACGCCCATCAGCTGTTCACCGGCAAAACCGTAGTCGCGGGTCATTTCACCGACGAATTCGGCCACCTGGGGTGTGCCTTCGTAATCGCCGGCCAGCGCTTCCTGCGCGGTGCCAAGGATGCTTACCAGGCCGACCCACGACGCATTTCGAGTCGCCCAGCCACGCATTACTTGCATTGACATCTTCACCTTATTCAAACCTGTGCGATCCACTTACGATGGGTATGGATCGACATCAAAACCCCAAACGCTGACAGCAGCGTTACCAGCGAAGTTCCTCCGTAGCTAATGAACGGCAACGGCACCCCCACCACCGGTAACAGGCCACTGACCATACCGATGTTGACGAAAACGTAAACAAAAAACGTCATGGTCAGGCTGCCCGCCAGCAATTTGCCAAACAATGTCTGGGCCTGGGCGGTAATCACCAGCCCGCGACCGATCAACAGCAGGTAAATCAGGAGCAAGGCGCAGATACCCACCAGGCCGAATTCCTCTCCCAGCACCGCAATAATGAAGTCGGTGTGGCTTTCCGGCAGGAAGTCCAGGTGCGACTGGGTTCCCAGCAGCCAGCCTTTACCGAACACGCCGCCGGAACCGATGGCGGCTTTCGACTGAATGATGTTCCAGCCAGTGCCTAGCGGATCGCTTTCCGGGTCAAGGAAGGTCAGGATTCGCTGCTTCTGATAGTCGTGCATGATGAAAAACCACATCGCCACGGCCACCGGTATCGCGGCGGCCAGCACGCTGAGAATCCAGCGCCAGCGCAGGCCCCCCATGAACAACACGAACGCGCCGCCTGCGAGAATCAGCAGCGAAGTGCCGAGGTCTGGCTGACGTACGATCAGGATGAAAGGCAAACCGATCAGAAACAGACTGACGCCCACGTGCTTGAGCTGCGGCGGCAACGTGCGCTTGGACAAATACCAGGCGATGGTCGCCGGCATCAGGATCTTCATGAATTCCGAAGGCTGGAAACGGATCACCCCGGGAATGTTGATCCAGCGCGTCGCGCCCATGGCGTTGTGGCCCATGACGTCCACCACCACCAGCAACAACACGCCGAGCACATAGCCAATCGGCACCCAACGGGCCATGAAACGCGGCTCGAACTGGGCAATGACGACCATCGACACCAGGCCGATGCCGAACGAAGTGGCTTGCTTGGCCAGCAGATCCCAGCTTTTGCCGCTGGCCGAATACAGCACGAACAGGCTGCCGGCGGCGAGGGTCAGCAGCAGGATCAGCAGTGGGCCGTCAATGTGCATGCGTTGCAACAGCGTCGCACGGCGACGCATCACATCCTCACTGGAGAGGATGCGGTCGAAATTACTCTTCACTGGCCGTAGCCTCCGCACTGATAGGGCTGGCGTATTCGGCCTTCAATCGGCCGTCCTGGTCCAGGAGCCAGGCGTCCATGACTTGGCGCACCACAGGCGCGGCGACACCGGATCCGGACTCGCCGTTCTCGACCATCACCGACACCACGATTTGAGGGTTGTCGGCCGGCGCGAAGCCAACGAACAAGGCGTGGTCGCGGTGGCGCTCCTGCACCTTGGAGCGGTCGTACTTCTCGCCCTGCTTGATCGCGACCACCTGGGCCGTACCACTTTTGCCGGCAATCCGGTATTGCGCGCCGATCGATGCCTTGCGCGCCGTACCCCGGGCGCCGTGCATCACCTGCTGCATACCGTGATTGACCTTGGTCCAGTCGGACGGGTCGCGCAGGATGATGTCCGGCATCGGATTATCATCCTTGGGCCTTTGGCCTTCGACAGTCTTGGCCAGATGCGGACGGTTCCACACACCTTTGTTGGCCACCAGCGCCGTGGCCTGGGCCAGTTGCAGCGGAGTTGACTGCATATAGCCCTGGCCGATCCCCAAAATCAGCGTCTCGCCCGGGAACCACGCCTGACGACGGGTTGCACGCTTCCACTCCCGGGACGGCATCAGCCCCGGCGACTCTTCGAACATGTCCAAAGAAACCTTCTGGCCGATCCCGAACTTGCTCAGGTAGGCCGACAACCGATCGATCCCCAGCTTGTGGGCCAGGTCATAGAAGTAGGTGTCGTTGGACCGCATGATCGCCGTATCCAGATCCACATAGCCGTCGCCGGTGCGGTTCCAGTTGCGATATTTATGGTCGTAGTTAGGCAGCATGTAGTAGCCGGGATCGAAGACCCGGGTCGAAGCGGTGACCACACCCGAATCCAGACCGGCAATCGCCACCGCCGGTTTGATGGTAGAACCCGGCGGATACAGACCGCGCAGCACCCGGTTGAACAATGGTCGGTCGATGGAGTCGCGCAGTTCGGAATAAGCCTTGAAGCTGATGCCGGTGACGAACAGGTTCGGGTCGAAACTCGGCTGACTGACCATCGCCAGCACTTCGCCGGTTTTCGGGTCCAACGCAACCACGGCGCCACGACGACCACCGAGCGCCGCTTCGGCGGCCTCCTGTAATTTGATGTCCAGGCTCAGGACGATGTCCTTGCCGGGAATCGGATCGGTACGCTTGAGCACCCGCAACACGCGGCCCCGAGCGTTGGTCTCGACTTCTTCGTAACCCACCTGACCGTGCAGCTCGGGCTCGTAGAACCGCTCGATGCCGGTTTTACCAATTTGATGGGTGCCGCTGTAACTCACCGGATCGAGCGACTTCAGCTCTTTCTCGTTGATCCGCCCCATGTAACCCACCGAGTGCGCAAAATGCGCGCCCTGTGGGTAATGACGCACCAGTTGCGCGACCACTTCCACACCGGGCAGACGGAACTGGTTAACCGCGATACGGGCAATCTGTTCTTCGGTCAACTCGAACAGGATAGGCACCGGCTCGAACGGCCGACGTCCCTGACGCATGCGTTTCTCGAAGATCACCCGATCCTCTGGCGTCAGCTCCAGCACTTCGACGATCACGTCGAGCACTTGCTGCCAGTCGCCGGAACGCTCGCGGGTCATGCTCAGACTGAAGCTGGGCCGGTTATCGGCCACCACCACACCATTGCGGTCGAAGATCAACCCGCGAGTCGGCGGAATCGGCTGCACATGGACGCGGTTGTTTTCCGACAGCGTCGAGTGATACTCGTACTGGATCACCTGGAGGAAATACAGGCGCGCGATCAGCACCCCGATCAGCGTCACCACCGCAATGGCCCCGAACACGACGCGGCCACGCACCAGACGGGCGTCTTTCTCGTGGTCCTTGATGCGGATCGGCTGGGACATGAGGGCAGAACTACTTGTGGTAGGGGTGGCCGGACAGGACTGTCCAGGCACGGTACAGCTGTTCGCCGATCAGAATCCGCACCAGCGGGTGCGGCAACGTCAACGGCGATAAGGACCAGCGCTGATCAGCCCGCGCACACACCTCCGGCGCCAGCCCTTCGGGGCCACCGACCATGAAGTTCACCGTGCGCGAGTCCAGCCGCCAGCGATCGAGTTCGACCGCCAACTGCTCGGTGCTCCAGGGCTTGCCATGGACTTCGAGGGTGACGACGCGCTCGTTCGGGCCGACCTTGGCCAGCATGGCTTCGCCTTCCTGACGGATAAAGCGCGCCACGTCGGCGTTCTTGCCACGGGTGTTGAGCGGTATTTCCACCAGTTCCAGCGCCAGCTCGGACGGAAGACGCTTGGCATATTCATGCCAGCCTTCTTCCACCCATTTGGGCATGCGTGAACCGACGGCGATCAGTCGCAGTCGCACAGCGGTCCCTTATTGCTGGTCTTTGTTGAGCTTGATGAAGTGCTCATGGGTGTTTTCCGGGCTGTGGTGAGCCGCGTTCAGAGCACGGCTCTGTTCTGCACCGGACCACAGACGCTCCAGGTCGTAAAATTGACGAGCCGAGGCGGTCATCATGTGGACGATGACATCATCCATGTCCAGCAATACCCAGTCGCTGTCGCCCTTGCCTTCTTCACCCAGTGGCTTGACGCCCTGGGCTTTGACCGCTTCGCGGACCTTATCCAGCATCGCGCCGATCTGGCGGTTGGACGTACCTGTGGCGATGATCATGAAGTCAGTGATGCTCTGCTTTTCACGAACGTCGATCACCTGGATGTCCTGGGCCTTGACGTCTTCCAGGGCCGCTACGGCCACCTTGACCAGCTCTTCGCCAGCCAGTACCACGCCGGTATGAGCCTCTACTGGCAGCGGAGCGCTCTTGAACGTGCCTTTGCGCTTTACTTTGCTTACGTCTTTGTCAGTCATATAAAACTCGTTTTGCTCGTATGTTCGGGCGCTTCGATACACGCGTTCACGTGCCTTGAAGCGCGCCCTTTTTCAGTTCGACGCACGGTAAAGTCCGTGCGCATCGATGTAGGCCAGGACCGCGTCGGGCACCAGGAAACGTACCGACTTACCGCTGGCCAGCAGTTGACGGATCTGGGTGGCGGATACCGCGAGCGGCGTCTGCCAGACGAATGCAATCTGTCCACTCGGCCCTTTGAGGGCCAGCGGGTCGCTCACCGAGCGCGCCGCCAACAGATTGCGCAAGGCATCCGGCGGTTCGCTGTCGGCATCCGGGCGTTGCAGCACCAGGATGTGGCAATGCTGGAGCAACTCTTCCCAGCGGTGCCAAGTGGGCAGGCCGCAAAATGCGTCCCAGCCCAAAAGTAGAAAAACCTGGTCTTGCGCGGCCAGTTCGGCGCGCATCAGTTCCAGGGTGTCGAGAGTGTAGGACGGCTTGTCCCGCTGCAATTCGCGAGCGTCCACCACCAACGGTGCCACGCCGGCCACCGCACACTCGACCATCGCCAGCCGGTCTTTGGCCGACACTTGCGGCGTATCCCGATGGGGCGGCCTGGCACTGGGTGTCAGACGCAGCTCATCGAGCGCCAGCGATTCGGCGACTTCCAGCGCACCACGCAAATGGCCGATGTGCACCGGGTCGAAGGTTCCGCCCAGCACGCCAATGCGGCGGGGTTGCTGCTCGCTGGCGGTGACGTGGGCTGACGGGTCTAGGTCGCCCAAGTCAGACCGACTCCTGACCGCGCAACTGGCCATCACCAACCACGATGTACTTCTCGCAGGTCAGACCTTCGAGGCCCACCGGGCCGCGGGCGTGCAGCTTATCAGTAGAAATGCCAATCTCGGCACCCAATCCGTATTCGAAGCCATCGGCGAAACACGTCGGCGTGTTGATCATCACTGACGATGAATCGACTTCAGCCACGAAACGCCGGGTGTCGCCCTGGTGTTCGCTGACAATCGAGTCCGTGTGATGGGAGCCATAGGTGTTGATGTGTTCGATGGCCTGGTCCAGCCCGTCGACGACTTTGATCGAGAGGATCGGCGCCAGGTATTCAGTGTTCCAGTCTTCTTCAGTGGCCACTGCGGCATCGATGATCGCGCGGGTACGCTCACAACCGCGTAGCTCGACGCCCTTTTCGCGGAACTGTGCCGCCATCGATGGCAGGAAATCCTTGGCCACCGATTGATCCACCAGCAAGGTTTCCATCGCACCGCAGATGCCATAACGGTAGGTCTTGGCGTTGAAGGCAATGCGCCGGGCTTTCGGCAGATCGGCGTGGGCACTGACGTAAACGTGGCAAATGCCGTCCAGGTGCTTGATCACTGGCACGCGGGCGTCGCGACTGACCCGTTCGATCAAGCCACGGCCGCCACGGGGCACGATGACGTCGACGTACTCGGGCATGGTGATCAGTGCGCCAACGGCTGCGCGATCAGTGGTTTCGACCACTTGCACGACGGCGGCCGGCAAACCGGCCTCGGCCAGACCGCGCTGGATACAGGCGGCAATGGCACGGTTGGAATGAATCGCCTCGGAACCGCCACGCAAGATGGTCGCGTTGCCCGATTTCAGGCACAGACTGGCTGCATCGATGGTCACATTCGGCCGCGATTCGTAAATGATCCCGATCACACCCAACGGCACGCGCATCTTGCCGACCTGAATCCCCGACGGCCGGTAGCTCATGTCGCGGATCGCGCCCACCGGGTCTGGCAATGCTGCGACCTGACGCAGACCAACGATCATGCCGTCGATACGGGCCGGGGTCAGCGCCAGACGTTCCAGCAAGGCCGGCTCCAGACCATTGGCGCGGCCCGCCGCGAGGTCCAGCTCATTGGCGGCCGTCAACTCGGCGCGTGCAGCGTCCAACGCATTGGCAGCAGCCTGCAATGCGCGGTTTTTTTGCGCGGTGCTGGCACGGCCAATGACGCGAGATGCCTCGCGGGCAGCGCGACCCAATCGGGTCATGTAGTCAAGAACGGACTCAGTCATGGTCTGTGATGGTCTTTGCTAAGGTCTTGGTAAAGAGTAAAGCGGCAGATTATAGCTGTCGCGCCCCCTGACTAACAGCGGTGACGGGCGGATGGTCGAAATGGAAGGCAATTTGCCGACGTTCAGCCGTGATTAAGCTGCAAATTGTTATCATCACCGTCCTATCAGCCCTGATAAACGCCGTTCATCATGACTAATCTGACTGTTAGCGCATCCGCCGAGCGCCTGCCCAAGGGACTTCCAGACGCGTTTTTCGATCGGGATGCTCAAACGCTGGCGCGTGATTTACTCGGTAAAGTCATCCGCCACCGGGTCGCAGACCTATGGCTCAGCGCGCGGATCATCGAGACCGAAGCGTATTACTGCGAAGAAAAAGGCAGCCATGCCTCCCTCGGCTACACAGAAAAGCGTAAGGCTTTGTTTCTGGATGGCGGCCACATTTATATGTATTACGCCCGGGGTGGCGATTCCCTGAACTTCAGCGCTCAAGGCGCGGGCAATGCGGTTTTGATCAAATCCGCTTATCCGTGGGTCGATGAATTGAGCGGGCCGGCAAGCCTGGCGCAGATGCTGTTGAACAATCCTGATGCCCAGGGCCGCCCTCGCCCATCGCAAAAACTCTGTGCGGGTCAGACATTGCTCTGCAAAGCGCTGGGATTGAAGGTGCCGGTTTGGGACGCCAAGCGCTTTGATCATGAAGTGCTGCTGGTGGAAGATGTCGGCTCGTCGCCCGCCCACATCATCCAGACCACACGCCTGGGCATTCCCCATGGGCGCGATGAGCATTTGATGTACCGCTTCGTCGATGCGGCTTACGGGCCTTATTGCACGCGGAACCCGCTGCGACGGGGGCAGGTCGAAGGTCGCGATTATTTTTTGTTGTGAACACCCCCCTGTAGGAGCGAGCTTGCTCGCGATGGTGGGTCAGCCAAATCCATGTAGCTGACCCACCATCGCGAGCAAGCTCGCTCCTACAGGGGGGGCTGTGGTGTTTTGTAGATTGCGTTCGGTCCTTGGGGCCAATTGAACATTCGATGGAGTTGTATTTATGGGCCCATGGCTCGATAGCGTGACCGGTTGGTTGACGGTCAACCCGCAATGGCTGGCGGCAGCGGTTTTCATAGTGGCCTTCGTGGAGTGCCTGGCCATTGCCGGGCTGGTCGTGCCCGGCACAGTGTTGCTGTTCGCCGTGGCCGTACTGGCCGGCAGTGGTGCGCTGTCATTGAGCGAGACGCTGTTGCTCGGGTTCGTCGCCGGCGTACTGGGCGATGTCGTTTCCTACTTCATCGGCCGGCATTTCCATCAGAACATCCGGCGCCTGCCCGGCCTGCGTCATCACCCGGAATGGATTGCCGGCGCCGAAACGTATTTCCAGCGCTATGGCATCGCCAGTTTGCTGGTCGGGCGTTTCATCGGTCCGTTGCGCCCGATGTTGCCGATGGTCGCCGGGATGTTCGACATGCCCTTCCCGCGCTTCGCCGCCGTCAGCCTGCTGGCCGCCGCGGGCTGGAGCATTGCCTATCTGCTGCCGGGCTGGGCCACGGGCGCGGCGATTCGCTTGCCGTTGCCGGAGGGTTTCTGGCCGCAAGCGGGGATAGTCGCTGGCAGCATCGCCGTCATGGTGGGTTTGAGCGTCACCAGCAGCCTGCGCCGTCATCGCAAAGCGACCCTGCTGATTACCGGCATGAGCGTTCTGATTCTGGCGGGACTGTTTATTGGCTACCCGCACCTGACGGCCCTGGACCAGGGCGTGATGACCCTGGTGCAGGAACACCGCAGCCCGCTACTCGATGAAGTGGCCATTGTCTTCACGCTGATCGGCGAGTTTCGCAACATGCTGATATTCAGCGCCCTGCTGACCGGTTTGCTGTTGCTCACGCGGCAATGGCGGCAGGCGATTTTCGCCGGCAGCACCCTACTCTGCACGGCACTGGCCAATACCGCGACCAAGCATTTTTTCGCCCGCGTGCGCCCGGAAGTGTTGAGCGATCCGCTGACCAGCTACAGCATGCCCAGCGGCCACGCTTCCGGCTCCTTCGCGCTGTTTCTGACGCTCGCCGTACTCGCCGGCCGCGGACAACCGCCACGGATGCGCCTGACCTGGCTGCTGCTGGGTTGCTTGCCGGCGCTGACGATTGCGCTGTCGCGGGTGTACCTGGGCGCGCATTGGCCGACGGATGTGCTGGCCGGCGCGATGTTGGCGGCATGTGTCTGTGCGGCAAGCCTGTGGCTGAATCAGCGCCAGGCACCGCTGAACGCCATGCCATCCAAAGTCTGGTGGTTGATCCTGCCAACCCTGCTGGCGCTGTTCAGTTTCTTCGCGCTATGGCATCTGCCCCAAACCCTGTTGCGGTACGCCTACTGAACACCTGATTGAGATGTGAACGGCGCGTACGCCTGTTAAAGGCAGGCCGCGCCGAATACATATATACCGCTCGCCCCCCCCTATCAATCATTAACATGTCCAGTCAGCGGCACGCCCGACTGTCGGTCAGTGCCGATATCAACAACAGAAAGAACGGACTCTTTCCATGCCAGAGACTTCAATACCCAGGCGCGACGCCTCGTCGCCGCCTGTTCGTGTGTCCGAGATCGACACCCCCCATACCGCTGACCGCCCAGCGCTCGACACGCAGACGTCAAATAATCGCCGGCAGCGTCTGTCCCTTCAGGACGCACAGTTCGGCGAAGTGCTTATTGGAGAAATGACGGTCAGCCGGGTAGAACTCTATGAGTTGGGGACACGACTAAACGGGCACCCCATCAGCGCCAACGACTGCGAGGCATCGACACCCGACCAAGCATTCATTGACGCCCTGCGCCTTGATCCGGACAGCGTGCAGAGCCGCCTGCTGCTGAATGACCAACTGCCCGCTCTACTGTTCGAAATAGCCTCCCAACGGTCGCCCCGTGCGCAGTCCCTGCTCACGTCAATATCCGACAGCTCGCCAGACCCGTTACACAACTTCGGCAGCCTGCTGGACTCGGCTCAACAATTGACGCTCGCCTTCCCGGACATTCCCGACAACCTGCCGAGCTGGGTCGACAGACTCAAAAGCCGCAGCATGACCAGCGTAGGCATCGGTATGCAGGCTTACGGCATTTACAGCGGCATCCTCGGCACTGCCGATGCGTTAAGGAAAAGCGATATCCCGGAGGCGTTGCTCAATACCGGAGGAATCGCAGCCGAGGGTGTTTCATTGTTCGTCGAACACGCACTGGAAAACACCGGTCGTGCCATGCTGAAAAATGGCGGCACCGTTTTCAACGGCTTCTCGGCCACGAGTGCCGGTAAGTGGCTGGCGCGTAGCGCAGGCCTGATCGCCAGCGCAGTGACACTGCCATTCGATATCTACAGCGCGATCAAAGCCTTCGATGAAGCCTCCAGCGCCAAGGGAAAGTCCGCTCAAGACCTCTACGTCAATGGTTCGCTCAGCGTGATCAGCGCCGGTCTGAGCGTTGCCCTGGGCGTGGCGGCACTGGCCGGCTTCAGCTCCGCCGGGCCTGTCGGCATCGTCGCCGGGGCGCTACTCATCATGGGTGCAACTATCTACGGCGCCGCACGACAAGTGGACGATATCGACGACTTCATTGAACTGAGTACTCACGAACGCTGGCGGTCGGGCTGGTTCGCGTTCACCGGGCAGACGCTCGACAGCCACATCATGGATCGCTACCTGATTGCGCGAACTGATGACAGCTACGGCAAGCAAATGACCGAAGCTGCCCGTCAGTGGCTGGAGGGCGAACTGAAAAACAGCGTCGATGCCGTGGTGCTCGGGAAGTATGAGGTCGTGCTTCAACCAGCCAGGCACTGGAAGCTTGGGTGGGACGCCGCCTCCGGCGGGGCTCCATATGTAGAGACCAAAGAACCGGTCGTGCAGGAGACCGACGATGTGTACGACGCCCGTGAAGGCATTCACAACGTTCCCAACGCCATTATGGGCAGCAGTGCCGAAAACAAAGCGATCTTCTGGCAACTGGGTGACGGCGATGACCGCGTCACTGGAGTCAGACACAAACCCAACTTTTTCAGCTACGCCGCGGACAGCAAAGTGCTGGTCGGGGGAGACAAGGACGATCATTTCCTGTTTCAGGGCGCGGCAAAACTGCTCGAAACATCGACCGACACTGCCAGTGTCCTGCTCGGCGGCCCAGGCAACGATTCATTGCAACTGCAGGGGAAACCCGGTCGTAACAATGTTCACACAGGCTTCAGGATTGACCTGCAAGAAGGTTTCATGAGCCTGCGTTCAAATCCCGACCTGGACTTCGCCACACTGGGTTCGATCGAGAATGTCGAGACCCTGGCCGGGGCCCGCAGCGAGGTCATCGGTAACGAGCGACCCAACAAGATCATTCTACGGGGCAGCGAGGAGCGAGCCGAGGGTGGCGCCGGCGATGATGAGTTAATCACTCGAGGCTTCAATTGCACCCTTGACGGCGGCACCGGTGCCGATCGTTATCTCATCGGCGACGACAGTGGCGCCACCGTTCTTAACGAAGACGGCCTGGAAGACAGTCGCATAGAAATGGATTGGCCGTTCGAGCGCATTCAATCCTGGCGAATCGAAGGCACTTCGCTGGTGATTGTCGTGCTGCGCGGTGCAGACGGAGAGCTGCCGGAAATCAGCGTGACGATCAGCAATGTGTATCAACCCCACACGTCGGGCCGGGAGTTGAAGAATGACAAGCTCCTGTTCATCACTCAGGACGGATATTCGTTAAAACCCGACCTGCCTCAGACGCTACCGGCGCTTGCAAGTCATACGATCAAGGTGATCATCGTGACGCCGGGCCGGGGAAAACCGCCTCCGACGCTTCTGAAAGGTGGCACATACGCCCTTCCTGCACTGCCCGACCGCAGTTACTTCGTCTGCCGTCATCAGCCCTCGACCGTGTTGAACGTCGAGCCGTCAAGCCTCATCACTGCCCTTCACCTGGACTATGACAGCGGCGAAATCGAAGCCATGCAGATCCATTACACCGTGACTTCCACCCGCAAGAGCAACTTCGACTACCTGCATTACACCGACATAAGCCTGACGATGCGCCTGAGCGACCAAAAGCAATTGACCCTCACTCCTTACGCGCGCAATCGCGTCTCAACGGGGACCCACGTCGGGGGCAGTCTGATCGCGTCAGGGTCGGAACTTGCCCGACAGCTCCTGTTAACCATGCGTGACGGCAAATCTTATCGACTGCAACCGCCCAATCACTCTTACGTCGATGATCATCGGCACCCGGGAGACAAACTGATGGAATCAAAGGACGTGCTGATGGAGCGCACAGGCCATTACGTACTCGCTGCGCCAGCAACTCACCCGGCGATATTGCTCTCACCGCAGGCACAGCGTGTGGACATTGATGCGACACCTCAGACCGCCATTGTCGTGCTGCTAGGGCAGGCCGCGGCTTACGACGTTTACCCGCCGGCAGACAGCTTGCTCAGGCTTTCAACCCCGGGTGCCGCGACCAGAGCGTCCGGCGGATCTACCTGGACGATACACACCGAACACCTCGGCGCGACCATCGAGCACGCGGACATCAGACTGGAAGGTTCACTGCTGCGCGTCGGCAACATCCACATCATCATTCCCCGGCACGATGCTCCAGAGGTACCGATGGAAAACATCCACGTGCATTCCTCCGCAGGCCATCAATATGACGTCGATCTGGAGTTTGATTTGATTCACCTGGCGCAACTCAACGCCCGCGCCTACGCCAGCCCCGACAACCTGCTCACCGACCTGCGCCATCAGCAACACCTCGACGTGCCCATGGTTGATCTGCTCCCCATCCAGGATTTACGCCTCGGCAGCGGCAGACCCGGCGCCCTGTTCTACGACAGCGAAACGCAGAACCTGATCGTCGACAGCGACTGGTCACGAGTACTGACGGCTGAGGATGTTTACATCACACCGCCACCCGGCCCCGCTACAAAAGCTTGAACCAACGCAGCAGCCTTTGAGGCCGCCCCAACCACTGGAAAGGAATCCAGCATGGCACCCAAACCACCACCGATACTTGCAACACCCACACTCACCACACCGGAACTGCCGGTGCTGAATCTCCCGTCATTACCGCGCGACAGCCCCTCAACCTCGACGTTACCTGCCGGGCCCGGCACGATCCTGCATTCGTTACTGACAGGCACACGGCCTGCGGCTGACAGGCCGGCCGGAGGACTGCCCACTGAGCCTGTTGCAGGACCGTCGATCCGCGTGCGCGATAGCGCCAATCCACCCACGGACCGGAACGATGTCGACCCGTGGAAACCGTATCGTCCGCCGTCCCGTGCATTACCTGATCTGCCAGCCCCCAACGAGGAAGGTCTGCGTATCGTCACACTCCCTTATGTCGACCTCGACATTAGCATCACCGTTCGGGTGGGTTGGGACGAAGCCACCCAGACCTACCGGGCCAGGCGGCGCAGCGATGTAACACCCTCCGGTCCGGTCCTTTACCTCAATAACGACCGCATTACATGGAGAACGGACCCGCAGGACAGCACGGCGAGTTCCGCAGATTCGTCGCCCTATCGGGTGCATCTGTCAGACAACGACACGCCCCCCGCGGCGAAACGCCCGCGACAGGATCACGCGCAAAACCCAATGCCTGATGCAACGCACACCTACATCAATACCGACCACTATGTGTGGAACGAACACGCCAACAATCACCACGGTTATGTGGTCATGCATCGGAAAAAGGGGCTGGGAGATGAAGTCGGCCCGCCATCGCGTTCGGCGCTCAAGGATGACAACGGATTGTTTGTCGGCGTGGAACGCTCGGCCGCTGATATAACCGCCCCCGCACAACAATTGCCGGCATGGACCGATCGTGATATCTGGGATTTTTACGGTATTCACGGCACGGCCATCACATTGTTTCGCACTGAAGTGAGCCGCACCGGCAAGAAACCGCAATGGGCCAGGCCTCGTGCGCAAAGAATGGAAAAGACCTATTTGTACGACGAACTGCATCGCTGGCTGGATCCGGAGATGCCCCGCGAGACGTTCGTCCAGGCCCTGGAGCGTTTTAGGCTCTCACCACAACAACTGGCGGAAAAACTCGAAAAGGCCGACCTGAACTGGAAAAAAAATCGCGCGCCAGACGCCGGTGCGCCTAAGCCTGATGCACCGGATCCCGCGGCAACACAACCCGTTCGGGCGAACGCCAGCGCTCCTACTTTCGGCAATCACGGTCACTACACATGGGACCGGAACAATAAAACCCATCAAGGTTATGTAGCGATGCTCCGCAAACCCGGCCTCGACGACAGTAATGGCCCGCAGACCCAATGGGCCTTCGACGATGGTCAGCGGCTGGTCAATGTCCGGCTACCCGAATACTCCATCCATCAAAGTCATTCATTACGGCAGTATTGGCGCGATATCGACATTTGGGATCTGTACAGGATTGAAGGTTCGCAAATCGCGCGCTTTCGCCAGGAAGTCGCGCTCAACGGCATACAGCCGCAATGGGTCAAGCCCCGTGAATTTCCAACACTCAGGGATCAGCTAATTGCTCGTCTGCGATTGTGGACCAGCAGCCCCCACGCGCAGCTTGACCCGACAACCGTCGTGGCTGCCCGGCTACGGCCTTACAACTTTTCCACGCGCCAACTCTCTCAACTGTGCGATGAACTGACGGCGACCGGGCAGTTCAACAATCGTCTGAACAATGACCTGCCGGTCTGGGCAGAAACCCACAAACGCACAACGAAAAACGAGGCTGGCAGCCCGCAATTCGAACCACTCAAACAAGAGCTTCAGGCTGAAATCGTGAGTCTGAGAAACCAGGGGTATGCCCTGAGCGCTTTGAAGGACCACCTGACACCGGCATTTTTCAGCAGCCTGCTAAACCACGTCGGTTATCGTCGAAATCCGCATAACTGCCTGTACAGAACCGACATTCCGGCGATGTTCAGAGCGGACGACCGCACACCGTTCGAGTTAGCAAGAGACAACGTCATGCTGCCCCGGCTGAAACATCCAGAAGGCACCACCACCCTGACAGCCGTCAGTGCGACCTTCAGCCTCAAGGACGCGGTGAATTATGCAAGGAAGGTCGACAGTGACGCGCTCGCCTACGACAGTCAGCGGGACACGACCCCCACAAATCAGGATGACATCAGCCTGATCAATTTGTTGAGGCAGTATCTGGAAGAAGACTACGTTTCGGAGCGGCACTCACAGAGTTTTGCTTTTACCTACCTGCTCGATACGCGCAATGTCGAAGTCGTTCCGGGGCGGGAAAACCATGCCTTCAACAGAAAAGCGCTCGACGACAGGCTACCCGAAAGCAAAACATGGTTTCCCGCGGATGCTCTGGAGGGGCACATTTCGATGTCCAGCCGGGGGTTCAGCGCGGATCGGATCTGGTTGGTGAAATCTGACCTGTCCCGTGCAGCCAAGGTCACGGATATTCAGGCACAGTATCTTGCAGGCAACCCTCAATTGTCAGGCACCCATGCAAACGCCATTGAAGAACGCACCTGGGCGGGTCAACTGAACAGGCATGAATATGATGCCCTGATCGACGCGGTTGCAGCCTCTGGCAAACCGGTTCTTGATTTCCCGGCCAACCAGGAAATCTTCTCGGGCAGCATCGTTTTTGTGAATGATGGCAACCGCCCGAATACTGCCTGACCCTGCATCGCTCAACACCCTGCGATACATCACAGGGTGGCCGGCTGGGCTGGCGCCTTGTCGGCTAGCCATTGCGTTTACAGGCTATCTGGACTCAAGCAAACAATTCACCCTGCAGCTCGTCCAGCAACGCCTGTATCGCATCCAGTCGTTGCTGCGGATCATCGAGTTGCAGCAAGTCGATCTTGTCCACTTCGGCAAACGGCAACAAGTACGCCAGTTGATTGGCCAGCGACTGTTGTCCGGTCGCTTCGGTGCCCATGTTCAGCGCCTCGACCATCGGATGTTCGGCCAGGGCCTTGAGCAAGGCCACCAGGTCGGCGTCCTCGTCCTGCAGGGGTTGCTCGGGCTCGTCTTCCAGCCATTCGACCTCGGCGAGGGTTAAATGGTCGCGCTGAACCTCGGTGTTCAATACGTGAAAGCGCCGGCCGCCCTGGACGCGAATCCCCAGCAAGCCATTCTCCTGCTGCTTGAAATCGGTGATCAGCGCTTCGCACCCGACCAGCGCGTAACCCGCCGGGGCGATGCCGACTTCTTCGCCGTCAAGGATGCACACCACCCCGAAGCCGCCGCCCTGTTTCATGCAGCGGCTGATCATGTCCAGGTAGCGCGCCTCGAAGATCTGCAAATCAAGGATGCAGCCGGGAAACAGCACCGTGTTCAGCGGAAAAAGCGGCAAGTTCATAGACATTTCCTTACACCACCATCGACACCGCCAACGGCAGGAACACCGCCGTGGCCACGCCCATCAGACTCATCGCCAGCGCCGCGAAGGCGCCGCACTCTTCACTTTCCTGCAAGGCTACTGACGTGCCGACCGCGTGGGCAGTCATGCCCAGGGCCATGCCGCGCGCCTCGGGACTGTGGACACCGAGCCGATTCAAAAGACTCGGACCGAAGATCGCTCCGATCACGCCAGTGATCAACACAAATACCGCCGCCAGCGCCGCGACTCCCCCAATTTGCTCGGCCACCAACATGGCAATCGGCGACGTCACTGACTTCGGCGCCATGGTCATCAGGATCATATGCTCGGCGCCGAACGACCACCCCAGCAACACACCCATGCCGGTGGCAACCACACCGCCTATCACCAGCGTAGTAAATATCGGCCAGAACAACTGCCGAATCCGTCGCAGGTTAAGGTATAGCGGTACCGCCAGGGCCACCGTGGCCGGGCCGAGCAAGATGCTGAGGATCTCGGTACTCTTGCGGTACTCGGTATAGCTCAGGCCGCAACCCAGCAACACACCGATCACCAGCAGCATGGACACCAGCACCGGCTGCAGAAACACCCAGCGGGTTTTCTCGAACACTCCCAGTACAAGCTGATAAGCACCCAGGGTAATGCCGATGCCAAATAGTGGATGATGAATCACGGACGCCCAGGCGCCGTGCCAGTCGAAGGTCATTGGTTGTCCTCAGGATGGGCGTGTCGTTTGATCAGGCGCTGCATCAGCACACCGACAAACGACAGGGACAGCACCAACGACAACACCAGCGCGCCAACAATCGCCCAGAAATCTGCGGCAATGTCTTTGGCATACACCATCACACCCACGGCCGGCGGCACCAGCAGCAACGGCAGGTAACGCAGCAGGCTGCTGGCCGCCAGGTTCAGCGGTTCGCCGACCTGGCCGCGGCTGATCAAGTACACCAGCAACAACAGCAGGCCGATAATCGGCCCCGGCAGTACCGGCAAAAACAAATGATTGATGGCAGTGCCCAACAATTGGAACAGCACCAGCCAGGTCAGGCCACGTAACAACATCCGTCCTCTCCCGCAAGTTCGCGCCTGCATTATAAGCATGCCAACGCTATAGACCGGCATTCGCCATCAACATGGTCTGTTGACCTGAGCCATTTGCCATGTTGATCTAAAGTGGTAATCCGGGAGGTCAAATCCCCCCACCTCAAAACTAAAAACCGATGAACCCAAGGAGAGTCTCAATGCCCTATGTTCCCGTTGCAGAGCTCAAAGATTATGTCGGCAAGGAACTTGGACGTTCCGAATGGCTCACCATCGATCAGGAGCGCATCAACCTGTTCGCCGAAGCCACAGGGGACTATCAGTTCATCCACGTCGACCCGGTCAAAGCCGCGCAAACGCCATTTGGCAGCACCATTGCCCACGGTTTCCTGTCGCTGTCGCTGATCCCCAAACTGATGGAAGACATCCTCGTCCTGCCTGAAGGCCTGAAGATGGTGGTCAACTACGGCCTCGACAGCGTGCGATTCATTCAACCCGTCAAGGTCAACTCGAAAGTACGACTCAAGGTCGAGCTGACCGATGTCAGCGAGAAAAAACCCGGCCAATGGCTGCTCAAGGCCACCGCCACGCTTGAGATCGAAGGATCGGACAAACCGGCGTACATCGCCGAACCACTGTCCCTCTGCTTCGTGTAAAACCTCCTGGATGCGAAGCAGCTCATGCTGTTTCGCGCCTTCTCTGTATGTTCCTCTCTATATTAAGGACACATAGCTGCGGCATACTCGGTCGCCTAATTGCCCGGATCCCGCTATGCGCCCACTTGTACTCCTCGCTCTGACCCTATTACTGACCGCGTGCGGCAACGGCGAATCGCTATTGTCCCCTGACGCCCGCCTGCCGGATGGCGGACGCTATCGCGGCAACCTGGTCGACGGATTGCTGCAAGGCCAGGGCCGAATCGACTACCCGAACGGCAGTTGGTACGCCGGCGCCTTCGACAAGGGCCAATGGCATGGCCAGGGCGAATGGCACGGCAGCAACGGCGAGGTCTATCGCGGCCAGTTCAATCAGGGCCTGTTCGACGGGCAAGGCGTATTGACCACTGCCGGAAGCAGCTACACCGGCGGTTTCAAACTCGGTCGACGCGATGGCGAAGGCACCCTCAAAGAAAACGGCATGACCTACCGCGGCGAATTCAAAGCCGATGAATATTCAGGGCTCGGTCATCTGGAACTCGACGATGGCAGCTCGTATCAGGGCCTGTTTACCCACGGCAAACCCAACGGCGAAGGTCAACGCAGCGATGGCAATGGCAATCAGTTCACCGGGACTTTCGTCAACGGTCAGCTGGAGGGCAATGGCACGTTCAACAGCGCCGATGGCGATATGTATGTCGGCGGTTTCAAGAACAATCAATTGCAAGGCAAGGGCCGCTACGAGAACGCCGATGGCGATGTCTGGCTGGGCCAGTTCAAGGAAGGGTCGCTGAACGGCAAGGGCGAATTGATTGGCGCCGACGGCAGCCATTACATTGGCGAGTTCAGTGACTGGCGCTTTACCGGCCAGGGCCGCTTGAACCTGCCGGATGGCAGTTTCTACATCGGGCAATTCGACGGCGACAGCTATTCCGGGCGCGGGACCCTTGTTCTGACCGACGGCACCGTGCAAAGCGGCACGTGGGTCAATGGCCAGCGCGTCCGTGATACCGATGGCAAGTTGCTGCCCGACCCACTCGAACTCGGCTTGCTGGCCCAAGGCCGCTTGCTCGACGATGCACTGTTCAACGTGCCGGCCTCGACGCCAGCCGTGGAGCTGTACACCCTGACCCTCGGTGGTGATGGCAAGCAGAGCGTGTTTCTACGCGAGTCCGATTACGTCAGCAACATGCTCGCCAGCCGCTTCGGCGCGTTTGGCCAGATCCGTCTGGTGAACCATCGCGATCACCTCGTCGACCGCCCCATGGCCACCCGGGAAAACCTGCGCCGCGCCGCCCAGACCCTGGCCGAACGCAGTGGCCCGGAAGATTTGATCTTCATCTACCTGACCAGTCACGGCACCAGCGAACATGAACTGGTGCTCGACCAACCCCGCATGGAACTGTCCGACCTGCCGGCCGATGAACTCGCCGCCGTCCTCGCCCCCCTGAAAAACCGCGACAAGATCATCGTGATTTCGGCCTGTTACTCCGGTGGCTTCATCCCGACCCTCAAGGACGAGCGCACCCTGATCATGACCGCCTCCCGCGCCGACCGAGTGTCTTTCGGCTGTTCGGAAGAAGCCAACTTCACCTACTTCGGGGACGCCCTGTTCGCCCAGGCATTGAACCAGACCGACGATCTGGAACAAGCCTTCAAGATGGCCAAGGCCACCGTGGCCGAGCGCGAGCTGGCGGACAACTTCGAAGCCTCGGAACCACAGATCTGGGCGCCGAAAACGGTCCTGTCTCACTGGCAGCTACTGCGCAAACAGCAGGCACGAAAAGCACTGCAAAGTGTCTCCATCGACGGCAAGGATGCAAAGAACAACTAAGCTGACAGTATCAAGGGGGAAACATTATGTACTTGACGCCTCAGCACGTATTGCTTGCCGGAGCTACCGGGTTGACGGGAGAACATCTGCTTGATCGACTGCTCAATGAGCCAACGATCTCACGGGTGTTGGCCCCCTCACGCCGGCCACTGGCTGAGCATCCCCATCTTGAAAACCCGGTGGGTGACCCGGCTGCGTTTTTGCCGCAACTGAACGGTCGCGTCGACATCGCCTATTGCTGCCTCGGCACCACCATCAAGCAAGCCGGCTCGGAACAGGCATTTCGCGCCGTGGACCTGGACATGGTGGTGGCATTCGCCAAGCGCGCCCGCGAGATGGGCGCACGGCACCTGATCGTGATCAGCGCCTTGGGGGCAGATCCAAAATCGTCGATTTTCTACAACCGGGTCAAAGGCGAAATGGAACAGGCATTGCGCGCACAGAATTGGCCGCAGCTGACCATTTGCCGGCCTTCCCTGCTGTTGGGCGAACGCATGGAACCCCGCATGGCAGAGCAATTCGTTGGGCCACTGTCCCGTTTGATTCCGGGTAAATACCGCGGCATCGAGGCCTGCCAACTGGCCCGTGCCATGTGGCGGCTGGCGCTGGAAGAGCAGGATGGGGTGCGGGTGGTTGAGTCGGATGAGCTGCGCAAACTAGGCAAATAATTTCTGCAGTGCCTGACTGGACGCCTTCGCGGTCCCACAGTGGGCTTGTGAACGACACAGATCAAATGTGGGAGCGAGCCTGCTCGCGAAGGGCGCGACACCGATTCAAAATCGAATACTACAACCCACCCGTCGCCTGAAAACTAACCCCAATCACCGTCAATACCGACAACGGCAACAGCAGCGTGTCGAGCAACGCGCTGGCCGGCAGGTCGACGCCAGGATAGCTCGGCGCTTCTGCACCGAAACGGTCCTTGGCGCAGCAGCCGCCATTCATCGCGTAAACATCCAGCCGAGTCCCCGAATACACCAACGGCGCCCCTGGTTTGGCCGCATCGAGCGTGCGCGCCGTGGCGCAACCTGCCAGCTGTAACACCAGCACAATCGTCAGCAGCTTATTCATCGCTGGTCAGATGATGCTCGCCCCAGCGCGGCAGCATGTCCTGGGGAATGTTCAGCAGGTTGAGAATGCGCGCCACGACGAAATCAATCAGGTCATCAATGGTTTGCGGCTGATGATAGAAGCCCGGCGAGGCCGGCAAGATCGTCACGCCCATGTTCGACAACTTGAGCATATTCTCCAGATGAATGCTCGAATACGGAGCCTCACGCGGCACCAGAATCAACTGGCGGCGCTCCTTCAGGGTGACGTCAGCGGCACGCTCGATCAGATTGTTGCAGGCACCGCTCGCAATGGCCGACAAGGTCCCGGTGGAACACGGAACCACCACCATCGCCGCTGGCGAGCCGGACCCAGAGGCCACCGGCGACATCCAGTCTTCCTTTCCATACACCCGAATCTGCCCGACGGCAGCGCCGGTGTATTCGGTGAGGAAGGCTTGCATCGTCTGCGGCTTGGGCGGCAGCGTCACATCCGTCTCGGTGGCCATCACCAGTTGCGCGGCCTTGGAAATCAGGAAGTGCACTTCGCGATCTTCACGCACCAGGCAATCGAGCAGGCGCAAACCGTACTGGGCGCCTGAAGCGCCAGTCATCGCCAGCGTGATGCGTTCCGGGCCATTGTTCATTGCAGCGCCTCGGCGAGTTTGCCGTGCAGGCCACCGAAGCCGCCGTTGCTCATGATCACCACGTGTGTGCCGGGCTGGGCCTGACACTTCACGCGTTCGATGATGCCTTCCAGCGAATCACTGACGATCGATGGCACGGTGCACAGCGCGGCGGTGCCGGCCAGGTCCCAGCCGAGGTTGGCCGGCGCATACCAGATCACCTGATCGGCATCGACCACGCTTTCCGGCAAGCCATCGCGGTGGGCACCGAGCTTCATGGAGTTGGAGCGCGGTTCGATGATTGCGATCAATGGCGCGTCGCCAATACGCTTGCGCAGACCGTCGAGCGTCGTGGCAATGGCGGTCGGGTGGTGAGCAAAGTCGTCATAGATGGTGATACCACGAACTTCTGCGACTTTCTCCATGCGCCGCTTCACGCTTTTGAAAGCGCTCAGTGCGGCGATGCCCATCGATGGCACCACACCCACGTGGCGCGCTGCCGCTAACGTGGCCAGGGCGTTGGCGACGTTGTGCTGGCCCGTCATGTCCCATTCGACCACGCCTTGAGCCACACCTTCGAACATCACCTCGAACTTCGACCCGTCTTCGCTCAGCAGCTTGACCTGCCACTGGCCACCGGCACCCGTGGTTTGCACCGGGGTCCAGCAGCCCATCTCGATGACGCGCTGCAAGGCAGGCTCGGTCGTCGGATGGATCACCAGGCCTTCACTCGGGATGGTCCGCACCAAATGGTGGAACTGCCGCTCGATGGCTGGCAGATCGGGGAAGATGTCAGCATGATCGTATTCCAGGTTGTTCAGGATCGCCGTGCGCGGGCGGTAGTGAACGAACTTGGAGCGCTTGTCGAAGAAGGCGCTGTCGTATTCATCGGCTTCGATAACGAAGAACGGTGTATCGCCCAGACGAGCCGACACCGAGAAGTTCTGCGGCACACCGCCGATCAGGAACCCCGGGCTCATGCCCGCGTGTTCCAGCACCCAGGCGAGCATGCTGCTGGTGGTTGTTTTGCCGTGAGTACCCGCAACCGCCAGCACCCAGCGACCTTGCAGCACGTGATCCGCCAGCCATTGCGGGCCGGAGACGTAAGGCAGGCCTTTGTTCAGCACATATTCGACCGCCGGGTTGCCGCGGGACATGGCATTGCCGATCACCACCAGATCCGGAGCCGGGTCGAGTTGTGAAGGATCGTAGCCTTGGGTCAACTCAATGCCCTGCGCTTCAAGCTGGGTGCTCATCGGCGGATAGACATTGGCATCGGAGCCAGTCACGTGATGGCCCAGCTCTTTGGCCAGAACCGCCATCGAACCCATGAAAGTGCCGCAGATACCAAGAATATGAATGTGCATAATCGACCTCGTAAAACATGGCCGCAGGTTAGCGTAGGGAGGGAAAAATCGCACCTTGTGTTTGTGTAGGAGCGAGCAAGCTCGCTCCTACAGGATCTGCATCTAACGGGCGATGCCGTGTTTACGCAGTTTTCTATAGAGGGTGTTGCGGCTGACGCCCAACTGTTCGGCCGTATGCGTCATATGCCAACGCGTTTGCTCCAGCACACTAAGCAACGCCAGCCGCTCGGCGTCATCCAGCGGATGTTCCGATTGCGCTTCTACGGCCACAACCTGCACCGGCCGAGCCTGACGAATCATCGCCGGCAAGTCTTCCAGTCCAATCCGTCCGCCCTCACACAACGCCGCCAACGTGCGCAGCACATTGCGCAGTTGCCGCACATTCCCCGGCCACGCATAACCCAACAACGCCTGACGTGCCGGCGCGTCGATCAGGACCGATTCCCCGCCGGCCTCTTCGGCCAGCAAGAAGTCGAGTAGCTGGGATTTATCCGTGCGATCACGCAACGCCGGCAGCGCAACCTCCAGCCCATTGAGCCGGTAGTACAAATCCTCGCGGAAGCTGCCGTCCTCCACCCGCTCCAGCAAATTGCGGTGAGTGGCGCTGATGATCCGCACATTGACCGACTCCGGTTCACCGCCAATCGGTACCACCTGACGATCTTCCAGCACCCTTAATAGCCGAGTCTGCAACGCCAGCGGCATGTCGCCGATTTCATCGAGAAACAACGTCCCGCCGTCAGCCTGCTGTAACTTGCCACGCATGCCTTCCTTGCGCGCGCCGGTAAAGCTGCCGCCGCGATAACCAAACAGTTCGCTCTCGATCAGGCTTTCAGGAATGGCCGCACAATTGAGCGCAACGAAGGCTTTTTCAGCCCGCTGGCTGGCCTGGTGCACGGCTTTGGCGAAGGCCTCTTTACCGGACCCGGTTTCACCATTGATCAACAACGGTACGTCCCGCTCAAACACGCGCAGGGATTTGCGGAAGTCTTCCTGCAACGCGGTATCGCCAATACAGATGTCCGACAGGCGCGCACGCTCAGGCATCACCGGAGTTTGAACCACCGGCACCGGAATACTGCGCGGCTGCCCCCGCAACACGGCAAACAGGCTGCGACCGTCACGGGTACGCAACGGCCAGCTGGCGTTGGCATTCACACTTGCTCGGCCGAGCAACTCATCCAGCGAACAATCAAAAAACATTTCCACCGGTTTGCCGAGCAACCCGCCACGAATATGCCCGAGCAGGTTCAGTGCACTCTGGTTGACCGCACTGATCCGCCCTTCCCCGTCGAACGCCAGCAACCCTTCGCTGAACAGTCCCACGGATTCGGCCTGCAGGTGAAAACGCAGCAACCATTGATTGTCGAAGTAACGCAGGAAATAGCAGCTCTCGATCATCTTCGCCGACAGATTGACCAGCGCCATGGTGTGGAACTGACTCTGCCGCGAGACCTCGTGACGCGCTGAAGACACGTCGAGCACCGCCAACAGTTCGCCGTGGGGGTCAAACACCGGGCTCGCCGAGCAGGTCAGGCCGGTGTGGCGACCGCGAAAGTGTTCGTCCTGGTGAATGGTCAGCGACTGTCGCTCCACCAAACAGGTGCCGATGCCGTTGGTGCCTTCGCAGGCCTCGCTCCAGTCGGCGCCCAGCCAGAGGCCGGCTCGCTCGAAGATCTTCCGTTCGGCAGGCGCGGTGACGCAATTGAGGATCACCCCGCGAGCGTCAGTCAGCAGGACCGCATGCCCGGCGCCGGACAGTTGCTGGTGAAGGCTGCTCATTTCGTTGCCGGCAATGTGCAGCACTTGCTGCAAGCGTTCGCGGCTTTCCAGGACACGGCCATGTTCAAGCACCGTCGGCGCCATGGTCAGGGCCGGGTCGAGGTGATAGTCCTCAAGGCAGCGCAGCCAGGAACGGGCAATCGATGGATCGCTGCCGGGACCGTGCAGGTGGGATTTCCCCTGGGTCACGGTCAACACTTGCTGGGCATGGCGACTCAAATGGTTGTCGTGCATTTCTTATTATTCTCCCCGCAGGGTTTGGCTCGCTTCCGTGTAGCAGCTGCCGAAGGCTGCGTCCGGCCGCGGAGCGGTCGTAAAACCTGTGGCCCGTATTTCATTGCTGAATCGAGGCGAGTGCTTCGCCCTCGAACGCAGCCTTCGGCAGCTGCTACATAGAACGTGACGCCGAGCATCCTCCAGCCTGACCTGCATTGCAATGCTGGCAAGACTGGTCAGTCACAGGCTGTGCCACAAACGGTACAAAGTGTCACGAGGCCTGTACCGAAAACGTCACGAGCGGGGTCCGCCCGTCCGACAAAAACCGCGCAAGGCCTTGATTTGCCTGACCTGCAAGGCAGTGGCCCGACCTTTGCTCTACGCTTATAACAAGCGCACATGCGCACCTCCCTTATAAGTACAAAAGCCAAGGAGAAATATCATGCGTTACGCTCACCCCGGTACTGAAGGCGCTATCGTTTCGTTCAAGAGCAAATACGGTAATTACATCGGCGGCGAGTTCGTCGCGCCTGTTAAAGGTCAGTACTTCACCAATACTTCGCCAGTCAATGGCCAACCGATTGCCGAATTCCCGCGTTCCACGGCCGAAGACATCGACAAGGCCCTGGACGCCGCCCACGCGGCCGCCGATGCCTGGGGCGCCACGTCCGCCCAGGCGCGCTCGCTGGTGCTGCTGAAAATCGCCGACCGCATCGAGCAGAATCTGGAACTGCTGGCGATCACCGAATCCTGGGACAACGGCAAAGCCGTGCGTGAAACCCTCAACGCCGACATCCCGCTGGCGGCCGACCATTTCCGTTACTTCGCTGGTTGCATCCGCGCCCAGGAAGGCAGTGCCGCCGAGATCGACGGCAACACCGTGGCCTATCACATCCATGAACCGCTGGGCGTGGTCGGGCAAATCATCCCCTGGAACTTCCCGATCCTGATGGCTGCCTGGAAACTCGCCCCGGCCCTGGCTGCCGGTAACTGCGTGGTGCTCAAGCCTGCCGAACAAACCCCGCTGGGCATCACCGTGCTCATGGAACTGATCGGCGACCTGCTGCCGCCAGGCGTGCTGAACGTGGTGCAAGGCTTCGGTAAAGAAGCCGGCGAAGCCCTCGCCACCAGCAAACGCATCGCCAAGATCGCCTTCACCGGCTCGACCCCGGTCGGCTCGCACATCATGAAATGTGCCGCCGAAAACATCATTCCGTCCACCGTGGAGCTGGGTGGCAAATCGCCGAACATCTTCTTCGCCGACATCATGCAAGCCGAAGAAACCTTCATCGAAAAAGCCGCCGAAGGCCTCGTGTTGGCGTTCTTCAACCAAGGCGAAGTCTGCACCTGCCCTTCCCGCGCGCTGGTGCAAGAGTCGATCTATGACGACTTCATGAAAGTCGTGATGAAAAAAGTGCTGTCGATCAAACGTGGCGACCCACTGGACACCGACACCATGGTCGGCGCCCAGGCGTCCGAGCAACAATTCGACAAAATCCTTTCGTACCTGGAAATCGCCAAGGGCGAAGGCGCCGAGCTGCTGACCGGCGGCAAGGTGGAAAAACTCGAGGGCAACCTGGCGACCGGGTATTACATCCAGCCGACCCTGCTCAAGGGCACCAATAAAATGCGCGTGTTCCAGGAAGAAATCTTTGGCCCGGTGGTGAGCATCACCACCTTCAAGGACGAAGCCGAAGCCCTGGCCATCGCCAACGACACCGAGTTCGGCCTGGGTGCCGGTCTCTGGACACGCGACATCAACCGCGCCTACCGCATGGGTCGCGCCATCAAGGCCGGCCGTGTCTGGACCAACTGCTACCACCTGTACCCGGCGCACGCTGCGTTCGGCGGGTACAAAAAATCCGGCGTCGGTCGTGAAACCCACAAAATGATGCTCGACCACTATCAGCAGACCAAAAACCTGCTGGTGAGCTACGACATCAATCCGCTGGGCTTCTTCTAAAACCCGGGGCGGCACAGGTATTCCTGTGTCGCCCCTCAACTAGCTTTCGCGAGCAGTCTCGCTCCCACATTTACACCGCGTTCCTCCTGTGGGAGCGAGCCTGCTCGCGAAGCGTTCTTATCGACAACATCAAAACATCGCCCTGCCGCTCTGGCACGGGCTTTGCGTGTCCGCTCCAGACGAAAACGCCGTACCCGAAAGTCCAACAGATCAAACAAAAAAACGACAGCGAGGACTTATGACTTCTTCCACACAGCTCAAACCCACACTCGGCACCTTGCATTTATGGGGCATTGCCGTCGGTCTGGTGATTTCCGGCGAGTACTTTGGCTGGAGTTACGGCTGGGGCACCGCAGGCACACTGGGTTTCCTCATCACCGCGTTGATGGTGGCGACGATGTACACCTGCTTCATCTTCAGTTTCACCGAATTGACTACCGCCATTCCCCACGCCGGCGGGCCGTTTGCCTATAGCCGGCGGGCCTTTGGCGAGAAAGGCGGATTGATCGCCGGCATCGCCACCCTGATCGAATTTGTCTTTGCACCACCGGCCATCGCCATGGCGATTGGTGCCTATCTCAACGTGCAATACCCGGAACTGGACCCGAAGATCGCGGCAGTGGGCTCTTATTTCGTGTTCATGGCGCTGAACATCCTCGGCGTCAGCATCGCCGCGACGTTTGAGCTGGTGGTCACCGTGCTCGCAGTCGCCGAATTGCTGGTGTTCATGGGCGTGGTCGCGCCAGGCTTCAGTTTCAGCAACTTCGTGCTCAATGGCTGGTCGGGCTCTAACGAATTCACCATCGCCTCGATCCCCGGAATCTTTGCGGCGATCCCCTTCGCAATCTGGTTCTTCCTCGCCATTGAAGGCGCGGCGATGGCCGCCGAGGAAGCCAAGGACCCGAAACGCACGATTCCCAAGGCGTATGTCAGCGGAATCCTGACCCTGGTGTTCCTCGCAATCGGCGTGATGGTGATGGCGGGCGGTGTCGGCGACTGGCGCCAGCTGGCAAACATCAACGATCCCCTGCCTCAGGCGATGAAAGCGGTGGTCGGCAACAATTCAAGCTGGATGCACATGCTGGTCTGGATCGGTCTGTTCGGTCTGGTGGCGAGCTTCCACGGGATCATCCTTGGCTATTCGCGACAGTTCTTTGCCCTGGCCCGCGCCGGCTACTTGCCTCGCGGCCTGGCCAAACTGTCGCGCTTTCAGACCCCGCACCGTGCAATCCTGGCTGGCGGCGTGATCGGCATCGCGGCGATCTACAGCGATGGCCTGGTCAACCTGCAAGGCATGACCCTGACGGCGGCGATGATCACCATGTCGGTATTCGGCGCCATCGTGATGTACATCATCAGTATGCTGAGCCTGTTCAAACTGCGTAAAACCGAGCCAAACCTGGAACGCACCTTCCGCGCGCCGGGCTACCCGATCGTGCCAGGGATCGCACTGTTCCTGGCCGTGGTGTGCCTGGTGGCGATGGCCTGGTTCAACACCCTGATCGGGTGCGTGTTCCTAGGCTTCATGGCCGCCGGTTACTTGTACTTCCAATTGACCGCCAAGCAGCGCTTCGATGCGCCGGCTGATGCCATGCTTACGGGTATCTAATTGCACCGGTGCCGGGCTTGTTGCCCGGCGCCTGCCATTTTGAAGTGCACACAGATCCAATTGTGGGAGCGAGCCTGCTCGCGAATACGGTCTGACATTCAGAACATGTATTGAATGACACACTGCATTCGCGAGCAGGCTCGCTCCCACAGGGTTCGGTGGTGTATTTGAGTCATCGATTAATTCAGGAGGACACCGTCCCATGGCCACCTTTGCCCATTCCGTCGGCGCCCAGACCTATCGCTTCGACACGCTCAAAGATGTCATGGCCAAGGCCAGCCCGGCACGCTCCGGGGATTTCCTGGCCGGCGTTGCTGCGCTCAACGATGGCGAGCGAGTGGCTGCCCAAATGGCCCTGGCTGACATCCCGCTCACCCACTTCCTGCAGGAAGTACTGATTCCTTACGAGGCCGATGAGGTCACCCGGCTCATCATCGACACTCACGATAAACAGGCCTTCGCGGTCGTCAGCCACCTCACCGTGGGCGGATTCCGCGACTGGTTGCTCAGCGATGCCGCCGACGAACAGAGCCTGCGCGCCCTCGCCCCCGGCCTGACCCCGGAAATGGCCGCCGCCGTGTCGAAGATCATGCGCGTGCAGGATCTGGTGCTGGTGGCGCAGAAAATCCGCGTCATCACCCAATTCCGCGGCACCCTCGGCCTGCGCGGCCGGCTCTCTACCCGTCTGCAACCCAACCACCCCACCGACGAACCGGCCGGCATCGCCGCGAGCATTCTCGACGGGCTGCTGTATGGTAATGGCGACGCGATGATCGGGATCAATCCGGCCACCGACAGCATCGCCTCAATCTGCGCCATGCTGGAAATGCTCGACTCCATCATCCAGCGCTATGAAATTCCCACTCAAGCCTGCGTTTTGACCCACGTCACCACGTCCATTGAAGCCGTGAATCGCGGCGTTCCGCTGGATCTGGTGTTCCAGTCAATTGCCGGTACCGAAGCGGCCAATGCCAGTTTCGGCATCAACCTGAACGTGTTACGGGAAGGTTACGACGCCGGTTTGAGCCTGAATCGTGGCACGCTCGGCCAGAACCTGATGTATTTCGAGACCGGCCAAGGCAGTGCCCTGTCAGCCAACGCTCACTACGGCATCGATCAACAGACCTGCGAAACCCGCGCCTACGCCGTGGCGCGACATTTCAAACCGTTTTTGGTGAACACGGTTGTAGGATTCATCGGCCCGGAGTACCTCTACAACGGTAAACAAATCATCCGCGCCGGCCTTGAAGACCACTTCTGCGGCAAACTGTTGGGCGTACCGATGGGGTGCGACATCTGTTACACCAACCACGCCGAAGCCGACCAGGATGACATGGACACCCTGCTGACCCTGCTGGGCGTGGCCGGGATCAACTTCATCATGGGCATCCCGGGCTCCGACGACATCATGCTCAACTACCAGACCACGTCGTTCCATGACGCCCTTTATGCCCGAAAAACCCTGGGCCTCAAACCTGCACCGGAGTTCGAACAGTGGCTGGCGAAAATGGGCATCTTCACTCAAGCGGATGGCAAGATTCACTTCGGCGACAGCCTGCCGTCGGCCTTCCACCAAGCGATGGCGCAACTGGGATGAGTGTTGAAATGGATAAACCACCCGTTGATCCACAGAACCCGTTGCTGGAACTGCGTCGCCTGACGCCGGCGCGGATCGCCCTCGGTAGAACCGGCACCAGCATGCCGACCAGCGCGCAGCTGGATTTCCAGTACGCCCATGCGCAAGCGCGGGATGCGGTGCACTTGCCGTTCGACGCTGCGGGGCTGAGCGCGCAATTGACCGAATGCGGGCGCGAGAGTGTCTTGCTGCATAGCGCGGCCATTGATCGAAACAGCTATTTGCAACGCCCCGATTTGGGGCGAAAGTTGAGCGAAGCGTCAGCGCAGACCCTGCGCGACTACGCGTTGGCCCATCCTGGCGGGGTGGATCTAGTGATTGTCGTCGCCGATGGTTTGTCGGCGCTGGCCGTTCATCGCCACACGCTGCCGTTTCTGGCGCGGATGGAAGAGCAGGTTTCAGCTGAAGGCTGGTCCCTGTCTCCGGTGATTCTGGTGGAACAAGGTCGCGTCGCGGTGGCCGACGAGATTGGCGAATTGCTGGGCGCGAAAATGGTGGTGATTCTGATCGGCGAACGCCCTGGCCTGAGCTCTCCCGACAGCCTGGGCTTATATTTCACCTATAATCCCAAGGTCGGGCTGACGGATGCTTATCGCAACTGCATTTCGAATGTTCGTCTCGAAGGGCTGAGTTACGGCATGGCGGCACACCGTTTGCTGTATTTGATGCGTGAAGCCTGCCGGCGGCAGTTGTCGGGGGTCAACCTGAAGGACGAAGCGCAGGTTCAGACGCTGGAGTCAGACGCTGGTGCGAACATGAAAGGTAATTTCCTACTGAGCCCGCTGAATACCTGAACCGTTTCTGGATTGCCTTTACCAGCTCTCTTCAGGCAGGATCGAAGCACGGCTCTCAGTGAGAAAAGTTTGCCGTCAGAGCACGTGAAGACAGCCACTTCAAGACGAGACCTACCATGCGGATTATTCAAGCGACCCTCGAACATCTGGACCTGCTGACCCCGTTGTTCGTCAAATATCGCGAGTTTTATGGTTCCCTGCCGTACCCGGACTCGTCTCGCGCATTCCTTGAGAAACGTCTGCGACGCAAGGAGTCAGTGATTTACCTGGCCCTGGCCGATGACGACACCAACAAACTGATGGGTTTCTGTCAGTTGTATCCGAGCTTCTCGTCCCTTTCGCTTAAACGCGTGTGGATTCTCAATGACATCTACGTGGCCGAAGACGCGCGCCGTCAGTTGGTGGCCGACAACCTGATCCGCACCGCAAAGAAAATGGCCAAGGAAACCAATGCCGTGCGCATGCGCGTTTCCACCAGCAGCAACAACGAAGTCGCGCGCAAAACCTACGAATCCATTGGGTTCAAGGAAGATACCGAGTTCAAGAACTACGTGCTGCCAATCAGCGACGAGCTCTGATTTACCCCGGATACCCTGTAGGAGCGAGCTCGCTCGCGATGGTCGTTAACGTTAACGCGCCAAGCCTGACACTGCGCGGTGTTCTCAGGCTTATCGCGAGCCAGCTCGCTCCTACACAAAAGAGGTCCCTGCCAACCACCGGTCTCTTCGACATCCCTCGCTACAAACTCGACACGTTTTTCACTTTTCAGCCCGTATAATGCTGCCCTTCCGGCTTGTAAGAAAAACTACACCCCTCTGTAGGCTTTCAAGAAGTCATCCGCACAGGTCTGCTGAGTCGGGCCATCACCATAGGTGCTTTCCATGGATTTCAACCCGCTTGACCTTATCCTGCATCTCGATGTTTACCTCGACCTGCTGGTGAACAACTACGGGCCATGGGTCTATGCCATTCTGTTTTTGGTGATCTTCTGCGAAACCGGCCTGGTGGTGACGCCGTTCCTGCCGGGTGATTCCCTGCTGTTTATAGCCGGCGCCGTTGCGGCCGGTGGCGGCATGGACCCGGTGCTGCTGGGCGGCCTGTTGATGCTGGCGGCGATTCTCGGCGACAGCACCAACTACTTGATCGGACGAACGGCCGGCGAACGGCTATTCAGCAATCCGAACTCGAAAATCTTCCGCCGCGACTATCTGAAGCAAACCCACGACTTCTATGACAAGCACGGCGGTAAAACGGTGACACTGGCGCGCTTCATGCCGATCATCCGCACCTTTGCACCGTTCGTCGCCGGCGTCGGCAAGATGCCTTACCCGCGCTTCTTTGCCTTCAGTGTCTTCGGCACGATCCTGTGGGTCGGCGGCCTGGTCACCCTCGGTTATTTCTTCGGTAATGTACCGTTCATCAAGAAAAACCTGTCGTTGCTGGTCATCGGCATCATCCTGCTGTCGTTGTTACCGATGATCATCAGCGTCATCCGCAGCCGCCTGAGTGGTTCGAACCCCAAAGCCGAGTCGCGCTGATTCGCAATGTGGTCCCTTAGCGCCTGGCGTCGCCAACGCCTGTTGGCCAAACACCCGATTGCCGACGACATGTGGCAGCGGGTGCGCCATCACCTGAGCTTTCTCGACGGTATCAGCGCCGCCGAAGACCAATGGTTGCGCGAAGCTAGCGTGCTATTCCTCCAGGATAAACACCTGACCGCCCTGCCCGGTGTCGAACTCCACCAGGAGCAATGCCTGCTACTCGCCGCCCAGGCCCAATTGCCGTTGCTGAACCTGGGCGATTTGAACTGGTATCAGGGCTTCCACGAAATCGTTCTCTACCCCGACGACTTCCTCAGCCCTCAACGCCATCGCGATGCCAGTGGCGTCGTGCACGAATGGGACGGCGAACACAGCGGTGAAGCCTGGCAGCAAGGCCCGATCATCCTCGCCTGGCCCGGCGTAATGGCCAGCGGTGGCTGGGAAGGCTACAACCTGGTGATCCACGAGCTCGCGCATAAGCTCGACATGCTCAACGGTGACGCCAACGGCCTGCCGCCGCTGCACCCCGACATGCGCGTCAGTGACTGGGCGAAAGTCATGCAACATGCCTACGATGACCTTAACCGCCACCTCGACCGCCATCCGCATGCCGAAACCGCCATCGACCCCTACGCCGCCGAGAACCCGGCCGAGTTCTTCGCCGTCACCAGCGAATACTTCTTCAGCGCCCCGGATTTGCTGCACGAGGCTTATCCACAGGTCTATGAGCAGCTGAAGCTGTTTTACCGGCAGGACCCACTGGCCCGATTGCGGCAACTTCTGGCCGAAGACCCTGTCTATCAGGCACGCGACTAGTGTCCTGCTTTATCGATACTGTTGTTCTTTTGACGAGTGGTCGTTGTGGCCAGGCAAGACGCCGCGACGAGTCATAGCCGGCGATGACGAGGAGTGGCAACGCAGCATGGCCGCGACGAACGCCGTCAAAAAGCCACAGTATCGGTGAGACAGGACACCTGGGTCTCTACGACCTCTGGTACGTGGCATCAGCGGTGGAATATGCCTATAATCGCCGCCACTTTTTGGTCAATCCGGCCAAGTGTTTTTGGTCAACTAACGGGGGCACCGCCCAATGAGCTACAGCAAGATTCCGGCTGGCAAAGACCTGCCGAACGACATCTACGTCGCGATCGAGATTCCGGCCAACCACGCGCCGATCAAATACGAAATCGACAAAGACAGCGATTGCCTGTTCGTTGACCGTTTCATGGCCACCCCGATGTTCTACCCGGCCAACTACGGTTTCATCCCCAACACCCTGGCTGACGACGGTGACCCCCTCGACGTGCTGGTCGTGACCCCTTACCCGGTGGCCCCAGGTTCGGTCATTCGCGCACGTCCGGTCGGAATCCTGAACATGACCGACGACGGCGGCGGCGATGCCAAAGTCATCGCTGTGCCACACGACAAGCTGTCCCAGCTGTACGTCGACGTGAAGGAATACACCGACCTGCCACCGCTGCTGATTCAGCAGATCGAGCACTTCTTCGCGAACTACAAAGACCTCGAAAAAGGCAAATGGGTGAAGATCGAAGGCTGGGCCGGTGCAGACGCCGCCCGCGACGCGATCATGAAGTCGGTTGCTGCCTATAAAGGCTGAGACGCCATTGGCCTCGTGCCACTGACGGCTTGAAAAAAACCCCGGTTGATCCGGGGTTTTTTGTGGGCGCCTATAAAGTGATTTTTAAACGGGCCGTTTACCTGCCGGCTGCACTCGTTTTTTCTTGTTTAAAAATCGCCAAACAGGTCTTACATCCAGTCTTAAAATTCCCTCGAATTTTGAACGGCTTGTTTATTCAAAGCCCCGCCCTGCGCCCGTAGACTCGTGTTTATGAAAAAGAACACTAGCGGTCCACGGTTTAAAGCCCTCCTCAAAGCGGCGAACATTACGACGACAGGATTCGCCGAGTTCCTGGACACGGCGCCGCAAAACGTCCACAACTGGTACACCCGCGGTGTGCCCGCCCACTGCATGGAAGAAGTAGCCCGAAAACTGTCCGTGAACAGCGACTGGCTGAAAACCGCCGAAGGCCCGAAAGACGCCAAACACCTGCGCCTGCTCGACGAATCCGGCAACACCTTCGACGCCCAGGCCATTCGCGGCATCTACACGGTCATAGAACCCACCGACGTTGAACTGACCTTCTACAAAGAAACGGCCACCGCTCCAGGCTCGACCAAAACCCATGTCATCGAAGACACCAGCCAACCCATTCGCCTGCCCCGCAGCCACCTGGACTCCCTGGAAATCAACCATGCAGACGCCATCTGCGCCTACATGATCGGCAACAGCATGGGCGAGAAAATCGAAGACGGCTCAACCGTGGCCATCGACCGCGGCCTGACGCAGATTGTTGACGGGGAAATTTACGCGATCGAACATGACGGCATGCTACGGATCAAATACCTGCACCGCATGCCCGGAAATGCACTGCGATTGCGCAGCCATAACCGCGCCGAGTACCCGGACGAAATCTTCAGAGCGCCGCAAATCGAAGAGCAGAACATCAGGGTATTGGGCTGGGTGTTCTGGTGGTCAACCTTGAACAAACGCCGACCACCCGTCCCCTTCCTATAACGACGCGCCCCTGTAGCAGCTGGCGAAGCCTGCGTCCGGCTGCGAAGCAGTCGTAAACCCGGTATCTGCGGTTTATCTGAAACATCGCGGTGAATGTTTTTGCGACTGCTTCGCAGCCGAACGCAGGCTTCGCCAGCTGCTACACATCACCGCAATCGCTCTCCCCGTACACCAAGCTGGGAATTCCCCAAAAAAATCAGTATGATGCGCCCCATATTTTGCGCATCGACCCGCCCCGCGGCCCAGATCGCACCGACAAGGCAGATGATTTTCTCGCCAAGTCCCACAGCCGGACGCAAGATCCGGGTGTACGTTTTGAAGGCTGGCGCGGTTTACCAAAAATGAACCAAGCCAGTCCCCGAGAAGCCGGCCACAAGCCGGCTTTTTAATTGTCCAAAATAATCCTATCCCATCCGAGAATTCTGCCGATAGCTTAGCTATCACGGGCGTTTCAGGCTCGTCCCTGTCCAATGGTGTTCAACGCCATTTGACCTCATCCGACGATGAAGTGGGGGGACAGGTGGGGGGACAAAGGGACGAGAGGGGAAATCAAATGGGTAAGCTGAATCCGAAACAAGTCGAAAATCTGACCGAACCCGGCACCTATGAAGATGGCGATGGGCTTCGCTTGGTCGTCAAACCAACCGGGCGCAAATCCTGGCTACTTCGCTTTCAACTGGCGGGGCGTCGTAGGGAGATGGGCTTAGGATCATTCCCCGAGGTCAGCCTCAAGAAGGCCAGACATGAAGCCAGTGTCAAACGCAGCCAATTGAACGACGGTGTAGACCCCCTAACCGCTCGCGACATCGAACGCGCTGCTCAGCGCGAAGCACAGCGAGCCAGCGAGGCGAAACAGCTAAAGTTCGAGACACTCGCGAAAGAGTACTGCGAAGCGCACGGGGGGACCTGGTCAGATAAGTGGCGTAAAGGCTGGCTTCGAAAACTGGAGCTGTATGCGTTTGACCACATCGGCAAACTGTCAGCCGAGGAGATTGGTACTCCCCAGATACTCAAGGTGCTGCAACCAATCTGGGCCACTAAGACCAGAACTGCCGACGAGCTACGTGGACAGATTGAACAGGTTCTCGATGCTGCAAAGGCACGCAACCTGCGAGAAGGTGAGAACCCTGCTCGCTGGCGCGGACATTTAGACAACCTGTTGAGCCGTGCTGAAAAGAAGAAGGCTCGGAAACGCGAGCACTTTGAAGCTTTGCGGTGGCAGGAGGTGCCGGCGCTGATGACCCAACTCAGGGAAAATACCACACCGCCATGTTGGGCCGCTCAACTGCTGATCATGACCGGCGCACGCGCGCACATGGTGAGATTCGCTCGCTGGGATGAGTTTGATCTAGAGGCTGCCACCTGGTCACTGCCAAGTGAGCGAATGAAAATGCGAGTAGCCTTCGTTGTCCCGCTTGCCAATGAGGCAGTAAAACTGCTTCAAGCTGTACCACGAGTTACAGGAAGCCCCTATCTATTCCCAGGACAGGGAAAAACCGGGGTTATGCACGCAAATGCCATACGCACACTACTGCATGGCATTGGATACAAGCACATTACGAGACACGGCTTTCGCTCTTCCTTTCGTGACTGGGCAAGCGAATGCACACATTACCCAAGGGAAGTTTGCGAGATGGCACTCGCACATGACGAACGTGATCAAACTGAAGGGGCTTATTCTCGCTCCGACTTCCTAGACAAACGTCGAGCACTAATGGTTGACTGGGCTCAATTCATACACCTGAAGCCACAAAGTTCCGAATAAGCACAAAAATCAACTAAAATTTTCAGAAAAGCTGCAAACCATGTCAACGCAACTTCAGGCAAAAATCAAAACAAAACCAAAGAGCATGGAACAATGTCCAAATACACTATTCACGAAGAGAAATTTTCCGGATTAAACAATCTTATCAATCTCGTCTCAAACACAAAACTCGATCAAAAAATCGATCAACTACTTCGCCAGGTTGAAGCTTCGAGCAAAGAGCTATATGGCGAATCAGAAAAAAACGAGTACTTCAAATGGATAATTAACGGCATAAATTCCGGAGAAATAAATAGAAGCTACATTAACGATGAACGCGCATTCCTTACGCTCAACAAAGTAACACCATTAGAAAACAAAGCGAAAACCCTTAACCTAGCAGCCATTTACACCCACACAGCAATAAAACTTAAAGAACACAATGAAATTTTACTGGCGTGGCATGCTGTTTCAGAGGCCAGTTATTTTGTCGGCCTCCGGGATGGGCTTTTTGACCCAACAGTACAAAATAAAATTCAGCGAGCTAGTAAAGGTGGCCAAGCGAACGCAAATAAAACAAAAAACTTCAAAAAATCAATTATTGAAGCACTGATCCTTTTACGACCTGAAAAAAACTGGACCAGCGCCAGCACAGCAACAGACCAAGTAGTCGCTCACTTGATTAATTCACCCACCCAAGAAAAAAGCAGTCAACCACAGAACCGTGATGACTTAATCGGAGCAGTACTAGATATGATATCTACTGACAAAGATGTAAAAATAGCTTTCAACACCCCAACTGCTGAAAATCACACCCATAAAAATCTAAAATAGGTCAACTATAAACAATAATCCAATTGCGAAAATTTCTTTGTAGCGCCGCCATATACAGGACACACCGGCCTAGCGAAGCTAGGCCATGACAGCGCAAAACCTTAGAAAGCTTTACAGAGCTCTACGTATTGAGTTCCATTTCTACTGAAAAAATTGACTCTATTCTCTATGTATAGTTTTTCCAAAGCGCTGTCCAAGCGCTTTTTATCCCTAAGCTTGTTTGGTCCATATTGGCGAATACGGGTTTTGCTTATCCGAAAATCTCCTCTTTTCCTTTCTAACAACAGCCACTCCTCTAAAACTATCGCGTCCAATTCCTCTTGAGACTTTGGCAAAAACAGTTTGTAAAACTCGTCAGAACACCAAAGACAAAAATCAATTGAAAACTGAAGTGTGCTCCATGATACATCCCCCTCAAACCCTTCAAAATGGTGCAGTAGGGCTGCGACTCTAGCAATATTATCAGCTAACTTAGAGGCATGATCACTCATCTGATCAAATCGCCCTTTTACTTTAATGTTAGACTCAATTTCGTTGTAAACTCTCAGCCATACTTCCCCGGCTTCCGGCGTAAAGTTAATAACTTCGCGCTTTTTACAAGGCGTACTCAATAAAGCCGAGTTCAGCTCAAGAATTTCGGTCAATCGTGAAGAAAATTTATCGCGATGCTCCCAAGAAATAGTTTCGTTCTTAAGAAACCTTGTACCTTGTGTCGATTTAGGACAGCAAACTAAAAACCTAGCCCAGAGACCAGAGCCACGAGACTTCTCCCCAACTTTCTTAATATATTCGTTGAACGCACTTCTTTGCGACATTATCGACACAGTCAAGCGCCCACCAACAATCTCATAACTTTCAACTGTTTTTCGATCAACAGTTATAGAGTCCCCACTCCAAATAGCATTATGCTTAGACAAGTCAGCTAATGCCCGACCATTCAGCACTCCTCCTCCCTCACTAGATACCAGTCCGGCCGATGGCAAATTCTGATAAAGGCCTAAAAATAACGCTTCAGCGGTTGAGTCTTCATATAGCATCTTAAATTGCTTGGGCTCCAACGGTCGAGTATACCCGTGCTTGATCAACCGCTGTTCGGCATCCTCCGAACACTCATCATCACGAGTGAGTTTAGCTATTTGCTTAAGTATTACTTTATTTTTTGTATCCCATATTTTCAGCTTCAACCCCCACTCCTTTAGCTCGGACTGGTGCGCAACTCCTTTCATTTTTTGAAAGTTACGAATCGGTTCAAAGAAAATATTTTCTGCCGTTGACTTTCGCTCTCCCGAATCCGCAATAGACAACAGCATTAGTGACATTGGAACGCTTTGACCAATTGGCTTACGGACATCAAAAAGCCCCTGAACACTGATGGCAATTGCAGACATGGCCCCAAAGAAAATTAGTGGTCGTGGAGCTTGGATGTTGTTTTCAGCTTCATCCACGGCCGCCTTCAAGATCGGCAGGCATGCAAAGGACGGGAAAGGCACTCCAATTTTCGGTAGCACGGACTCCCGATAACGATCAGAGATCATTCCTCGTACCCCCGTAAAATACCTGCACCCGCAATCACTCTTGAATCAATCCAATGGCAGATATCCGACTCGATCCAGCCAATAGCCCCCCTCGCTCCAAGTGAGAGCTTTATCGGACGTGGAAAAGTGGGGTTGTATCGTGGCGAACATGGATTCATCCAGTCGTAAACCGTCGACCGCCCCACCCCAAGACGCTCTTGCAGCGTCTTCAAACGCAAGATCTTGATGAAAGCTTTACCTGGCCCATCCTGAACCGAAAGCCTACGAGCTTCGTCTACTTCAACTGCACACATCGCACCACCCCTCTAGAAAATTCGAGATGACGCAATGCTACGCAGATGTTTTTTTTACTTGACCGCCCCCGCTTACATTACTTTTTTACCGTAAGCACCCCCCTTGAAAAAAAACAAAAAACATGGCAGGCAAAGCTTAAGAAAACAGCATTTATTTACACAACAATGACTTCTTTACCTGCTATTCCCGCTATTCGTAGCGGGAATAGCAGGTGACGGCTGCCTGCGATACACAAAAAATCCCAATCAAAAAAATCTTGGTCATACATCACGAACCTGCACCTATCCGCATCCCCCCTCAGACTCCGCAGCTCACCACTCAAGCAAATCACATACGCGCCCTGCTTGATGGGCGCTATGCCGTGCAATGACTTTATCCCAAACCTCTCGATAGGAATCCTGTACATGACCACTCAATGCCCACGCTGTCACTCCACTGCTGTCATCACCAAGGATTTAGCCAGGAAAGTCGGCGCCCTGATCGGCACCGTCGGTGGCGCTGCCCAAGGAGTCACCGGTGCCATGGCCGGCGCCGAGGTTGGCGCAATCATCGGTGTCGTGGCTGGCCCCGCCGGTGCCATTGCTGGCGGTATGGCCGGAGCCATACTCGGCGGGTTAGCCGGCGCGGCGACCGGCTGTATCGCGGGCGCCAAACTCGGTGAAGTCATCGATGAGCGGGTTTTGGACAATTACGTTTGTCTCGACTGCGGACTTTCGTTTAGCTGCCGTCATTCCACTTGAACTGCTCATCTCCCGCTTGACGTAACTGCTGCTCCCATCTGATCCATCGCTACCCCCTCTCTATCAACACCCCGCACGCCGATTGATCCCTGCTGAATGCTCAGCGGCTTCGCCGTGCGCCTATGAAAAGGAAGATCCCTATGGCACACCTCATCGAACACATGGCTTACGTTGGCGCTACGCCCTGGCATGGCCTGGGCAATCAGCTCTCGCCCAAGCAACCGCTGGAAGTCTGGCAACAAGAAGCCGGCATGAACTGGCAGATCCAGGAATCACCAGTGCGCTTCATGGCGGATGCCGTCGGCCATCTCAGCACCATCCATACGTTTCCCGAACAGAAAGTGCTCTACCGTTCGGACAGCAAAGAAGCGCTGTCCGTGGTCTCGCAACGCTACCAGGTGGTCCAGCCGCGTGAGGTCCTAGAGTTTTATCGGGACCTAACCGAACACTCGGGTTATGAACTGGAGACCGCTGGCGTGCTGAAAGGCGGACGCAAGCTCTGGGCACTGGCGAGGACCGGACAGTCGACTGCAATTAAAGGTAATGACGTGGTCAATGGCTATTTGCTGCTGGCAACGTCCTGTGACGGCACACTAGCCACCACTGCAACTCCCACCACCGTTCGCGTGGTCTGCAATAACACACTGACCATATCTCTAAGCGGAGCCACCCGCGCAATCAAGGTTCCACACAGCATGCGCTTTGATTCGCAGGCAGTAAAAAAACAACTAGGCATCGCCGTTTCGCAGTGGGACGAATTCATGTATCGGATGCGCACCCTCTCGGAACGCAAGGTTCAGTGGACGGAAGCCATGAGCTTCTTCATGGAGGTGCTGTGCGACACCAGCGCGCATGATCCTATTCCCAATGTACTGCCCAATAAACGAGCGATGGAGAAGGTACAGAGCCTGTATGAAGGCAAAGGCCGAGGATCTGAAATGGAGTCCGCTCGCGGAACAGCATGGGGCTTGCTGAACGCCGTGACTGAATACGTGGATCATGAAAGGCGCGCCAGGAGCCATGAGTATCGAATGGATTCGGCTTGGTTTGGGCAGGGCGCAGTAGTTAAACAGAAAGCTCTCAATGCAGCCTTACAACTCGTTGCGTGAACCGTCAAACCACAGCTCTGCCGAGCGCTCTCGTCTAAAGGGGCGTTCGGAATCATTTAATCCCAACACCCTCTTCCTTGTAACTGCGCTCCCTCCAGTGCTTTTACGCGTTCGTGATAGGAATACCAGCATGAAATATCCCAAGCTCAAAGCCGGTGAAACGTCCGACACATATGTCATCGAATCACCAGTCACCGAGGCCGACATCCTACAGATGGCAAAACAACTCGCGATGTATCGTCTATCTAAAGGACGGGCGTTGACTGAGCGCAGACTCGTCTTCAGTCATCTACAAACACTGCTGCAATTCCATGATTATGAGGTCCTTGCTTTGTTGCTGCTCGATACCGAGCACCGGGTTATTGGCTTTAGAGAACTATTCAGGGGCGCATTGGAGGTTGCCTGCGTGTCCTCTCGGGAGGCGGTCAAGATCGCCTTGGAGCACAACGCCGCAGCCGTGATTCTGGTGCATAACCATCCTTCCGTTGACCCGGAGCCCTGTCAAGCAAATCGCGAACTGACCACAACCCTTAAAAACGCCCTCAACCTGATTGGCACCCAAATATTGGATCATGTGGTCGTGACTTATGAGGGCTGTGTATCGCTGACAGAACAGGGACAACTATAGGAGCGCTTTGCCCTTAGCACGCACCAAGTAACCAGTTCATGGGGGCGCCCGCTACGCCCCCAACAGAAACCAATATCCCTTCAACTTAAGGAGATGAGCCAGCACGATTGATGCTGAATTGTAGACTTTTCAAACAATTTCACTATGAATACGGCCAGTCCGAAAGCTTCTAGCCCCAGCCGGCTTTTTACGCTGATGCTGACACTGCATGACCTTGATGACCTATCGGCCTGCCTCCCTACCCATCGAGTGATCAATTGAAACTCGCCACTCAGCTCCGACTGTATCCAAACCCATGCTGACCATCCCCATAGGCCTTTGTGGCGGCTTTACAGAGATAGCTCGCCCTGAAGAAAAGTTCTCGCTGCTCCCGCTCATCATCTCTATGCAAGTGGTAGGCAGCGTTATCGGGGATATGTACCAAGCCACTAGCCTCGTCGACAGATAGCCTCAGAGCACTGGCCCAGGCTTCTACAAGGCGATTGAAGATGTTATCCCGGCCTGGTTCGAATTTACCAAGCGCATTGAACGCATCGCGATTGAGCAGGATGAGAACGTGGTAATGGGGTTTACCCGAGCACCCGAACTCCCTCGCCCAAACATACCGCACTTTAGTGTCATGGATATACTTTCTCGACAAACCAGCTTTCAATCGATTGTGCCTAATCTTTGCTTTAAATGACTCCAGAAAACGATCTATCACCTCGTTCGTATACAGGTGGTCAGGCAGGTCTAAATCAGCGGGGAAGCGCAGATCAAATCTGAAGGCAAAAATACGCGGGCAATCATCGAGTGCTCGCTGAATTACCCTATTAAGATTATTTAGGTAGCTTCGAACAAAAGGCCCTTTACTCACCTGAACAGGCCAGCCAATGAAATGTTCCTCACGGCACAGCGTGAGATTAGAGTTTTCTGGATGACGTTTCATAACCGATACTCCGACATGTTAATTACATATCGGAGGGATGCGTAGTAATTTTTTACGACTACTATTGTGCCAAACTCATCTATCTTATCTAGATAGACCATGTCATGCATCACGCAAGCTCCAACCTGATAATCAGATACATAACTTAAATAAGCGATATCAATTATATTAGTTAGCAAGAGATACTTAATTAACAACGGAAAGCACATTACAATAAAAAATGAGCCAACTAACCCCCGTGCAACGAACGGAATCTCAGCATTACGTGAAGAGCAGAGTTAGCACTACACATCAACGTAGCAGCACATATAAACATAGTGCATATAAACATATTACCAATACCGAGAATCTACCCAGCGGCATTACAGGCATGCTACAACAAAAACACCCAGTACACCGCCTAATTACCACACATCTTAACTCTGGAGAAATAACACCATAGCCATAGGATGCCCAACTATGGTTTCAAGGATTTTTCCCTTATCCTGGCAACCAAATCGTGCATGCCCAAAAACTGTCTAGTGTCGTAATCGCGAGCACGAAACCAGTCAGCACCTTCAAGTGGATTGCGCCCACTGACGTTTAGCGATTTATCAGCCTCAGTTCAGATGCTGGATCTGCCATCCCTGTTCTCTCAGCAGTTCCTGATTGCGTTCGTATCGCTGACCGGTACCCAGAGATCCATTACGCATTGCCAGGCACAACAGGTGAGTCGGTCGGGTCATCGCAACGTACATCTCCATCAACCGCTTACGTTTGGCGTCATTATCGCACCGAGTACCGTTTTGATTTTGGCCTGAAAGCCAAGGCATAAGCGAGTGCAGGAAATGTGAACGGTTAAAAGTCTCCAATACCAGAGTCGCCGCATGGGTTTCCCCCTTGGCGATGTGGATCGAGCCGAGCTTGATGTCCACATGCGAACCATTATGGATGCATCGGTAGTGGTTAACTTTGGTAGCCTCCAAACTCTCTTCGACTCGCTGAAGTGTGCCGGGGGCCAGTTGAGGAGCACCCACTGCAGGCACGCCAACCTGAGCGTTCCAAGCAAGGAATGTGTTGGCCTCAGGTTCGTACTCATTCCCTCCACCTATCAATGCGCCGATTTGCCTAAATCTTTGTATAGAACCGGTCCATGTGGCCTCGTCAATAACTTCAGTAGTGAAAAGGACTCTTGTGATCAGCACGCGATAGTCAACTCGGAGCTCAGGATGAGCTGCGAGGATTTCTTCTAAATGTTGATGCAGCCTCCCGCGCCCTCTGAACGGCGCCGGCGGTGCCAGTAGGTTTGCTAAACGCACAATGCCTGCTGCGATCTGCTCTAGCCCCAGGTGCGCGGTACTTCCGATTGCTGCCAGTTGCCTGGCCGCATATAGATGCTCCAATAACGTCGCAGGACGGTGATTGGTACGGCTGGCACTTGGCATGTAATCCTGCCAGAAGTGGGAAACCGTTTTAGGGTAATGCGCAACGTTCATACCGGCCAGGTCGATTATTTTGTGAACCGCACCCAGGGCTGTGACGGGAGTTTTTGCTATCAGCGCCGGTGGTAGGTGTTGGAGTACTAACTGTCCATAAGCATCCAGCACGCCTGAGGTGTCATCATCAGGAAAAACAAAAATCGTATGAGGAATCTGTGCGGCACCAGGCTCGACTTGTCGGGCCCCAAGGAGACCATCTGGAATGATTGGCGTGAACGCAAATCGACTGGCGAGCGCCGCAATCGACGAGTCGAATCGAAAGCTGTCGGCGATCGCCGCACACCTTGCCAGGTCGGGGAAATTATCCACAGCGAGAACATCTTCTTGCTCAAAAATCGCCTGGTTTGGATCTCCAACACGCATCACACAGATAAGAGGATTATCCCTGGGGAAGAGATCCCTCAACATGCCATTTTGCATTTCCGACGTATCCTGCATTTCGTCGATAAGAACACAGGGAAAGCGGTGTTGCAGCGTCGACGCGACACCAGGATGCTGGTCAAGAAGCGCCTTACCAAGCAGAAAGATTTCGTCGTAGCAGAAATAGCCAAGCCTTGCGGCCTCCCTCAGTGCGAGTGATGCGATTTTATGCGTTGGAGTATGTTCACCACTGGGGAAACGTGCACCGGCAAGCGGAGTATCAAAATTGGTGCTGGTGATTCGCAATGACTCGAAGGATATATGGTTACGCTCAAGGTAACTCACGAGGAAAGAGTAACGTTGACCGCCAAGTATTCTTCGCCGGGCATTGAACGTGAGCTCGTTATCGATAGCTGTGAGCGGGTATCCCGCTGATAGCAGCCATGGTTTTGCTAGAAATTTACTGACGAAGCTATGGATGGTATCGATGAAGTGAGGGTACCGCAGGAGACGTTGTCCAACATCTGTGCCGCCAAGCCTGCGCTCTATCTCTTCTCGCGCTACGTTGGTGTGAGACAGGATGCAAAGGCCTTGCGTCGAGCTCTTCCACTTATTAGCGAGGATCGCAAGCTTCGCGACAACCAACGTGGTTTTTCCGCTGCCTGGACACGCTGAGATGTCCAACGTTTCTAGTGACTTCAGAAACCGCCGGCGAGGTTCATCAAGCCCTCTGAGCTTCATAAGACTGCAGACCCACTCGATATCTTCGTCGAGGATCGGGTCGACCATTTCACGGAAAGGCCTCATGGCTCGACCTCTGCAGCGGCAATCTGTTCGTCCATTGGCGTCGTTGCAAATTCGATTGCGCTCACGATGTAGGGTGGCAGCGAAGCTCTGAGCTGTTCAGCCGTCATCGTGCCCTCCTCAATTGCATCTTCCAAAAGCTCAGCAAGATACTGTGCGGTGATCGCCTTCGAGGCTTTACCCTTGGTGAACATCTTGTAGACCCAAGAACAAAGTTCTGCCGTGTTTTGCGACGCGGCTTCGATGGCCAAAAAGGAGGTATGAGCCTCACGAAGTACGACTTCCCTAGTCTTACGATCCTCATTCAGCGGGTCGTCATTCACAGCAAGCGTCGCAGCGAGGTAAACCTCTTTTGCCAGTCCGCACGCAGCAAGGTCGTACTCAAGTGTCCAGTGATCTGCAATGAATGTGGCCACATTTTGTCCGTCACCTTCCCCAAGCTTATTGCGCCGAGCAATCAGGGCTGCGGCCTGCTCCTCAGGAGTCGTACCAAAATCTCTTAATGCTTTCCAACGACGAGTGGGGCTTGCCCATTTAGCGTCATCATTGTTGGCTACCAGGCCTAAGATCTGAGGCGCGCAGTCAGGCATGACGTCCATATCAGCAAGGCAAGCGGTCGGAATTTTTAGCTGTCCTTCTCCTGGATTTCGGCGCTGAAGAATTCGCGCGTAGCGGCGCAACCCTGTCCCGCCTACATTCACAACCGAAACACCGTGCTCGGTTAGATCCCGGCCAATCAGTGACGCAATGGTTGGCAGTAAAATCGACTCTCCATCCCCCTCTACGATGAGCAGGCCACGGGAAAAGAATAGATTTGCCTTCGTGACATCGAGAAAGCGATCTAGAAAGCGGTAATCACCCGTACTGAGTTCAGTCTGACCATCAGTCAGAGAGTAAGCGCGCTGGCGATGCATGAGCACCAGGTTCTTCAGTGGGATTTTTGAGCTCAAGTTTGGGCTATGGGTCGACAGAATCACTTGGACGGGACGCTGATCGGATCCTGGAGGCGGCTTAGCGGCCGACTCTAGAAACTGCATCAACCTGAGTTGACGCTGTGGATGCAAGTGAGCCTCGGGCTCCTCAATCAGTAGCAATGGAAGGCCTTCTCGCTCCTTGCCCAGCAGTAACAACTCGCAGGCCATGAAAAGCAGGTTATTTGACCCCAAGCCGTAAGTCCCTCGTGCTGCCCCCGTGTTCTCCAGCAATCCTAGCTCAAGGCGTTCTAGGATCTGACGTAGCTTCGCTGCTTCAGTAGCTCCCTCTGCGAAGCTGATACGCCCATGCAACTGCTCGCCTGACAGCGAAAGCAGCTTGAGGTAATCATCATTGATGGCGGTCTGCGCGCTGCTAACGCCTGGATGACCATCGACCAAGTGTCGAAGGTAGTCTGACATTCCGGCGAGATTCAGTGCCGCAGCGTCTGCAAAAGTGGCTGGCAGGTTGGTGGCTTCTAAAGCATTGCCCTGTGTGATGTCTGGGAAATTGCTGAGGATTTGCGACAGACGAGAGCCTCGTCCAGGGGACATCTCGCGCTCCGCATCCCTAAGTGGACGTAGATAAGCGGCGGCAAGCAGCTGACGAACATTGGAATCCAAGCTCGGGCCGCTTCCGTCTTTGCCAGTACGTACGGAGATATCCACCCATCGACGCGCAGCGGCTGACTCGCTGAGCCGCCTTGCTGTCCAGTACACATAGAGGGAAATCTCTGCGTCCTCATAGGTCAGGTATTCAGCGAAGGCACCCTGCTCCGCTCGCGAAAGCTTAGAGAACTGACACAGAAGCGTGATCTCGCTTTTCTGTGTCTGGTTGGGAGTGATGTGAAAGTCTTCAGGTTGCAAGCGCATGAAGTCGGCGTCGCGCGTTTGCAAGACATGGCGGATGGCATCGATGACGGCCGTCTTGCCGGCATCGTTTTCCCCTACAAGCGCTGTCACTCCCTCATGAAACTTGATGGTGAACGCCGGGGGAGTATCACCAAACTGGCGGAAGTTTTTGATAGACAGGGCAGACAGGTACATCTCGCACTCCTTGCAGACGTAATAAGGCCACCCTACCAGGATGGCCTCTGAACACTTGAATAGTGCTACATCACGTAACTATCGCGTAAGCCGCCGTGGACGTCGAGGCCGCAGGTTGATCAGAACATAGAAAAAACGCAGCGACGTCCTCGATGGCGGGATTAGGAGCAGCGACGAGGCCGGCCAGAACAGCCTTCCGAGAAGGCGATAGTAAGCCGACTGGCAGCTTCATCTAGGCGCTCTCATGGCAACTAGAATTGAACTCCGGTTCTTGATAACAACTCCTAGGATGCGTGCGTCCCATGGGGACCGATGAACCTGCTGGCGTCAGTTCCATATCTGCCGACCAACTCACTACGACTACGCCTCATGCTCATAATTTTTCCTTCATCGTCATTTTGACGACGGCATCAGGCACTGAAGTCATCACCCATCTGACGGTCGAATGATTGGCGAATCAGACCTATGACATAAGGCAGCTCGTCCTTGCTAGCGATACCAATCTCCACGTCCCCATTTCCCCAACGCCCTAGGTTAGTCACATCGCGGCACAAGCCCTTGGGATCATCGATCTCTTGGAAGGGCATGTTGAGCGACAGGCGTAGACGTCTGGCCTGCGGCACCACATCAACGAAGTTAGTTTCCGCTTTGAAGGCAATATAGAGTTTGAGCACTTCTTCGTTGACGCAAGGATCAAGATCTAGAACGGCACTACGCAAGCTTTCAAAGAGTTCGCGCATAGGACCAGCAGCCAGGAAGGGATGTTCATCAATGCTGTATTGCTGGCCAGAGCGAATGGTTGCAGGGCGGTAGGCATCGAGAATATCGGCGTCCAGAAACGGCGCGCACCAAACCTTTGCCGCCTCTTTGGCCAAGCGATCAGCGCGAGCCTTTATCGCCTCTTCGTTCCACACCTGGACCTGCCCCAAGCCTATATTGAGCTTTAACGGACTCTGCGCAAAACCGATAGGATTACCATCCTTGTCAGTCACTTGGTCGCGTTTGTAGCTAAAGGGATAATCTCGATACTCGCTGTTATAGCCGGTCAGCGTTAGGTTGCCCAAGGTGTGCAGCCACGTCTGCTGGATCATTTGCCAGTCTGGCCCCAGCTCAGCCTGCCACTGAGTGGACAGCTCCGGATTCTGCGGCAGGATGTGCTCGACGGTGTAATCCTCCACCATCACACGTTCCTTGCGGCCATGGTTCTCCAGACGGCGCAACCAGTAGCTGCGGCTGCGGAAATTGTAGAGGTCTCGTTGTTTCAGATCTCGCTGAAGCTCTTCATCAGCCGGAAAGCGGCGATAGGACGGCAGAAGAAGGAAAGCTGCCTGTACGCTCTCCAGATACCGATCTTTCTTCAGCGTGCGAGATAGCCCAGCAAAAGTCTTGTTCAGTGAGTTGGTCGGGATGGAGCAGATCGCTCGACGGAAAACATAGCTTTCTACTAACCGAACCACTCGGTGCAACTCTTCCATGCTGAGCCGGCCCAGCTTGTAGTCATGGTAGGCATCCAGCAGGAAAGGATAGGCCACGTCGACTTTTAGCTCCCGTAGGTCATGGAAGACCTGCTTGAGCAGAGGTTGCGACTCTGCGCCAAGCGCAATAGCACAATAGTAGGTCGCATAGCCGTGGATATCGGCAACCAAGTCGGAAATGCTACCTGAGAGGGTACCTGCATAGATTTTAAAAGCGACATACACCTCTCGGACATTAGGGATTTCCCCAGTTTTTGCTGTCAGATAGTGACGCATGAACGCATCAAAATGCACCGTATAAGCTGCCTGTCCAAAGCTCTTCTCCATCGGACGCCAGTAGTTTTTGTAAAGCGCTGTCTGCAGGCTGGGTTCCAGCCCCATGAGGATGTAGTTACGGATCAAATCAGCCTGACTGAGCTCCAACCCAGTGGAGTTCATGCTCTCGAAGATTAGCTGGGGGTTATCCTGAGCGCGATCCAACGAGACATCGACAATCACTAGTTTTGCCAAACCCTCACACACGGCCCCTAGCTCGTTGTGATGTTGTTTCAAAAGCTCCCGGAAAAGCTGGTAATTCTCGTAGACGCGCGTACTGCTTTCGGCGGGCATGGGCGTGTCTTTAAGGATTGCGCGGAGCGTATCGTTGTCGGTTTCAGAGAGGATCAGCTTGAAGTGGCGCTCACCATCCTCATCAGGATTGAGTAGGTAGTAGTTGCGCAGCTTCCGGGGAGAAAAAGTCTCCAATAAATCCTCGAACGAATCTAATTTGTCAGGGGCGAGAACTTCAAGATAGCTAGCCAGAGCGGCAACCAGCAGGGTACTTGTGGTCAATCGCTGCTGCCCATCGATGACCAGCAGGGCTTCCTGACTGGTGACTGAAGACAATGCACGCTCAATGTAGACAATGGAGCCGATGAAGTGCGCATTAACCTTTTCATTACGTCCGGCCCGCAATAGATCCGCCCATAGCTGACGGCACTGCGCTTCAGTCCAGGAGTAATTTCGCTGGTAAATCGGAATGACAAACTGGGGCGATTTACGCAAAAATTTGAGTAAGTTGGCTTCAGTTGCTTTCATTATTTCACCAACTCCATCAACTTCCCATACCCATCGACCACGTCGTACCTCACCTGCGCTGAGGTGATCTTGGCGAAGAACTTGCGGGCGCAGGCGATTTTGGAGACTTCGATGGCACGCAGATCCATGCTGGACATCGAACCCTTGGTTTCGGCGACAAAGTAAACGTGCTTCACCTTGTTCTCTTGGAAGGCGATAGCCCAATCTGGGTTGTAGTTGCCGACCGGCGTGGGTATGAAGAAACTCTTCGGTAGCTTGGCGTACACCACCACTTCAGTGCTTGCATCCAGCTCCTCGACGAATTTACGCTCGATGCTGGAGTCGGTGAACACGTAGTCATAGACGTGGTGCTTAGCTTCGAAGGCCTTGCTGAAATCGTCCTTGGGTTTCTCTGCGGTGAAGATGTTAGAGCTATGGATTTCGTCCACCGGACTGTAAGCGATGTGCTCGACGATAGCTGTGGCCTTTTGCTCATTGATCAGCGTAGAGGCCTTAGCGATGAAGTCTTCCGGGTTGGTTTTGTACTGGCTGAAGACTGCCACGTTGATGTCTTTGAGGATGCTGGCAATGGTGCTGCGTGTTAGCTGGGTGTCCTCGGCCAGATTGCCAATCAGATCGTATTTCACCGCCGAATGAACGGAGTGGTTGTACTTTTCGGTCGAGCTTTCGGCGATCTTAAAGGCCGAGCCACTCTTCATATCGTCGAAGCTGGCATTCTCCAACTGGCTGCCGCGCTCAATAATGTACTGCATCGGTTTTACCCGCAGCTCTGCGTCCAAAGCCGCTACGCACTTGCCCACCAGTTCATTGGTTTCAAAATGAACGGTGTAAGCGGCTTTACGGTTGATCTTGTTCCACAGCGCCTGAAATTCCTTCTTCTCGAAGTTCGAGTTAAGGGGATTGATCTTGGCCTTGCGGTCATCCCCAATCTCCGGCATTTGCGCCGCACTGAAAACGCTATCGATCAGCTGGAATACCTGGGCTGCATAGGGCTGCAGTTCAACCGGCAACTCTGCCAGTTGTTCTTGTTTTTTGGCCTCATGGTAGGTCAAAGTGATCTGATCGTTGTCGTCGGTGTAGTCGTTTTTCAGCAGGTACTTGTAAATCTGCTTGGCCAGTTGCGCAGAAACCTCAACGTCGCCAGTTGAGGTTTGTAAAATTTTTCCTTTGAAGTAATTCTCGGTGGCCTCACGCGGCCGAGCCGACAAAGATTCACTGATGTCTCTCTGCAGTGCACCAACGAAGTCCTTGTAACTTTCGCTGGCCACCACGGTCAGCTCATTAATTTGGTGCACGGTGGCCGGGTCATCCATACGGTCACCCTGCTGGTTGACGGCCAGGCGCATGCCACGACCCACCTCCTGGCGCCGCGAGATGCTGTTATCGCTGTGCTTTAAGGTACAAATTACGAAGACGTTGGGGTTATCCCAGCCTTCGCGCAAAGCCGAGTGGGAGAAGATAAATCGCACCGGCTCGTCGAACGACAACAGGAGTTCTTTATCCTTGAGGATCAGGTCGTAGGCATCCACGTCGTCGGTTTCAGTAGCTTTTTTTCCCACTGTGGGATCGACCAGGCGCTTGCTCTTCTTGTCGATAGAGAAGTAGCCATTATGGGTCTGGCGAACCTGAATACCCTTGAGATAGCGGTTGTAGGGCGTGTCTTCCAGGGTCATCACGTCGGTGAGGTAGGCGTTGTACTCCTCCTCGAAGATCTGCGCGTACTCGCCAGGCAATTCGCCGGTTGCGTCGTACTGGCGGTATTTAGCCACCTCATCGATGAAGAATAGCGACAGCACCTTGATGCCCTTGCTGAACAGCATCATCTCTTTCTGAAAATGCGCCTTTACCGCCTCGCGGATTTGGATGCGGCGCATGGCGGCCTCATCCACGTTGCCCACGGCCTCCCCGGCAACTAGCGCCACACCGTTGGTAAAGCTCAGCGTGTCGATACGGGCGTCGATATCGGCAACCACATAGTCTTTGTACTGATCCAGCCCACCGGACAGGTCGTACAGATTGTCGTTGCGGCCAAGTTTGCGCATCACGCGCTTGATACCACTGCTCTGTTTGATCTCCATCTCGACCCGAGCAACAGGCGATTTGGTCGAGACTTCGATGTCCTGCAGGAACAGATAAGCATTGGTCCCGGTCAGGCCTTTGACCGTAATACCGCGCACGCTGATCTTTTTCACCAGTTTCTGGTTGTAAGCGTCCAGCGCGTCGAGGCGGTGGATTTTGTTGTACTCGGTTTTGTGCGTAGCCGAGTAGCGCACAATCATCAGCGGATTGAACTCGCTGAAGGACGCCAGCGTCTTGACCCCCTCCATCTTCTGCGGTTCATCGAGAAAGAGAATCGGTCGGTTAGCCTTGATCACGTCGATAGGACGGCGCGACTGAAAGTCATCCAGCTCGTCGTAGATACGGCGCTGATCGGCACCACGGGCCGCGAACGCCTGCACGTTGATAACCATGACATTAATGCCGGCATCTGAAGAAAAGCTCTCCAAATTGTGCAATTGCTTGGAGTTGTAAATGAAGAAGCGCGCCTTCTTACCATATCCCTCAAAAAAGTGATCAGCAGTGATCTGCAGCGACTTGTACACGCCCTCACGGATAGCAATGCTCGGCACCACGACGATAAACTTGCTCCAGCCAAAGCGTTTGTTCAACTCGAACATGCTCTTGATGTAGCAATAGGTCTTACCAGTACCTGTTTCCATTTCAACATCGAGATTGATGGTGCAACCTGTATGTTTGTCGTTAGCTAGTGCGGTCGATAATGGTAGGTTCTGCCGGCGCTGTACGGCCTGGATGTTTCCCAGCAACTGCGCTGCGTTTAACAGCAGTTCCGCATTTTTGAAGCCAGCCTCAACAGGGTCAATCGGCTTATTATCGAGCAGATCGATCTGTTGTGGCGCCACCGGGGCGAAATGCTTAGCTCCAGGGTCAACACGATAACTCACGCCCGAAGATTTTGGCTGACCAGCAAAGCAGTCGGATAAGGCGTCTACCGCATAAGTCTGATAGGGCTGAACTTTAAATTTCAGTTTCATATTCATCAGCCCCCTATAGCGTCTTGATTTCGGTTGCCGGCGACAGCAATTTAAATACCTGCTCGACGTTGATTTTTACACTATCACTGGCGAAGCCCGCATCTCGGAACACCACACGTAGCGGCTTATACCCGGCGAGCTGTTTGACGAAGTCTTCGTCGATACCGATATCGAAGCAAGCGAGCAGTGCATTGCCGTCAATGAAAAAAACGGTCTTGTCGAAAATAACTTGCTGGCTTATAGGAAGGGCCAGATCTACGCCCCAATCGAGCAGTACCTGAAACAGCAAGTCTTCGGAGGTGCGATCTTCGCGGATATTTTCCACTTGACCGGAGAGCAGGTCCTGACTCACCGCATCCGGAGTGTAGTACACCTCTTTCATATTGGACGTGTCGACTTTTAGGACGCGAAACCCAACATCTAAATTATCTATGCCTTCCCTACCAGAGCTGTCTTTTTTAATTAGAGCTCCAGCCCGTCGAATACGCTCTTTACTAATTTCAGATATAAATTTTATCCCACTTTTGTAAGGCTCTGACTTCTCATTACATTGCTCGGGCATCTGAACCAGAATAAATTTACGCTTTTTATTTTCTTTTGCATTTAGCTCGAGCAAAGCATGTGCGGTAGATGCAGAACCAGCAAAAAAATCGAGGAAAATATCGTCATCTTCAGTCAAAACCAGAGGAATAAATCTTTGTAGAAATTTAATTGGTTTCGGATTTTCGAAGACGGTCTTGTACTCAGGAAATAAGCCTCTCAAATCATAAGCACCCGACCTACCATCAATATCAATTACACTCGAAAGTTTTTCTTGATACTCATGCGCATATGTCTTTAGTTCAATAAGCTTTGAATGATCTTCACCAAAAATAATTTTATCCTTTGCCAAAAGCCTCTTCATGGTTTCCGCAGGGAAACGATATCCCATGAGCGGTTCAACACACGCATGTCCAGTGACAGGATGTAGCACGTCGTATCGATAGCCCTCTTTACCGGGGTTATGCACTCCACGGATCCCGGCAAAAACTCCTCCATGATCAATGTACTTATAGCCATCAAGAGGCCAGAGCTGGGCCTTATTCGCTCTAAACCAAGAAGAGTAGGCTTCCTTAAGATCTTGCTCATTTTCGTACTTCGCTATTAATTCAGCTCCTTTCTTTACAATAATATCCTTAACATCAGAAATACTAGACTTCCACACTGGCGAAACAAGCAATTTATTTCGGCAACAAACTAAAACATATTCATGTTCAACAGCAATATTGGTTGGATTATTGTCAGTAGCATTTTTCCACACAAGTCGCCCTAAAATATTTGCCTCGCCAAATATTTCTTCGCAAATTTTCTGAAGGCTATCCACTTCATTATCGTCGATAGAAATAAATATGACGCCGTCCTCACGCAGAAGATTACGTGCGAGCTTTAGCCTAGAGTACATCATCGTAAGCCAATCGGAGTGTCTTCTGCCATTTGCCTCAGTATTAGCAACAAGCTTACCGCCAAAGCTATCTCTTTGACTTGATCGCTCCAGATATTCCTGAGTATTCTCAGAAAAATTGTCGCTATATATGAAATCGCTTTTGGTATTATAAGGCGGATCAATATAAATAAGCTTAACCTTATTAAGATAAGCCTCCTGAAGAAGCTTGAGCGCCTCTAAGTTATCACCCTCGATAAATAAGTTTTTCGTCACATCAAAGTCGACACTTTCACTCCGGCAAGGACGCAAAGTCTTTGCAATCGGTGCATTCGCGGCCAGCAGCGCTTCGCGTTTACCCGGCCAATTCAACTGATAGCGTTCTTGCGGCCCCTCAACAATGGAAAGGGAAAGCTCTTGACGAAGCAGATCGAAGTCGATGACCTTTTTCAGTTCGCCAGTAGCACTCCTAGCTTCGGTGATGCAGTTCGGGAACAACTCGGCCAGCTTGTCGACATTGGCTTCAGCCAGGTTTGGAGAATGCATCTTCAACTTGTCCATGGGACGTCCTGTAATTCTTGAATTCTTGGTTGCGAACTGGCGCTTACGCGCTCAGCTGATCAATTTGGGTATTCAGCGCCCGCAATTGAGCGTTGAGCTCCACTTTGCGGTTGAACTGTATTTCTTTGCGCAAGCGCGCCTCCAGCTTGCATTGTTCGCCTTGCAGGCTGCGCAGCTGAGTCAATCGCTGCAGCTGCTCTAGCAGGCTTTCACCGAGTCTCGCCGGCTGCGGTAGCACGCTGCGCAGCAGTTGTTCGTAAAGGCCATGCAGATCCAGCGCCACCGGCAGTGGCTGACGCTCGGCATCAGCCGCTAACCAGACTCCGGCGAAGTAGCCATCGATGACCCACTTACTGGCATCGGCTTCGCTCGGGCGTTTAAAGGTCGCCACCATGCGGGTGCGCTGCTCATGGTGCAACTGAAAGATGATCGGCAGTGGGATAGCGCGGTCGATGGCTCGCAGTACTTCCTCATCCAGTTCGGCGGTTTTCAGTGCGATGTCGAAGATCTGAATTTCTACGACACTGCCCCGCGCCGGCAGGTTAATGGTTTCCGGGGCCAGCTTGTAAGCCCAGGTAATTTGCTCGACCTGGGCAACAAATTTATCGCGCAGCGTCGAGCCGACAGAACCCCGCTCGTAGATTTTGTTCTTCGCCACCACGCGGCCAACCTTGGCCTGTGGCGGAAAACTAAATAGCGCTGGCGTAACTGTTGGAGTGACTGCGGCCTGGCTCATGCCACGCCCTGAATGACGATGAAAGTAATCAACTCGAAATCATCCAGCCCAGAGATGGTGTCGACCAGCGCGGTGGTCTTACCGCCGCTGAACAGACTGTCGATGTCTTTCTCTTCCTTCACATCGATCATCGAGCGAATCGCTTGGTCGAGTAGGTTGGAGTAGGCGCGCATGTTACGCCCGTCCTGGGTGGACTGATTGAACCGCTGGTAGGCATCACTGATCGGCTGGCTGTAGCCCTTACAGGCGCTGCGAGCCAGGTCCAACAGACGCTTGGCTTCTGTCTGATCACTGATGATCTGCCCTTCCAGACTGATATAGATCAAGTAGAAGGGATGCAGGCGGTTCTGTTGATTGAGGCTGGCGCCGTGCTTGCGATTGCGCAAGGTGAAGATTACTCCGGGCACCAAGCCAAGCTCCTGCCGTGCCAGCACCACGGCGTGCAAGCCATTGGGGATGCTGCCGAGGTCACCATTGGCTTTGATGTAGCTGAGCAAATCCATGCGGAAATCATTGAGGCCTAGGTCGGTGATTGAGACGCCGGTCTTGATGTCTTCCATCTCGATCACTTCATCCTGCAAACGTCGCAGTTGCTCTTTGCGGTACGCCACGTCGTTGGCCTGGGCGCTGAGCACGTTGTCGTCGCCAGTGGCGGTAACGTCAGCGATCATCATGCGGTTTTCAACCCGCTCTTTGAGGTTTATGTACTCGTCGAGGCTGATGTCTGGCCAGTAGTTAACCAACTGGATGCTGGCGTTCTGCGAGCCGATACGATCCACCCGGCCGAAGCGCTGGATGATGCGCACCGGGTTCCAGTGAATGTCGTAGTTGATCAAGTAGTCGCAGTCCTGCAGGTTCTGGCCTTCGGAGATGCAGTCGGTGCCGATGAGGATGTCGATTTCACGCGGCTCGTCCGGGTAAATCAGCGCTTTTTCTTTCGAGCGCGGCGAGAACAGCGTCAGCAAACCTTGGAAGTCGTAAGTCTGGCGACTACCCGGCATAGTGCCGAGGGTGGACTTGGGCGCATCGCTGCCGGTGACCTTACCGGAATGCACCTTGTGAGTGCTCAGCAGGTACTCAGCCAGGTTGTCGTACAGGTAATTGGCGGTATCGGCGAAGGCGGTAAAAATCAGCACCTTGCGATTGCCAGGATTGATCGGCGATGCCAGCTTGCTGGTGATCTGGGTTTTCAGGTGCTGCAGTTTGGCGTCGTCGGCTGGTGTGACCTTGGCCATTTCAACCAGCAACTCTTCAATGAAGATCAGGTCGCCTTGCAGGTCTTGCTCCCAGGACGTCACGTCCATGTCTTCCAAACTGATCTGAATCTTCTTACCGATGGTAATGTCGCCGGGCAACGGTAAGTTGTCGTCGTCAAAATCGGCATCTTCAAAGGCAGCGGTAACGTCGGCGAAGTCACTGGCAAGGCCGGTTTTCTTGAAAGTGGCGATTTTATCCAGCGCGTTCCGATGCGTGTTTTGCAGATTTTTCAGGGTCAGGCGGAAAGACTCGACCGAGCTTTCCAGGCGCTTTAGCAGGTTCGTGGTCATCAACGCTTGCAGGCTTCTCTCGCGGTCGACCTGTTTGAGCTTACCTTTACCTCCCTCCACTTCGGTGTCGTACATCTCTTCGTACTTTTTCAACCGGCTGGGCAGGATGTAGCTAACCGGCGCGTACACGGCGAGCTTAAGCAGCGACAGCTGGTTGAAGATCTCGTTGAAGCCGATGACGTCACCACGCGGAGTCAACGGGCAATGAAACGACAGTGGCTTGCGGCGCTCAGGGAAGCTGCCAATGTCGGCGGTGTTGTAGAAGGTCTCGATATGCCGGCGCGAGCGGGCAATGGTGACGCTGTCGAGCAGTTCGAAGAAGTCGAAATCAAGGGTATTGAGAATCGCCGCTGCAGTACGTTTTTCCGGTGGCAGACCAGTCCATACATTGAAGGCTGCCTGGGCGCGACGGAAGATACCGTCAATGTCCTTTTCAGTGCGCAGCTTCTTGCTGAGGTTGTCGCTGTCGCCCTCGTAGGCCAAGGCCAACTGGTTGCGCAAGTCGCCGAAACGGTTGTTGACCGGGGTGGCCGAGAGCATCAGCACCTTGGTCTTCACGCCTTGACGAATGACCTGATTCATCAGCCGCTGGTAACGGGTCTCTTTGTCTTTATAGATATCGTTGTTGCGGAAGTTGTGCGACTCATCGATCACCACCAGGTCGTAGTTGCCCCAGTTGACGCGATCCAGCGGAATGCCCAACGACTCGCCACGGGTGCGGGTCAGGTCAGTGTGGCAAAGCACGTCGTAGTTAAAGCGATCCTTGGCAAAGATGTTGGTCTTGAGGTTCCGATTGTAGTTCAGCCAGTTGTCGGCCAGCTTCTTCGGGCAGAGCACCAGCACCGACTTGTTACGCAACTCGTAATACTTGATCACTGCCAGCGCAGTGAAGGTTTTACCCAGGCCAACACTGTCGGCAAGAATGCAGCCGCTGTAGGTCTCCAGTTTGTTGATCAGGCCGGTGGCGGCGTCACGCTGGAAGTTGAACAGCTTCTGCCAGATCAGGCTGTCTTGATAGCCGGTACGGTCGTTGGGCAGCACGTCTTCATTAATGTCTTCCAGAAACTCGCGGAAGATGTTGTAGAGCATCAAGAAGTAAATGCGCTCAGGGGCGTTCTCCTGATAAACAGAGGCGATGTGCTCGCACAGCCGTGAGGTCACGTCTTCCAGCTTGCTTGGGTCGCTCCAGATCTGATCAAACAGATTGAGAAAAGTCGCGGTAACGCTTGGCTCATCTATTTTGGTGACAAAGTTCGATACGGCGTTACCCTGCTGGTAACCCAGATCCACGGCCGTGAAGCCTTGCAAAGGCATGTAGACGCTGTCGCCAACTTTATCTTGCACGCCCGCGAAGGGCTGCATAGGCGCCTGGCCTCGATTGGAGCGAAACTTGGCCTTGCGTTGAATCCAGTCAGCACATTCCCTGGCTATCGCCTTCTGGGTGAGCTGGTTCTTCAGCTGGATTTCAAACTCGCTGCCGGTGGTGCTGCGCTCACGCTCAGCCTTGGGAATATGAAACTCGCGCTGTTCCTTCTTGAGCTTATCGCTCACCTCGTTGGGCACAAAGGTCGGCGAGGTGAAAATGAACTCCAGGGAGTCGATACTCTCCAGCTCTTTTTTCAGCGCGACGTAGGCATAGATCGAAAAGCACGAGGCGGCAATCTTCAGCTTCGAGCCCGGCTTGAGCGTACCTTTCAGGTTTTCACCAAGCAGGGTGTTGATGTTGTCGATCAGTTCCATTTGGAGGAATCCCTTTATGCGAGCTGAGGGGATTATCATGGAGCCAGGAAGTAATATCACGTATTACTAGCCAGCAAACTGCCACGTATTCAAAATCACAGCCCAATGGGAGCTCGACTGCATGAGCGCAGACATTGACGACACCAGCCACGAGCTGAACGGATAAGCGCACGCATTGGCGCAGTGGGGGGATAAATGGGGGGACAGAAACAGGAATCTCCACGCGCCCCAGCAAAACAAGGCCACAGCCAAACAATAACGCCGCCCACAAGCCGGCTTTTTAATGCCTGGAAGAAAGTAGACCCATCGTTTGAAAACTCCATTTGGGGGATTGTCGGGCTGTTACTTATGTTTTCTCGGCGCCAACAACTCGGAACGGCCAATCTGCACTAGACTGCTTTCTGCCGCTCGCGGCCCTGAGAAGCCGGCTTCTGTGATGGCGGTATCCAATCCTCGAAAATGCGGAGCCGCTCTTGGACTACGTAATGTTTCCATACCTTGGTTCCAGGCATGCACCATCGGTTTGGCCACATCACGCCAGGCGGGCTCATTCTTCGCCGCTTCAATCACTTCCTTTCCCACGGCGATGGCCGACTCGCACAATTGCTCGACCATTGAGGCGTACTGACGTGGGGGAATCCCCAACACACCGTTAAAAAAGATTTCAAGCGTGCGCCCCGGCGTCCAGCTCTGCCGACCACCAACGGATAAACCGGGCGGGTTCGAAGCGAAACGGGGGTAAGCCTGAGTGGTAACCAAGTCATAGATCGGCGTAAACGCGACGTCAGCTCGCGAGGTGTAATAGAGCGCGATGTTTTTGGCGTGACAATCAGCGTTACGCACCACGTAGTTCGCCAATATGTGCCAACCGAAGTGCTCACGCTGCTCACGCAGCCGGTCGCCGGGAATGTAAGGACGCGTGGCGTTCCACACACGTTCGGTGGTGGTTGCATATTTCTCGTGGGGCGGTAGACCCAACAGCCCGCAGGCATCTTCCAGCCCGCAGCGCGGCTGGCCGTTTTCATCCACGTCAAAACGATCTACGACCAAGACGCGACCATCCTCAGACATCCGGCATGTGGCTACCGGTACGACCTGTAGCCGCTCCAGCACCTGCATGGTGTAAAACTCGTTGAAGCCCAGATAGGGTGTCGTATCGTCCGAACCTTTGATGATGTGAAAACCGGTACGCAGCGTGGGTTTTCCCAAAGGTAAATCGTCATGTTCGACATCGTTTGCAATGAACTTAGGAACGACACCGGAGACTGCGGCACGTGCGTAACGTCGCACTAGCGTCGCAAAATGTTCGGTGGTGTTTTCAGAGCTCAGCAGTTGGCCTATTTCCAAAGGTTCCAGTTCGCCCCCCGGCATAACGCCTTCAGGTGTCACCGTCACCCGACCAATCCCCGCGCCACCGATCACAGCGAGCAGCGATAAATCGGTGCCGTCAAGCAATGAACCAAACTCTTCGCGAATGACCCCAAGTAAATATCCCTCGGGCAAGTTCTGGCGAAAAAACGGGAAAAGATCTCGAGGCCAGCGCCACGGCTCTTCACGGACAGGCAACGCCAAGCTGACGAAGTCTGTTACCGCCGTTCCGGGGAGATATTTCAAAACGTACTCATCGCGCTCTCGGTAGAGCTTGGCAACCATTTTTCCGCTGACGTGAACATCCAGGATCATGAGCCCGAAACTCCGGAACGCTGTTCTGCGAGGATGTCCTCAACCGTGCGCTCATGGCCGGACTTCACCAGTTTCAAGTCATACCCGGCGGCCTCCAATAGGCGAACAAAGGCAGAGACACTCATATCGCCTTTGGCCATGGTCTCCATACGTGCCACCGTCGAACGCGAGACACCCGCTCGGCTGGCCAAGGCATCTTGGCTCAAGTGAGCCTCGCGTCGGGCTTGCTTCAGCATGTCAGCCACATCAAATAGGGTGGTCATTTGTAGCCCTCAAGCATCAAAAATCGTCAGCAAGACGATTAATGTAGCCTCAGAGACACAAGGTTAGCAATCGCTTCGGCGAAGCCAATTTTGTAGCCCAAGAGCCACACATAAAGCTTAATTCATAAAACTTGTAGCCCTAAAGCATCAATGTGCATGCATCCCCCTACTGATTCCGGTTAATCAAATGGGCAGCAGCCTGCTGCCCGATTGGCTCTCACGGATAACTAAACCCCTTAACCAACGTCAACTCCCCCACCGCCCTCATCGGCACCAGGAACGTTTCCACCTTCTCGTTCGGCGTCCCTTCCTCCGTAATCACCGTCACCTGCTCCGTCGTCAGCGGCTGAACGGCATCCTCTTGCCCCTCCTCATCACTGCGATACCCGCCACCGAAGTAATTCACATACACCAGATACTGCCCTTTGATCGGCGCGGGCATGGCGAAGATCTCCGGGCCGTAACCCGTCGTCACATCAACATCCAGCGCTGCACCGTTGGGGGCAACTCGATCGCCATACCAGATGTGTGCGCCATCGGGGGTGATCAGGTGCAGGTCCAGGTCTGTGTTGTCGCTGTCCCATGACAACAACACTCGCAACTTGGCTGGGGTGGCCCCGCCGCTGGCGCTGAGGAACTGCGTGCGATGCTTGTGCTGGCCATCAGGGCTGCGAACTTCAACGCTGTTGCTGCCATTTGGGAACGAGAACGGTCGATCAAAGTGACCAGCGGGATCGATCTTCAGCGGCATGCTGACGCCGTTGACGATCAACCGGCCGGGGTCAGTGGACTTGGGTGTTGTTTTGATCTGGCCTGTGATGCGCGCGGTGTTGGCTTGCCCCATTGGGGTGTTCACTGATGAGGCCGGGTAGTTGACGGTCTGACGGAAGTTCTCGCCTTCGCCCTCGATCGCACCCGTGCGCCAGCCACCAACGGGGGTGTCCAGTTTGACGGCGCTATCCGCGGCAAAAATCGTCGGCAACACGCCAAAGGCGCAAAGGAACAGGAAGACCTGTGGATAACGGACGTTCATGGCCTATTCCAGCAAGAGGTGGCGGGCGAGCCCTTCGATGTAGGTTTCATCCTGGCCGTTGGGGTGTGCGTCGAAGGCCAGGTGCAGGTATTCGTGGGTCAGGTCGAGGCGGTCTTGCAGTGACAGCACACCGCGCACGTAGATGCGCTGGCGTTCGCGGTCGACGTAGGGGTGGCCGAAAGAGAGCCGGCAGACGGCGAAGGTGCTGACTTCGTTGTAGCCGACTTCGCTTTCGAGGCGTTGGCGCCAGCCGCGACGTTGGTTTTGCAGCCAGTCTTGCGCGGCGGGCAGTGCTTCGCAGGCGGCGACGGGATTGTCCCAGCGGCTGAGGCTGGCGCGGGGGTAGGCATGCAACAGGATGGCGTCGTAGCGTTGGCCGGCGTTGGCTTGTTCGACGGCTTGCTGCCAGGAGAGTTTGTCCGGGCCGGGTTGGTCGGAGTGGTAGGTGACGGCGCTGCCGGCCAACACGAGGTCGCTGGTCCAGGCCGCAATGTGGCGGGACTCAAACGTCGCGGGACGTGGGGCGACGCGTTGCCGGCTACTGCTGTCGTCGATGCTCAGGCAGTCGCCGTGGCGGGTGGCGTTTTGCAGCAGGTAGGTGCGGATGGCGATGGCCAGCGCTTTGGCGGCTTCGACGGGTTCGGGTCTGGCTTCGCGCTGGAGGACGCGGGCGACGTATTCTTCGCGGCCCAGACGGGCGACGAGCTTGTCCTTGAGCAAAAACAGTTCGCCATCGCTGTGGATATCGAGTTGGTTGCCGTTGATGAATTCGACGCGGTAGTCGCCCTGCAATGGCCCGGACTCAGCAACACGATCCCCCGCCAGTACACGCCCGATCGGATAGCGGGAAAACAGGTCGACTTCAACGCAACGCCCCGTGTCCGAAGGCCAATCAACCGGCAACACAGAAGACAACGCCTCACCGTAATTGCGCAGGACCCTTTGACTGGTCCCGCGCCCACCGGCCCAGATCGGCGTGCCATCCGCCGTCCAACCGGCGAACCCACCCTGGCGCGAAGACGGATCCTGATCGCCCAACCAGCTCCAGGTTTTCACCCGTAACCGGCCACCGAGTTCGCCCACGAGATTGCCGTCAGCAGCGTTCAGTACCACATCCAGCAACACCCGTCGCGCCTGATCCTGTGCCGGCATCGCGGCTAACACCTTAAGCAGTTCAACCACCGACACTCGCGTGGAAGGCTTCAACGAAGGCAAGTCCAGCAACCACTCCGGCGCCTGTCGCGCCTGCCAATACGTGCGCCACTCAGCGCCAGGGATGCCCAACCGCGCAGGCTCGAAATACAACCCGCACGATTTCACCAGCGCTTGATCGCGTTCAATCCTGCCGCCCGCCGTGCAGCAATAAACTTCTTCTTTTGACTGCCCATGACACTCGTAAGCAGGCTCACGCGCGCCGGTATCCACCAGCCAGCCATACACAAACAACTTCCACACGCTGCCCAACGGCGTCTGAACATCAGCAGGCATTGGCTCGCGAGACATCACTTGAGTCCGGCTCAGCGACAGCAGTTCACCGTTGAAGCCCAGCCGCAGCAGCTCGTCCTGCGCTGTTGCCAGCGCAGGGATCAAACACATCAGCCACCAGACCAGAGCCCGCCGCATGTCAGTGGACCGTGACCTGACCAAGCGCCGGCTTCTGCTCCTGAGCCTGATGCTGTGGGGCGTAGACCTGGGTGAAACGCACCGGCGGCAGGTTGAACTGGCCTTTCTGCGAGAAGCGCACCAAATGGCGCACACGCAACTCGCCACTCAAGGCGTCCACTGGAATGGCGTAGGCCATCTGACCCGGCTCGAAGCGCGCCTTCTCCAGTGCAGTCGGCTCGGCGCCGGCCTTGCCCATGAGTTTGATGCCCCACGTCGTACGCTCGACATCGGCACCCGGTGGCAGCGGCACTTCGATCATCCCGTAACGCAGCGGTTTGGCGGCTTTGCTGGTGATGATCACTTCGTCCAGGTACAGGCTGTCGCTGGATAACGGCTGAGTGCCGACCGCTTCCAGCTTGAAGGTGAACGCTGCGTCCCCCGGCACCAGACGCGACAGGCGACGGGTGATGGTCACGGCCATCGGATCAACCGGCGGTTGTCGAGTCTGGAAGCTCAACGCCGCCCGCAACGGACGCTCTTGCGCCCCGGCCAGCGACAACACCGCGGGTACGGGTGGGGCACCCTGCCATGTCCAATACACCTCACCGGTATCACCGTGCTCTTTCTTCCAGCCTTCGCCCGGTGCCAGCGCGACAGTGGGTGAGGCCTGCTCGATGCTGCGCTGCAACCAGGTCAGCGCCAAGGCGCGTTCCAGGGTTGATTGTTGTGGCAAAAGACGCTGCAACAACGCTTGCGCGTGTGCCTGATCGAAGGTTTGCAGCGACAGGTTCAAGGCTTCCGCAAACGGCTGCGAGCTAACGGCAAGACGTTGTTGCGCATCGGGCAGTTGACGATTGAATGCGTCCGGCAGAGTCACCTTTGACTGCTTCGCCAAAGAGGCAGTCAATACACGCGCCGCGGCCAGACCCAGCGCCGAATCCGGATCGCTCATGACGATGCTGTCTTCACCGTCTTCCATCAAGTTCGCCGCGTTGCCCTCTCCCGCTTTCGCCAGCTCATCCATCAACCCACTGAGCAAGGTGTTCACCGGCAATTGCATCTGTTTGGCGAACGACAGAATCAGCGCGCGCTGCAACAGCGGGGTGTTTTTCGCCTGTTTGGCGTAGACCTCCAGCACCCGCTGCCAATGCTCCGGCGGCAGGCTCAGCTCCAGCGCTTTGCTGGCGTGCCAGTCGGCGTAATAGGCGTACGCGGTGAGGAACGCGTCCGGTTCACCGTCCATGCCCCACCAGGTGAAACTCGCGGAAGGCCCGGCCATTTGCACCAGACGCAGACGGCTGTTTTGCATGATCAAACGCAAGCGATCGCGGATCTGCGGATTCGACGACAAGGTCGGATACGCGATGCTCAACGGCAGCAAACGACTGGCCGTCTGTTCGACGCCGCCGTACGGATAGCTCAGCAAATCATCGAGTGCCGAACGGAACAGCGCTTGCGGGCTGTCATCCAGACGCAGACGAATGTCCGTCGCGTCCGCCGGCAAGGTCAGCGGCGTATCACCGCTGGCCACATCCAGACTCTGGCTTTGCGTGACCTGCCAACCTTCGCCGGTTGCGGTCAGGCGCACGGCCAGTGCATCTGCGGTTTTACCGTCCTGCACCAGTTCAGCGGTCCATTCGCCAGTGGCCAATGCGAATGTCGGCAGCGCGATGTAGTTGATGCCATTGTTCAGGGTCACCGGTACGCGTTGTTCGGCACCGGAGTAATGAATCACCAGCTCAGCCTTGACCGGTTGCTCGGACTGGCTGAAGGCGAACACCCCGAGATCCGGTTTGTCGCCCGTGCGGAATTGGGTCGGGCCGCTCCACTTCAGGTACAGCGGTTTTTCCGAACGCACGAACTGCTTCTTCTGCCCGACCTGACCGTCATCGGCGATGGCTCGAGCGGTGATGCGCCAACGGGTCAGCGAGTCCGGCATCTTAAAGGTGAAACGGGTTTTACCGGTGGCATCGGTGATCAATTCCGGCTGCCACGCAGCGGTGTCGACGTCTTCACGACGCGGTCGCTCCAGCACCTTCACACCCCGTTCACTGCGATTGGCTTTACCCGGCGCGCCCGGGCTGCCCGGCAACGCGACGTCGTAGCTGATGAACGACAGACTCGCACTGGTGCGCACGTTGTTGCGGCGCGGGTGGTAGAAGAACTGGTCGATGGTCGGCGCGACTTCCGGTTGCAGCGCATAGACCATTTCGTCGACGACACTGACCGTCAGGTGCGCCGGGATCGGCTTGCCGGCGAACTGGGTGGTGAGGTCGACCGACACGGTATCGCCCGGCTGATACGCCTCTTTGTCGGTGGCGATTGCCACGTCGATCTGCGGCGCCACCACTTTGATGCCGGCGTTCTGGAAGCTGTATTGACCGCCCTTGGTATAGAGAACGGAGAACGTCAGGTTCGGGGCGAAATGGTCCTTCACCGGGATGCGCGCGCGGTACTGGGTATCGCTGAGTTTTTCCATCTTCAGCCAGTCGCCGCCCTTGGACATCAGCGCCGTGGCCTCGACCTTGTCCCGCTCCAGCGACAGAAATGCATCGCTGACAGGTTCAGGAAAAGTGATCAGCGCCAACGCTTCGTCACCGGCCTTGTACTCGGGTTTGTCGAGGACGATTTCTACGGTGCCCGGCACAGCTTTGATGCCATCGCCCGTGACCGAATGGCCGGTGGCGCCGACGACGCGGCCGTGATCATCCTTCAAGGCCAGGTTGTAAGTGCCCGGGCGGTCGAAGGCCAAAGTGAAACCTTTATCGGTTGCCGCGAGTTTGCCTTCGCCGGTGCTTTGGTCTTCCAGACGCACCCAGCTGTAGCTGCTTGGCGTAACGGTTTTGCTTTGCTCACTGCCACCTTCGTTGGCGTAAGTGAACACCACCTTGTCGCCCACCGCACTGAACCGCTGTGGCGCGCGCAGGCTGAAACTCGCAGCCCCCCGGTCGATGAGGATTTCCTTGGTGGTCTTGACCCGATAGGCCGCCCCATCGCTGGCAAACACAGTGAGCATGTAACGGCTTGGTTTGTCGGCGGCGGGCAGGTCGAGCGTCGCGTTGCCCTTGGCATCAGTGGTCAGTTCGGTGCTGGTCAGCTCCACCGGGAATTGCCCGAGGTATTGCAGTTCGTTGTCGACCATCGACAGTTGCTGGGCACGCAAACTCAGGCTCAGCTTGGCGTTGGCCACGGGTTTACCGTCGGGGTACAGCAGCACCAGACTGCCTTTCACCGGTTCGCCAGTGCGGTAATCCTGCTTGGCCAGGTTCAGCGAAATTTCGAAGTGCGGCTTGATGTATTCGGCGACGCGGAAGGCGCTGCTGTAGGCCTGATCCTTGTAGCTGAAACGCACTTCATAACCGCCCGCCATTGCGTTGTCCGGCAACTGGAAACGGCCTTGAGTGCCGGCCTTGGCGTCAAGTTTCAGCGCCAGCGATTGCAGCGCGGTGCCCGTGGCATCGAGCACCGTCACGTTGACGTCGGCAGCGGTCGGCAATACCGAATCGCGCGCATTCTTGAACTCGCGACCGACGATTTTCAGCGACACCCAATCCCCCGGCCGGTACAGCGGCCGGTCGGTAAACGCATAGAGTTTGGTGTCGTAGATTTCGCTGTCGTAATAGAAGTTCTCGGAGACAAACACTCCGCCCTCTTCGTCCTCGCCGATCACGAACGACCGTTCGGGGCTGACGTGTTTCAGGCGCAGCAAACCCTCGGCGTCAGTGGCGCCACTGCTCATCACGCCGAGGCCGTCAGTCCACAGCACATTCACCTTCGGCACCGAACTGCCTTCGTGTTTGCGCGCAGCCCACACCAGCAGTTCATCACCGGCAATCTTGCTCACCGCTACAGTGTTGGAGACGAACACCATGGTGGTCGCGCGGTACTTGCCGATCAGCGCTTCCACCAGGTACAGACCCGGCTTCAGATGGCCCAACGGAATGTACACATTGCCCGGTGCAACGCTGACAAACTCGCTGGAAGAACCGGCAAGGTTCACGCCGGCAGGCGGCTGGATCGGTTTGGCTTCCCACAGCGGATAACGGAACTGACTGACCACCGGCAAGCCCGGTATCAATGCGAATTGCGGCCGAGCGTCGTAAGGCGTTGGCGCAGCGATCGCGGTGCCCATCTTCAGCTCCGGTACTTCCTCGGTAACTTGCTTACGCGACTCGTAGGAAAACGCCCGCTGCATCACCCGACGGGATTTGCGGTACCAGCTGTCCCACAGGTACGCGAGGGTGTTCGACAGGCCTTCGCCCTTGAACTGACCGTCGCTGACCACGCGGTGCAGGTTCTTCTGACGCTTGAGGAAATCCAGCGGTTTATCGATGCGATACACGCGAATGTCGGCGCCGCCGTAAGGCTCCATGCGGAATCGGCGGTAGTCGCGGCCAGGCGCTTCAAGGCGCACCATCGCTTGTTCGTCGCTGGCGAAACTGCTGTCGGCCAGCAGGAAAAAGCTTTCTCCGGCCACCGGCGTGTAGCCGCTCGGTTCGACGGTGTCTTCGGCGTTGACCGTGGCCAGGGGGGCCAGCAAGGCCAACAGCAACGGCAGTTTTGAGCACAGGCGCAGCATGCGGGCACCGATCATTGGGAGAGAAAGTTCAGTCGATAGACGCCGATGAAGTTGGGGTTGGCTGCGTCGGGTATCCATCGGGTGTCCTTCCATGTCATGAGTTGCTGCAGGCTCGCGGATCGCATGCCGTTGTCAGTCGGGGTACTGGTGCCGGTGTGATAGGCGATGTAGCGGCCCATCCAGATCATCAGGTGCTGGTCGTCGCCCTGATCGAAAAACATCAGGTCGCCGGGCCGGGCTTGCGCCAGATCACGGGCGACCAGATGACTGTTGAACTGGATCAGCTTGATGGCATTGACGTAGGGCCCGACCTTGCCGCCGCCCTGTTGCCATTGCCGGGCGAGACCGCGTTGCGCCTCGCTCAATTGCAGTTCGGGTGGCAGATAGCGGTTGGACAGGCCGTTGCTGCGCAGCCATTTATCGTCATGGACTTTCAGCGCTTCGTTGGCGGCGAATCGCACCAGCCCGGCGCAGTCCTGCTGATACCAGCGCGGGCTCGGCCCTTGGGTCAGTTGCTCCTGGGCGATGCGCACGAACCAGGCGCGGAAGACCTGGGATTGCTGCGGATCCAGCGGCGCGGCGTCACTGGCGAATACGCGGCTACCCAGCAACAGCGCCAGCAGGCCAAGGCCTCGAATGAGTGCGGTCACAGGGCTTTCCATTCCAGCGGCAGCCACTGCCAGTGGCCGTTGGGCTCGCTGCCTTTGGGCAAGGTCAGCGCATATCTGCCGTAACCGCCGAGCGTGCGCAGTTTCGGGATCAGGTACGTTTGCGCCGCGTTGTAGAACACCGGCTCCATGTCCTGCGGCAGACTGTCGAGGGTTTCCTGTTGCATCAGTTGCGCCATGGAATCCGGACCGAAGTAGACCGGCATCAGCAGGTCTTTGGGCACCACGTCGGCCATCGGCGGGAAGCGTTTGTCGAGGGTGCCGAGGGCTTTGTCTACGAGCTTGTCGTCGAGGGAGAACAGCAGCGTTGCACCGTGGCGCGCCAGGCTCACTTTCATGAACGCGTTGCCGGTGATCGCGTCCGGGTCTTCGGCCTCCTTGGCCGCATAAGGGCCGAAGCTGGAACTGACCTGACGCTGCCACTGGTGGGTATCACCATCCTGCTTCGCGACCACCGGGAACGCGTGGTCATCGACCTTGCTTTCGTAGGCACCGACCATCGAGCCGAACAGATTGCCCAAGTCGCCGTCGAGACTGGCGCTGTCCTTGTCATTCAGGCTCGCCACTAGTAGTGGCGTGTACAGACGCGAGTCGGCGTACCAACACAGACCGGCGGCACCGGCCATGTGTTCGGTCAATGCCTGGGCCACCTTCTCGTCCGCGCCGAGTTTCACCAGCAGCGGTTTTTGTTGTTCTGCAGCGAGCGGTAAAGCAACGCAAGCACTGGCGCCCATCGGCATGGCTTGCCAGATCGGTTTGAAATCGAAGTCCGGCTGGTTCTCCAGTTCGTCCATGGCGAGGAAGCTGTGCCAGCCCTTGTCGTCCATATCAAAACGCAGGCCGGCGAAGTTCGGGATGAAACGCTGATACCCCATGGCCAGAACACTGGCGTTGACCGAGAGGCGTTGTGTCACTTGCGGCGCGCGGGGTTGCAAGCCGAAGGCTTCGGGGAAGAGTTTGTCGCCGTTGAGCAACGCGGCGATGGCGCTGGTGGAAACACTGCCCGGTTCTTCCGATGAGCCGCTTTGCGGATCGTAGAGTTTGGTCGGGTTGGACAGCACCACCAGTTTGTCGCCATGGGAGGCGAACAGCAGCGCCTTGCTGGCGTTGTAGGTGAGTTGATAAAGCGCAACATCGTCGGCGCCGACTTTCACTTCGCCGATCTTGCTCAGTTGCGAGTCATCCAGCGCCACTTTCGCCAGCGGCTCCAGCACCTTGGCCAGGCCGCCGCGGTCCATCACCAACAGAAAATCCTTGAGCCGACCATCCGCCCCGCGCCACAGCGCCACGTCTGCCGGTTGATCGAACAGTTGCTCGATCAGGCTGTCCTGCAACTTCAAGTCATGCTCGTAAATGATCCGCCGCAGGCTGCCGATCAAGCCGAGTCGATCGACATGCGCTTCGTAATAGAAGACGAAATCTTCGGTCAGGGTTTCCTTGAGGAACGGCACCGCCAGCAAATCCTTGGGCAATTGGCTCAAGGAGCGGGTTTCGAGCAGACCGTCCGGTCGGCTCATGCCCAGTTTGTCGCTGGCCAACTGCGCGGGTGGCGCTTTGGTTTTGTGCATGAACCACCCCAACCCACCCGCCACGACCGCCACCAGGCACAGCCCGCCCAACAGCGCCGGCCAGCGACGGGAGGGTTTGGCTGCAGGGGCGTCGGCGGCCGGGGAATCAATAGTGCTATCGCTCATTTCACAAAACCCAATTCATCCGTGGTGCGGGATGTTCAATAGTTGAAAGTCTTGACCAGCAACAGGTCGCCGATCGCGCGCAGCGGCACGATGAAGGTCTCGCGCTTTTCGTCAACGGTGTTTTCGTTGAGGACCAGGTTGATCTGCGAGGTGATCACCTCGTTCTGGTTGCTGGACTCATCGAAGTTATAGCCTTCGCTGCCGAAGTTGCCCCAATAGTTCACGTAAATCAGATAGGTGCCGTGCATCGGCGCGGTCATGGTGAACATTTCCGGGCCAGGGCCATCAACACCGTCCGGGTCCAGACCGCCGCCATTGGTCAACGCCGTGTGGGCAAAAAACGCATGCTGGCCGTCAGGCGTAATAATGTGCAGGTCGAGTTCGGCCTTCGGATCGTCCCACCCCAGCACCACCCGAATCCGCGCCGGGGTGCGCAGGTTGTTGGCTTCATAGAATTGAACGCGCTTGAGCGACTGGCCCTCGGCGCTGCGCACTTCGACACTGTTGGAGCCGGCACCAAAGGCATACGGCCGGGCGAACCGCCCTTCATCGTCGGTGTACAAATTCAGGGGATTGCCGTTGACCGCCAAGGTGTGCGGCCCGCGCTGCATGCCGATGGCCTTGAGCCGGCCTTCGATCATCGTGCGATTGCGTTGTACGCCGCGGTCGATGGGCGGCGTGGGATAGGCGACTTGAGGGTTTTCGCTGCGGTCCAGCAGGCCGTTATAGCGCCAGCCGCCGACCGGCTCCGACAGCTCAGCCGTCGGTTCGGCCCAGGCAGCGGTCGCGCACACCAGCCCCATCAGCAATAGAAGAAATGAACGCATGTAAGCCTCCTGCCATGCATAACGAAACCTTGCGCCTGATCCTGGGCACGTTACAGATCCAAAAACTGCGTTTCGTTAGAAAGACCCATGTCTGGTGGGTCGTAGATGGCTTGAAGGGTAGCTATTCAATGGTTTATTAACAATCGGATACATCATGATTTGCGGCGGGAATCACGCACATTTTGGCGCGTGAGCCGAATAGCGACCTTATTCGGCTCATAAAGTGAGCCGAATAATTCGGATTTCGTAACAAACCCCGCTTAGTCAAGCCAAAACACACCTTGTAATTGAATGGACTCGCCCAAGCCGAGGCGTCTATACGCCGCGGTAAGCGTTTCTGCGACTGCTGCGTCCGATCGCGGCCCGAGCCGAACGCAGGCTTCGCCAGCTGCTACACATCACCGCAATCGCTCTCCCCGACCCGCTTGCCCTGGCGGGTAAACACTTGCTGTAGCGCTCTAGCGCATATCCGCATAAGGCGAGATCGGCTCCACCGGTAGCGGCAGGTTGCCTTGCCAAGGGTCAAACGTGTAGCGCAAGTAAAGTAAGGCCCGGCTCGGGGCGTAGCCTTCGCTGTGTTGCCAGGTGATACCGGTACCCAGTACCAGATTGTCGGAAAGGCGACGCTCCACAAGGCCCTGGATACGGACGTTGATGCCGTTGCTGCTACTGCCACTATTGTTCAGGGACGGGTTGTCCACCAGGGTTCGATTCGATTGCGCCAGCAGGCTTTGCAGTTCTGCTTCGCTGTTGTTTTTGGGGTAGAGGTCAGAGCTGTCAATTTTCGCGAACGACCAGCCTACCGAGCTTTCGAGCAGGGCCGACCAGTCAGCGTTACGCCAGGCATAGTTCACCGGCACGCTGACCGAGTAGTACTGCTGCGGGCTGTAGTAGCCGCCCTCGCCAAGGGTGAGTTCGCTCAAGTCCTTGTCGTATCCCATGTACATCAGGGTCAGGCCAGTGCGCAGACGTTCGTCGGCGCGCTCCATCAGGCGATAGTAATAGCCGCCCATGGCCGTGCGGCGCTGGTTGTTTTCAACGTTCTGGCCTATTAACCAGTGACTGCTCAGGCTTGCCCACATGCCATCATCACCGCCATTGTCATGGCTCAGGCCCAGGGTGAAGCCGTTGGCCGTAACACCGCCCCACCGGGTTCCGGTAACCGGATCGACTGCGCCGGCATACGACACCAGTGAGTTGGTCAGTGGCCGCCGCGATGCTGTGAGGCGGTAACCCAGGCTGCTCCAGTCACCGCTATAGGTGACACCGCCCACCCAGTTGGACACCGTGAATTCTTGTGGCGTATGGCCAAGGTCGAAGGCCCAGCGATCATCGTGCCAGCCCATGCCCAGCATGTTGCCGCGCACGCTTTGCGAAGCGGTGGCACAGCCACCCTGCACCACCGCGCACAAGCCGAACTGGTCGGTGCTGGAAAAATTGCTGACATCCAGATTGATGTCTTCGGCCTGAACGAAGCCCTGTCCTTGCGCCACCGGCGCGTCGATGCGCAGGATGGTGGTCTGGGTGGTCAGGTCCGAGACCCCCGATGAGCTGTTGTCGGTGCGCCAGGCGAGGTCATGGTAAAGGTTCACCGTCGGGTTCTGCTTTTGGTACAGCTCGTCGACGTCGCTGCGGATGCTGCGCGGCATCCAGCCATCGCTGTCCTTGGCACGGCTGGCCAAGGTCATGGCACGGTTGTCGCGCGGTTCGGCCTGTTGCGGCTCAATCATCTTTGCCGCGGCCATGCTGCGCGCATAGTCATCCAGAGCCCGCTGCGGCTCTTCTCGGGACAGCAGACGCGCCGCATCCCGATAGACCAGAGGATCACTTTGCGGAGTCTTGAGCAATTGCGTGAACAGCGCGTTCGCACGCGTCTTGTCGCCCAGCGACGCCCAGGCATTGGCCAAGCGGCGCTGGAACGACGCATCGACCGGTACTGGCGCAGTCACTACCAAAAGGCTGGCCTTGGCGGCATTCGGTTGACCACGGGCGATCAGCACTTCGCTCAGGCCCAGTTGGGCCTCGGTATTTTTCGGTTCGCTGGCCAGCACCTTGCGGTAGCGGCTTTCGGCCTGCGCCAGGTCTCCACGCTGCTGGGCCCAGTCGGCAAGGGTCAGGTAGTCGTCAGTGGTCGGTGCGCGCATCAGCAGCGCTTCGGCCTGGGACTCATGGCCGCCGTCGCGCAGTGTCCGGGCCTTCGCGAGCAACTGGCGACGCTGCAGACGTGCCCACAACTCGTTCATGTTGTCGCTCCAGGCGGCACGGGGAATCTGTTGCAGACTGCCCATGGCATCGTCGTCACGTTCACCATTGGCCAGAAACAGGCCGTGGGCATAGCGCGCCTCGGTGTTCTGGCCCTGACGTTGTAGCAGCAAGCGGAAGCTTTGATCGGCCTCGGCATTGCGGCCCAGTTCGCGCTGGGCATTGGCCAAGCGGTACACCAGCCAGGGATTGTCCGGGTCCAGTACTCGAGCCTTGCTCAAGGTGGACGCCACCTGCGCCCAATCGCTGCGTCGGGTGGCGTCATCGGCCTGCGCGTTGAGGCGATCCAGCGTCAGCCCCCGACGCACGCTTTGGAACTCTTGCTGCTCCTTGGGCGTCAGGCTGTCGAGGTAATGCTCGGCCTTTTCCGGTGATTGCGACTGGTACAGGCGGACCATGGCACGCACCACGCTTGCGTCGTTCGGATCGAGCTTGCGCGCCCGCACCAACAGCGCTTCTGCGGTGATGTCATCGGATTCGCCCCGGGCAGCGTAGGACAGGCCGATCAGCGATGCAGGATCGTTCGGCTTGGCTTTGTCCGCTTGCCGGTACCATTTTTTCGCGGCGGGATAATCCTTTCGCTCAAGGGCTTCATCACCCTTTTGCAACAGCATCCACTGGTAGTTGGAAGCCTTGAGATCCTGCCACTTGGCAATCCAGTCGGTGTCCTGCTCGATGGCCGAGGCTTGGACGAAAGCGTTGTAGGCCGCTTCGTGCTTACCCTGGCGCATCAGCGAAACACCCAGCGAACCGAGCAGGCTGGAGTCTTGCGGATAACCCTTGATCGCTCGAAGCAAACTGGCTTCAGCGCCGACATTGTCGCCGGCTTCGAGCAATGCCTTGCCTTTGACTCCGGCCTGCCAGGCCGGATCAGCCAGGGATTGCTCTTGCTCTCGCAACTGTCTGGTCGCGTCAGCGTGCAAGCTGGTGTAGGGGTAGAACTTCAGAAAAGCCCGCCAGCCCTGCGCAGTTTCGGGCCCTACCGGCTGCTTGAGCCAATAGTTGTATTCGCGTTCGGCAGCGTTGTTGCTGGCGTTTGGATCGCCAGCCAATTGATGCAAGACGTCCAGCGCCTCCGGATCACGTTTTTCGGCAAACAACAGGCCGGCCAAGCTCTGGCGCAGCGAAGCATTGCCGGGGTACTGCCGGTCCAACTCGCGTAACTGCTCTATCACGACCGGGCGCTGAGCCTTGATGCCGCTACGCACGTTCAGGTATTCCAGGGCAGTGGCAAAGTCCGGCATGTCATTGCCGAACAATTGTTGATAGGCCTTGGCGGCGTCTTCGGATCGACCGGCGACGGCCAGCAGACGCGCCTCCTGCAGGCTCTTCTGACCCTCGGCGCTGTGCATTTTCAACAAGCTCTCGGCCTGACGCAGGGCCGCAGTGCCTGGCGCCTGCTGGCGCATCTGGGCGACCAGGCGTTCGGCTTCCGGCTGATTTTTTTGCAGCAGTGCCTGGCGGACTTCAGCGACTTTCACCGACGAATTGTCCGGGGCGATCAGCTCCAGGCGCGCCAACGAGTCATGCACCAGGTCTTCGCGGTACAGCGCTTCACCAATGCGGACCTGCTCCAGCAGCCATTGCTGCTGGTCGGGCGGGCTGAGCGGCTGACCCAGCGCGACCCCATAAACGCCACTCAACAGCAGGCCGAAACCGGTCAATTTATACATGCGGCAGTCCAGTTTGGCACGAGGCGTCCGTTTTTATCGAAGCGATAACGTTGTTGGTCCCAGCCCTGCCCGAACAGCATCAACGACTGGTTGTAATAGGCATCCGCCAAGGGCGGCTGTTGTTGCAGGCGTTGGCGCTGAGCCTTGAGGGCGCCCGCTCTGTCCGGGCTGGTGGCCAGCAAGGGCAGCAATGCAGCGCCGAAGCCGACCGGGCCGATGCCATTGTCGAGGCCGGTGGTTGTGTCGACTTTTTCCGGAACATGGCCCAGCCGTGCACTCAAGTCCAACATGGGTTTGAAGTGCTCGATCAACCCGGTGCGCCCCCGCGCATCCTTGTCCAGCATGCCCAACCAGAGGTAGACGCGAATGGCGTCATAGCTACCAACAGCGCCCTTCTGACTGTCCACGGCCCAACCCTGCCCGGTTTTCCACAGTTGCCAGTCGGATGCCAGGCCCTTGGGCGAACTTTCGATCAGCAGACGCTCGGTGTTGCTGGCCAGCTCCGCCCAGATCGGTGCTTCCAGGGCGAATCGTGCCAGCAATTGCGGCGGCAGATAACTGGCATTCAGACGCCAACCCTCGGCGTTTTCGAATCCGCTGTCGCCGGGCAACAGCATCAGGCCCAGGCCAGGTAGCTTGCGCAGGCTTTGTGCAGCACTGCGCCAGAGCAGGTTGCGGCCCAAGGCCAGGTAATCCGGTCGATGCCACAGACGCCCGGCTTCCAGCAGGCTATAGGCGATCCACAAATCGGCGTCGGTGGCGTTGTTGCTATCCAGTACCTGCCAGCGGCCGGCTTTGTCGCGGCCCCACTGCCACGCCGGAAGCTGCCGGTTAAGGTCTCCGCCCGCCAGGTTGTCCTGGGTCCAGCGCAGCACTTTGGCGAAGCTGTCGCGGTCATTGCCCAGCAGGGCGAAAAACAGCCCGTAGCTCTGTCCTTCAGACGTGGAGATCAACTGCTCCGAGGAGTGGTCAATGACCCGTCCGTCCGAGCTGAGCATGGCCTGACGATAATTCTGCCAGGCCGGCCAAGCGCATTCAGTAGCACCGGCAAAGCCAGGCGCTACGATGAACGCGGCCAAGGCCAGCGCGAAGAAAGCTTTCACCCGACTACTCCTGACCAGCCAGGCGACGACGGGCGGCCCAACGGAGTGCGCGCCACAGCAGGAACGCCGTCAACAGCACACTGATGGTGGCGATGACCGCTAGCAGGATCGGGTGCTCGGACAATTGGTACCAAAGCAGCAGCCACCACGGAAGGTGGCCGACAAAGTACTGCTGCCCCACCCAACTGCTGTCTACGCCACTGCTGCGGATGAGTGCCACGGAACCGGTTACGGCGTCTATTTTGCCCGTGTCGCCCATGGTGTCGCGCAGCAGCTGGTAATCGGCGTCATCGCTCGCCAGCAAGGCCACAATGCTGCGCTGTTGGTGATACGGCGACTGCAAGCCGACGATGGCGGCGATCGGTGCCTGGGCGCTGACTTCGACGCGGTTGGCACCCAGGTCGCGCTCATCGCTGAGCTGGCCGGCGCGGGCCGACTTGCCGCTCTGCTCATTGGACGGTTTGAGTAGCCAGGCACGCGTCTTGTCCAGCACCAGATTGGCATCGGCACCATCGCCCACGCCCGGCGCCATGGCGCCGAACACCAGCAGATCGACATCCGCCCTGGCGTCGTCCCAGTTGTCCGACAGCCGCAGGCCAAACGCTGGCAGGCCTGAGCGCGCAGAGATTCCAGCAATGGTCTCGAACACAGCACTCAGTTGTACAGGGCGACTGTGGGTCGGGACCATCACCAGGGTTTCCGACAGGTCAGCCATGCGGCTGTATGGAAAGCCGCCTCGGGCAAAGGCACGCAGGTCGGGCATGGCGATGTAGTGATAGTAGCCGGACAGGTCAATGGTCGACTCTTCATCGATCACCGCCTGGTTGTTCACCGGCAGCGAAGTCTGGCAACGGTCGCGCTGGGAACTGCTGAAGGTGCTGGCGAAGTTGAAGTCAAAACGCAGGGTATTACGGTCGCCAATCTTCAGCGCTGGTACCAGCAGCTTGTCGCTGAGGTTAGCCGACTCGTTGGACAACACCGCCAGGCGCAGCTCTTCCAGATGGCTGTCGGTCTTGGTTTGCAGCGGCAGGCTGGTGATGAACTGGTTGTTCAGGCTGATGGTCAAGCGCGACTCGTCGTTGACCGACGGTGGCGTATAACGAAACTTGGTTTGCAGCGGGATCCCCTGATTACGCCAGACGAACAGGTCAGGCGGCAGATTCACGTCCACCGTGATGGACCGTGGCTGCAGACCGTTGGCCTGAAGCTGCTCGGGGTACTTGATCAACTCGGCGAAACGTACCGAGCGATCCGTGCGCATCCAGTTCGGCGCGTCATAAGGCACCCTAGGTTTGAGCTGCTCGACCTTGTTGACAGTCACGTGCGTGCCACGGAACGCGCCTGCGCCCAAGGCCAGGGCGCGGGCTGCCACAGCCAGGTCATCGTCGTTGCGACCCAACACCAGCAACATCTTGCTGTACGGATCCTGCGGGTTGTCGATCATCTGTACAACAGGCGCTTCCACTGCCGGGAACTTGTTTTTGTCAGCCAGGAAGGACGGGCGATGATCGTTGGTGGCGAAGACAAGGACCGACTTGGCGCGATGGTGTTCATCGGCGGGCGGCAGCTGGTCGAACAGAACGGGGAACTGTGCACCGCGCCAAGCAGCCTGGCTGCCGAAATAGGACGCCAGGATACCGGCTGCACGCTGCTCGCCCAGGGTCGGCGCATCGGCGAAGACCAAATTGATGACCGGCTTGTCCTGGCCTCGGATGTCGAAGAAAGGCATCGGAAAATAGGCCAGGTCGTTCTTGAGCGTCAGTGCCTGCTCCTGCAATTGGATCTGACTACTGCGCCCCACGTTCAACCACAGCGTGCTGTTGGCCGGATCTTCACAGACATCGGTGTAGTGGCCGACGAACTCAAGACGCACGCGGTTGAAGTCCGAAATCAGACGCGGGTCCAGGGCTACCGATTGGTTGACCCTCTTACCCAACTGGTCCTTCTCGATCGGCACAACGCTCATCAGTACGTCGTTGAGGTACACACGTAAATGCGAGACCTGTGGCAGCAGCGACGGCGACGGCGTGTACTCCAGCTGCAGTTTCGCGTCACTGGCGATGCGATCGCGGCGCAGGCTGAATTCGATCTGGTCGCTATTGTGGATGCCCAGCAACAGGCTGTCGGCGGGACGGCCCAACTGTTCGAAGCTGTACGCGGTGCTCCAGCTCGGCACGTTGCTGATCGCGGCCGGCGCGACAGACACAGGAGCAGGAACAGGTGCGGTGGCGGCCAAGGCGCAACCGGCGGCCAGGAGCGCCAGACTGGCAACAAGGGATTTGCTGAAGTAGCGGCTCATGGTGCGCTCACTGATGGGGAGTTGGGAATTGGGGCAGCCGCAGGCATGCGCGGCAGGAAACTGACCAACCAGCGCAACATTCGCAAAGGTGGGCCGGCGATGCGGCGGATCCAGGCTGGCAGGTATTCGTAGAGGCGGTAGTAACCCGTGCCTCCAAGTTTGAGAATGTCCACAAAACTGTGCAGCGGGCGATCCGGGCTGAAGTTCTCGCCCCAGTTGAGCCAGGCGTCGGCGCGGGCAAACGTGCACTGCACAAAGTCGATTTTCTGTTGTGCATTGAGGCGGGTGAAGCTGATGCCGATGAAGTTCTTGTGGCTGCGACTGATATAGCCCGGGAACAGGAATTCACGGGTGCCGCGCTGCATCATCAGCGAGATGCTCCCGCCCACCGCTAACGACAGCGGGGTGTCGAGCTGGATGCCTGCGCCACCGTCGGAATAGTCCTGCAACATGCCTGGGTAACAGTGACCACTCTCAAGACGCACCGCAGCGGGTAACTTGACGTATACACGGTGAGTCTGGCGTACCTGGCGCACTTCCGCGGCGACCGCCATGGCGCCCCCGATGATCAGCAGGTTGTAGGCCACCCAGAGAATGCTCACCACAACGGTGACGATCTCGTCGCGGGGGCCGCAGATCAGACGCCAGACGGCAAAACCCAGGCCGGCAATGTTCAGCAACGCCAGTAGCAAGTACGGCTGGGCGATTTTCCAGTCAAACTGGTTCTGCTCCATCAGGCCACCCTTGGCGGTGACGTTGAACTTGCCTTTCTTGGGGTTGAACAGAGCCACGGTGGTGGGGCGCGCGATGTACCAGGCCAGTACGGTCTCGTACACCTCACCCCAGAACGTCCGACGATAGGCACCCTGCATCCGCGAGTTGGTGAGGCTTGCGTGGATCATGTGCGGCAGCACGTACAGCAGGATCATCAGCGCCGGGGCGTAGATGATATAGGCATGCAAAAACAAAAACGCCAGTGGCGCCATCAGAAACACCAGGCGCGGCAGTCCGGCCAAAAAGTGCATCATCGCGTTGGCGTAGCAGATGCGCTGGAAGAAGGTCAGGCCTTTTCCGAGCAAGGGGTTGTCGGTGCGGAAGATCTGCGCCATGCCACGGGCCCAGCGAATGCGCTGGCCGATGTGCGCTGACAGGCTCTCCGTTGCCAGGCCGGCCGCTTGCGGCACCTTGATATAGGCCGAGTTCCAGCCGTTGCGGTGCAGGCGTAGTGCCGTGTGGGCGTCTTCAGTAACCGTTTCGACAGCAAAGCCGCCGATCTCGTCCAGCGCGCTGCGCCGCAGCACCGCGCATGAGCCGCAGAAAAACGCGGCGTTCCACATGTCGTTGCCGTCCTGAATCAACCCGTAGAACAGTTCACCTTCGTTAGGGTGCTCGCGGAATACATTGAGGTTGCGCTCGAAGGGGTCCGGTGACAGGAAATGGTGCGGGGTCTGCACCAGCGCCAGTTTTGGATCACGCAAAAAGCCTCCGGTGGTCAGTTGCAGGAATGAGCGCACCGGTATGTGGTCACAGTCGAAAATGGCGACCAGCTCTCCGCTCAGTTGCTTCAGCGCGTGATTGAGGTTACCGGCCTTGGCGTGACGATTGTCGCTGCGAGTGATGTAGCCCACCCCTACTTCGGCGGCGAACTCGCGGAAACTCTCGCGTCTGCCGTCGTCGAGAATGCAGATGTTCAGCTTGTCAGCCGGCCAATCGATGCCCATGGCCGCGTACACGGTACCCCGCACGATTGACAGGTCTTCGTTGTAGGTCGGAATCAACAGGTCGACGCTGGGCCACTTGCGCGTGTCGCGCGGCAGCGGCGCCGGTTTGCGGCCCAGGGGCCAGCACGTCTGGATGTAGCCCAGGATCAGCACCACCCAGGAATAAGTTTCGGCCACCAGCAGGATCATCCCGCACACCAGGTCCAGAGGCTGGTTCCAGTTCAGGGTCGAGGTGTAGCGCCACCACAGGTAACGGCACGAGACGATGATCGACAACACCACCATCAACAACGTCGGGAAGCGTCCCGGAACCCGCCGCACCAGCATGGCCAGGCCCCACAGCAGCAAGACGAATACCAGCTGGGCGACGTAGCCGAAGGGCTCGGTGATGCACAGCATCGTAAAAATGAAGGCGACGACACCGATGGCCGCGTTGACCAATCGTTGGTTGTGACGGTCCAGGCCTTTCCACCAATGGCTGCTCTGGCGAATCTGCTCGCTGGCCTCCGCGCGCCGGGGTAATTCTTCCAGCACCTTGCCAATCCACGCCCACAGCCGCAGGTACAGCGCCCCGACGGCTTTGAGCCAGGTCGGGGTCGACAGCGTCCGCGCCCGCGGCCTGGCCGGGCAAACCAGCAGCAGCCAGAAGCTTTGCACCGCATAGCGCAACGGGTCGCCCAGGCTCGGAGCCTTGTTGGCCAGTTGTGGATACCAGCGCTTTGGCTGATCGAGCACAGCGCGCCAGTTCGGTGACTCCAGACGCAACAGCAGCCATGCCAGGGCGCTCATTGTCGCCAGCAGCAGCGCAACGGGCGGCGCACAGTCATAGCGCTGACGCAGGTGAGCATAAGGGAAAACGCGAGCGATCATACCGTCCCCAAGCGTCGGGTCAGGCACCAGGTGGCCAGGCTCAGCACATCCTGGGCAACCAGACTGCCTTCGGCATAAGCACCCACCGGCTTCTTGAACGCCTGGGCCTCGCGCATGGCTTCATCCTGATGCACGTTGAGTGGCAGCAGGCGGGCACCATACTGTTTGCGCCAGATCAGCAGCAGGTCGCGCTGCAATTGGCTGACCGGGTCGAAGCGGTTGATCAGCAGATGCTCGCTGGGGGCTTCTTCCTGCTGCAACAGCACATGGCAGGCGGCATCCGCCTCGACAATCTGCAGGCGCAACGTGCAAGGGCCGACACGAGCATGACCGGGCAGTCGCAAGGGCACATCGAACAGAATCCAGTCAAAGTGTTCGGCCAGGCTCACCTGTCGACGGCGCCATAGACTCGGCTCGTTTAGCAGGCGCTGCTCGATTTGATCCTGCTCTTGCAGTTTCAGGCGGCCGTAAGGCAACACGCTTAATCCCGGCTCCACGGTCCAGGCCTGGGTGTTCCAACCCTCCCCGTCGATCATGGCGCGCGCCCAACCACCGGGTTCGCTGACGCTGACGTTGAAGTGCAGGCGAAGCAGGTTCTCCGGGCACATGTCGACCAGCAACACGCGCTCGCCAAGACTGTGCAATGCATGGCCCGTGGCTGCCAGCAGCGAGCTAGTGCCGACACCGCCACGCAGACCACGCAGACTAAGGGAGGTCACGGCAGCGTCTCCACTTCGGACTTATGCGTCATCGGCTGGACCGCCGGTTGCAGGCGCTCCATCTCCGCCAGCAGCGGCCAGCGATGCAGGGCCTTTTGCAATTCAATCTGCGCAGACGTGTCCACGTAGTCCAGTTCGGGCAGCTCAAGCTCCAGTTTCAGGCGGGCGATGTCATCGGCACGATCCGCACGCGACTGCACCCTGGCCTTCACTTGAAGCGCTGTGGGTAGGGCAGCCATCCTGCTTTCTCCTTGATTCGAATGTAAGGTTTTCCGCCGTAGTCAACGACCACGGTGCCAGAGTTTTCAGAGACTGCCGCCGTCTGCGGCAGGTTGCTCAGCAGGGCCGGCCAGCTGGGACCCTGGCCATCCGCCTCGGGTTGGGCGCTGTACAGGCGACTGATGAGCTCCGACAGGGCCAGAAAACTGCTCGGTTCGGTAACGTGCAGGGGGGCGGCATTGGGGTTGTGCCCCATGCCCACCAACTTGATACCGACCGGCACGTGAGTGATGGACTGACTCGGGATCTCGCGCATGCCGGATATCTGCATGCGGTCGCCATGCAGCGCCGCGCCATGCTCCGGCACGATCACCACCACCACCCGACGGTTACTGAGCTCCAGTTGTTTTATGAAGCCACTGAGATCATCGATCAGCCCCTGGGCAAGCGGTTTGTAATCGCTGCTTTTGGTACCGCCATCAGCGGTCAGCACACGGTTGCCGTCATGCAGCGTGGTGGTGTTGTAGAACAGCGCCACGCGATCGCTCTTTTCTTCTTCGCGGTGCTTCCACCAGGTGTCCAGCACCTGAGCATCGCGCAGGATCGGCGAACCGTCGAAGCCCACCAATGCACGCGGCAACTTGCTGGTACTCACAGCAGGGCCCGGCAATGAACCTTGGGCGCGGACTTCGTCAAGGAAGCCTTCGAACTTCCCGGTGTGGTTGAGCATCACTTCGCTGGAAAAGCCCAGCTTGCTCAGATCGTCCATCAACATGCACTGCTCCGGGGCTGTGCCGTAGAGCTTGCTGTGCGGAACCTGCCCACAACTGGCGCGCAACAGGCGGATGGCCGCGGGGCCGCTGTAGGAAGTGGCCGAGTTGAAGCTGTCAAAAACCACGTCCATCTGCTGGAACAGCGCGTTATCACGCAGGCCCACGGCTTCCAGATCATCCCAGGCCATGGAACAGATATTGATCAGCAACAGGTCGAAAGGCTGCGCAGCAGAAGTCGCAGGCTTGAACTCCACCTGACGCCCGGCCTCAGTGCTATAGAATTTTTGCAGGTAGGCTTCCAGTGTCGCGCTGTCCGGGACGGCCGTGCTCACCGCAGCCACGGAGGTGCTACTGGCTGGCGCCGCAACCGGCTCGCTGTCAGAGTGCAGGGACAGCACATTGGCGCTGGCCAGCCAGGCCAAACCCAACACGCTCAGGGTGGTCAGGCGCAGCCAGTGCCGGACGAAGGCATAAACCACCACCAGCACAGCCAGCAGCGCACACAGGTTCCAGTCGATGAAACGACCCACCAGCTCGACCACGTATGCGCCGGAGAAATCCAGCACACCCGGCTGGGCCAGCAAGCGGCTGAAGGGGGGGAACCAGGTGTCCTGATAAAACAGCGCAGCACCCACGGGGATCGCGATGACTGTGCGCAGGATACGCAGATAACGATGCGGCAACGGCAGCAGCAACGCCGCAGCGAACACCAGGTTAGGCACTATCTGCAGGTTAAGGTAACCCGCCCACAACAGTGCGAACTTGAGGATGAAATACAGATTCCAGGGACCCAGGCCCGGCCAGACGCGTACTGACGCCGGGCTAATGACTTCATACCGGCTCATGGGGCTCGCCTTGGTCAGGAGCGCGACGACGCACACCACGGGATTTGAGGTAACGCGGAGGCAAGAGGCCCTGCACGACGGAAAGAAAATGGCGACCAAACCTGATCAGTACCACGACCAGTGCCAGGGTCAGCAGGCTACTGAGGCCAATCACCTGGATCAGCTCGGAATAACTCATGAACAGGGGTCCGTAACGGGTAGTGTGGTGCGTCGAGGCGAATAGGCGGCGCGCCCGGCAGCTTCGGAGGAGCTACCGGCCATGCGTTCTTCTGCCAGAACGAACGTGGGAGGCAGCAAGGCCGCCGTGAGGAAGTCCTCGCGCGGCAACGCGTCAACACCGGGGAAAATCTCGAAGTTGCTGAAGAGATCCCGCCAGGCCAGCCGGCATATATTCCCCAATGCGGGTTCCAGCCCGTCCGCGCGACAGGCAAACAGGAACAGATAAAAAGCACCGTTGACCACGCAGGCAACGTCACCGAAACGACGTAAGCCGATTTGATTCAGGTACTGCTCGATTTCCAGACCACCGCGCGGGATCAGTTTGAGCAGTTGGTGGCTGATTTCGCCAGAGGCACCATTGTAGACGCGCTCCACCGTGCTGATGAATTCCCGGGGCGTTAACAGACCACGTTCGGTGGGCGGCCGCAGTCGTTCGAATAGCGATTGGAAGTCGGTGGTGCGGCTCCGGCGCCAGGTCTGGCCCTGAGCACTGTCGATGATGCTGAAGAAGTGCGCCAGCGTCGTCCCATAGGGCACGGTGATGTTGGCACCGCAGGACACCAGCAAACGCTCGTCCCGATAACGCAGGCAGGGCTCCATCTCGCGCACGATGATCTTCAGCGCAATGCCGCAGCGCTCGCGCAGGGCGTGAATCTGACGGGCCAGCTCTTCGACCTGCAGGTTGGTGTCGATGGCCATGATGATGCTGGCTGCACGAGCGCCGCTGGCTTGCTGGAGCAAATCCTCGCGGTTCTCGAACAACCGCCACTGATCCGATAATGGCGGCGAGCCTTCAAGCACCGAACGCTGGGTCAGGTAGATACGCTGGTCATCGGTGTGAGTCAGTTGCACATTGGCCTGTTCATTGACCGAGAGCGCAAAACCGTCCGCCCGCAACTCAAGCTCGAACTCCTGCCCGCTGCACACACCCAGTTCGCTGTGCCAGTAGTGCAATTGATAGCGAATACCACCATCACGGCGATAGAGTTGAGCAAGCCCGGAGAGCGTATCGTTGAGCCGCAACAAATGCTCATGCAGTTGAGGCGTCTGGCCATGGCTGACCACCAACAGGGTGCATCGGCGCCCGCCCAGCCATTGCCGGAGGGACTGGCAGCAATGCCGCAGCGCTGGCGCGACGTCGCTCTGCCATGCGCTGTCCGGTAGCATCAGCACAATGGTGCTGCCGGCAATCGGAGCAGCACGGGTCAGCTCGCCGACCAGCGATTTGAGGGTCAGGCCGATGTCGGCGCTCTCGACATCGAACAGCTTCAGGTGACCGGGACCGGTATCTGCCGCCAGTTTCTGGGCCAGGTCCTGACTCGAATGCCCGCAGCACACCAACGTCGCTCGCGCATTGGCCGGCATCGCTGCCAGACACTGGACCACCAGCGCGGCAGAATCGCTCGCCTGATCCACGGCCACCCAATAAAGCCCGCCTTCACGCAACAGAACCTGCTCATCACGCAAATGGCGGATGGCTAAGGTGACCTGACTCAAATGTAGCTCCCTTCCCTGCGAACCGGATGCGGCACGATCAACACCTCCCCTCTGGTATAGCCTTGCAAGGGAGTCATATTGTTGACGACTGATACAAACACTCGGAGCCAGGCTCAGTGTCAGACTTAGTCAGCAAAAACAGGATGTCGCACTGCCAGGCAGCCCCTGTGATGCTGAGGGAGCGGCCTTTCAAAGCAATATTGACCAGCGGGAAAAAGACCAGACATTACTTTCTCCGCCGATCACCATTCCCAGACTCTCTTACGACCTCGGCAACGGCGCGCAATTGTGATGATGTCGGACTGCCAGTGTCAATAATTTGTTATCGCCAAAACCCAACATTGCGGACAAACGGTAATATTTAATATTGCGCCATTTTATTGACGATCGAAAAGTCAGCCCAATGTCAACACGCGGCAGTGGATTGTCCCCGTGTCAGTCCATGAGCGGTCCCTTGACCGCCCGTCCCCAAAACGCCCAACCTATCGGGTGCCTGAACAGGCTCGACGGCTGCCCTGCGCATCGCCCGAAACCATCGCCTCTGCAAGGTCACAACCATGAAAAAATTGCTCCCCCTGCTGCTCGCCGCCGTGGTTTTTCATCACACCGCTGCTTTCGCCGACTGCGCCAGCTCTCCCAAACCCGCGGCCGAAGCGTTCTATAACTGGTACCTGCAAAGCTTCAGCGATGAAAAAGACCCGCTGACCGATGATATTGCGCAGATGAAGCAGTACGTTTCGGACGATCTGATCGGCAAGATCAAAAAGCAGATAGCCAGCCCGGATGGGCTGGAAGAGGACTATTTCATCAAGGCTCAAGACTATATGGAAGAATGGCTCACCCAAATCAAGGTAAGTGAGCCGCTTACGCAGGGAGCCTCTGCCAGGGAGCAGGTCACGTTGGGCAATACACCCGATACGACGCAGATCGTTGATGTGCTGCTGGTCAAGAACAATGACTGCTGGAAGATCAATGAGGTGCTGTCCACAGCGGATCAGAGTGACTGATGGATGGCCGGCCGTTTCTTCTGAATCGCTGGGCGCACTGACGAGTTACTGGACGGTGAGCCGAATAGCTCACACATTCGGCCGACAAAAAGAGCCGGATACCGCCTGGCTGTCTGGAGCTGACCGCAGCACCCGATATCAGGTCAATTATTTGGACAGCAACGGGACCTGACCCGATGGAAACAAGCCCCCTCCATTTGCCCCACCCCCCTATGTCTGCTAGTGTCGCGCCGGTTTAACGTCAACCGGAAATAGCCGCCATGGCCCGCAAAAAAGCTGCACTGGATTTCGAACAATCTCTCGCTGACCTGCAAACGCTGGTGGAGCGACTGGAGAACGGCGAATTGTCGCTGGAAGACTCGCTGACGGCTTTCGAGCAAGGCATCGGTCTGACCCGCGATTGCCAGGCGGCGCTGGCCCAGGCCGAGCAGAAGGTTCAAGTGCTGCTTGAGCGTGATGGCGAGCTGGCCGAGGAACCCTTCGACGCGGATCAGCCAGAATGATTGCAGCGTATTCGGCGATCAGCCAGGCCCGGGTCAACGCGGCCCTGGAAACCCTGTTCAACGCACCGAGCCCTGAGCTGGCGCGGCTGTATGAAGCCATGCGCTACAGCGTGATGAACGGCGGCAAGCGTGTGCGCCCGCTGCTGGCCTATGCGGCGTGCGAAGCGCTGGGTGGCAAGGCTGAACAAGCTAACGGCGCCGCCTGCGCGGTGGAGCTGATTCACGCTTACTCCCTGGTGCACGACGATTTGCCAGCGATGGACGATGACGATCTGCGTCGCGGCCAGCCGACAACGCACAAGAAATACGATGAAGCCTGCGCAATTCTGGCCGGTGACGGCTTGCAGAGCCTGGCTTTCAGCGCCCTCCTCGACCCGCGCTTCAGTTTGTCGGACGCTGAAATCCGTCTGCAGATGGTTAGCGCGCTGGCGTTGGCGGCGGGGCCGGCCGGCATGGTCGGCGGGCAAGCCATTGACCTTGGCTCCGTGGGGCTGAAGCTCGATCAGAAAGCCCTGGAAACCATGCATCGGCACAAGACCGGCGCGCTGATTGAGGTCAGCGTCAAACTCGGCGCATTGGCCAGCGGCCGTGCCGACAAAGACGAGCTGAAGTCTTTGCAGATGTATGCACAGGCCATTGGTCTGGCGTTTCAGGTGCAGGACGATATTCTCGACGTTGAGAGCGATACCGAGACGCTCGGTAAGCGCCAGGGCGCCGATATCGCTCGCGACAAGCCGACTTACCCGGCCCTGCTCGGCCTCGACGCGGCCAAGGCTTACGCTTTGGAACTGCGCGATCAGGCCCTGCATGCGCTGCGACCGTTTGACGCGGCAGCGGAGCCCTTGCGCGATCTCGCCCGTTATATCGTCGAACGCCGTAGCTGACGGCGTATCAGCCAACTTAAAACCAACGCGTGGGCAGGGGGCGATGCATCAGGTAAACTGCCGCATCTTTTATACCTATAACGATTCGCCTGATGCCCACGACGTTTCATGAGATTCCCCGCAAGCGCCCGACCACGCCCCTGCTCGACCGTGCCAACACGCCGGACGGCCTGCGCCGGTTAGGCGAAGCCGAGCTGGAAACCCTGGCCGATGAGTTGCGCCTGGAGTTGCTCTACACGGTCGGTCAGACCGGCGGGCATTTCGGTGCCGGCCTGGGCGTCATCGAGCTGACCATCGCGTTGCATTACGTCTTCGACACCCCGGACGACCGGCTGGTGTGGGACGTGGGTCATCAGGCCTATCCGCACAAAATCCTCACCGGCCGTCGCGCGCGCATGAGCACCCTGCGCCAGAAGGACGGCGTTGCTGCCTTCCCGCGTCGTTCCGAGAGCGAGTACGACACCTTTGGCGTCGGTCATTCCAGCACATCGATCAGCGCCGCGCTGGGCATGGCGATTGCCTCCCGCCTGCAGAACAGTGATCGCAAGGCCATCGCGGTGATTGGCGACGGCGCGCTGACCGCCGGCATGGCGTTCGAGGCGCTGAACCACGCGCCGGAAGTGAACGCCAACATGCTGGTGATCCTCAACGACAATGACATGTCGATCTCGCACAACGTCGGCGGGCTGTCGAACTACCTGGCGAAAATCCTTTCCAGCCGCACCTACGCGAGCATGCGCGAAGGCAGCAAAAAGGTCCTGTCGCGCCTGCCAGGCGCCTGGGAAATTGCCCGTCGCACCGAAGAATACGCAAAAGGCATGCTGGTTCCCGGCACGCTGTTCGAAGAGTTGGGCTGGAATTACATCGGCCCGATCGATGGCCATGACTTACCGACGCTGATCGCCACCCTGCGCAACATGCGCGATCTGAAAGGCCCGCAGTTCCTGCATATCGTCACCAAGAAAGGCAAAGGCTTCGCCCCGGCGGAAGTCGACCCGATCGGTTACCACGCCATCACCAAACTCGAACCGCTGGACGCTCCGGCCGCCGCGCCGAAGAAAGCCGGTGGGCCAAAGTATTCCGGTGTGTTCGGCGAATGGTTGTGTGACATGGCCGCCGCTGATCCGCGCCTGGTCGGGATCACTCCGGCGATGAAAGAAGGCTCCGATCTGGTGGCCTTCAGCGAGCGTTTCCCGCTGCGCTATTTTGACGTAGCGATTGCCGAGCAACACGCGGTGACCTTCGCTGCCGGCATGGCCTGCGAAGGCGCGAAACCGGTGGTGGCGATCTACTCGACGTTCCTGCAACGCGGTTACGACCAGCTTGTGCATGATGTGGCGGTGCAAAACCTCGACGTGCTGTTCGCCATCGACCGCGCCGGTCTGGTGGGCGAAGACGGCCCGACGCACGCGGGCAGCTTCGACCTGTCCTTCCTGCGGTGCATCCCCGGCATGCTGGTGATGACCCCGAGCGACGAAAACGAACTGCGCAAGATGCTCACCACCGGTCACCTGTATAACGGCCCGGCGGCAGTGCGCTATCCGCGCGGCACCGGCCCGAACGCAACGATCGAGAAAGACCTGCAACCGATCGAAATAGGTAAAGGCGTGATTCGCCGCCAGGGCAGCAAAGTCGCCCTGCTGGTATTCGGTGTGCAACTGGCCGAGGCGCTGAAAGTCGCCGAGACGCTGGATGCCACCGTGGTCGACATGCGCTTCGTCAAACCGCTTGATGAAGCACTGGTTCGTGAAATCGCCGGCAACCACGAGCTATTGGTGACCATCGAAGAGAACGCAATCATGGGCGGCGCCGGTGGCGCGGTCAGCGAGTTCCTCGCCCGCGAGAACATCCTCAAGTCGGTGATGCACCTGGGCTTGCCGGATATTTACGTCGAGCACGCCAAGCCTGCGCAAATGCTCGCCGAGTGTGGACTGGACGAGGCCGGGATCGAGGCTTCGGTTCGCCAACGCCTGCAACTGCTGAACATCTAAACGCAACACCCTGTGGGAGCGAGCCTGCTCGCGATAGCGGACTGACAGTCAACATCGTCGTTGACTGACACACCGTCTTCGCGAGCAGGCTCGCTCCCACAGTAGTTTTTGTGCCCTTCAAATTGTGTTCGCGGACTGCCCGATGAAACTCTCCCCTCTCGCCCTGACGCTGACCCTGCTGCCAGCCGGTCAGCTCCTGGCCGACACCTTCGAACGCGACCAGGCCCTGAAACTGCCCGACGTGCTGATCAGCGCCAACCGCCAGGTCGAAGCACGCAATGACAGCAGCGCCGCCAACACCGTGTTCACCCGCAACGACATCGATCGCCTGCAACCGAACAGCGTCACGGATTTGTTGCGGCGGGTGCCGGGCGTGCAAGTCGCACAAACCGGCGGGCGCGGCAGCCTGCCCGGGATTTATATTCGCGGCACCAATTCGGCGCAGAGCCTGGTGCTGGTGGACGGTCAACGGATCGGCAACTCGACCTCCGGCGACAGCAACCTGCAACACATCAACATCGAACAGGTCGAGCGCGTAGAAGTGCTGCGCGGCTCCCGCTCGGTGATTTATGGCAGCGATGCAATTGGCGGGGTGATCCAGATCTTCACCCGACGTGGCGACGAGGCAGGCCTGCATTCGCGAATGCACGTGGGTTTTGGCAGCAATCAGACCTGGGAGCGCAGCCTCGGATTGTCCGGTGGCGACGATAAAACCCGCTTCAACCTCGGCACCAGCCTCGATGAAACCGCTGGCATCAATCGCACTCATGAGTCGTACCCAAGCGACGGCGATCACGACGAGTACCGCAACAAATCGTTGAGTGTCAGCCTGAGCCACGCCCTCACCGATGACATCGAAATCGGCGCCAACCTACTGGATAACCGCGGCAAAAGCGCGTTCGACAATCCGTTCGGCCGCTTCGACCCAGACACGTTCGAGTCGGTCCAGCAACAGCCTTACAGCGAATTCGATGTGAGCAGCGCCAGCAGCTACGTCGATGCACGGGTGAATGACCTCTGGAAAACCCGTGTCGAATTCGGCCACAGCGAAAACCGCGAAAAGACCCTCGACAAACTCAGCGACGAACGCAGCGTGTTCAACACGTACCGCGACTCGGTGAACTGGCAGAACGACCTGACGCTCAATGCGCGCAATAGCCTGCTGCTTGGCGGCGATTGGTACGAAGACCGAATCAACAGCAGCACGCCGTTTGACGAGGACAGTCGCTGGAACCGCGCGGTGTTTGTTCAGCATCGCTACCAGGCGGACAGCTTCTCCACAGAACTGGGCCTGCGCCGCGACCAGAACCAGCAGTTTGGCGGCCAGAACAGCTGGAGCGGCACCTTTACCCTGCCGTTGAACCCGGACAACGATGTATTGCTGACGTACAGCGAAGGCTTCCGAGCGCCGATTTTCAACGACCTGTACTACCCGGATTTCAGTAACCCGGACCTCAAGCCTGAAACCTCGAAAAGCTACGAGCTGCAATGGCGCAGTCAGTTGACTGACAGCAGCCGACTGGAAACGTCGCTGTATCGCACGAACCTGGAAGACGCGATTATTTTCGGCAGCAACTCCCGCCCGCAGAACGTGGCGTCGGCACGCATCAATGGTTTCGAAGCAGCGTTGAAGCAGGAGTTGTTCGGCTGGCAGAGTAACCTTGGCATAGCGATCATCGACCCGCGTGATCTCGATACCGGCCATACCCTCGCCCGTCGTGCACGGCGGACACTAAGCCTGGATCTGGATCGACAGTTTGATCGCCTGGGCCTCGGCGCCAGTTGGCAAGCGGTCAGCAGCAGTTATGACGACTTGAACAATCAACAGTCATTGGCTGGCTACGCCTTGTTGGGGTTGCGCAGTAGCTGGGAGCTCAACCGTGAAATCAAGCTTGAGCTGAAGCTCGACAACCTGTTGGATAAAGGCTACAGCCGGGCGTTGTATAGCCATGAAGGCAGTCAGTATGGATATCGAGAGGAAGGTCGGGCGTGGATGTTTGGGGTGACCTGGACGCCGGAGCTCTGACCTGAGATTTGTAGTGTTTGGGACGGCCTCATCGCGAGCAAGCTCGCTCCCACATTGGATCTATGAGCGGCACGAATACCCTGTGGGAGCGAGCTTGCTCGCGATGGCCACACCTCGGTCTCAACGACTGGGCGCGATGACGTGGCACAACGTGGCCGTGGCTTCGATCATCTGCCCACTCGGCCGCTCCAGGCCTTTGTCTGTCACCAACAACAATTGCCCTTGCGCCACCGCAGTGACCTGCGGCCAGGCCTTCCAGGCATCAAGCTGCGCCTGATCACTGGCCAGGATGAGCTCGGGATTGCGCTGCAAGACCGCCTCAACGCTGACCTGCGGCGCCGGCAACGTCAGGTCGGCAAATACATTGCGCGCGCCGCACACGTCGAGCGCGTCGCTGATGATCTGTCCGCCACCGACGGTGTACAGCGGCCGATCCCAAACCTGATAAAACACCCGTACCGGCTCATCCCGACGATAGCGCTGGCGCAGTGATTCGAGTCGATGCCGCAGCTGCGCTGCCAATGACACGCCACGTTCGGGTCGCCCGAGCTGCGTGGCAATGGCCTCAATCTGCACAGTGAGTTGTTCGAGGTTGCCGGGTTCGGCAACGTAGGTGGGAATGTTCAATCGCTTGAGCTGGTCACGTTGCGCCGGGCCAACGCTGCCGGGCCAGAGCAGCAGTAAATCGGGCTTCAAGCTGAGCAACCGTTCCATGTCCAACTGACCGTAGCGGCCAACCGAGGGAAGCTCACTGAGCGCGGCAGGACGCTCACCGGCATCCAGCACGCCCACCAGCAGGTCGGCTGAACCCAGTTCGACAACGATTTCAGACAGAGACGGCGCGAGGCTGACGACACGTTCAACCGCCAAGGCCGAGCCGCTGACGGCCAGCAGCAAACCCGCCAGCCAAACGGGGCGCATCAGCCGAGTTGACGCGGGATACGGTAGAGGTAGAACAGCACAGTAGTCGACAGCGACAGCAGCACCAGTGGCACGGCTTCAAGACCGACAAAGACTGCCAATGCCCCGATCCAGGCTGGCAACGCGGCAGCGAGGAACGCGGTGCGACGCTTACTGGCCAGCGTAATCCAGGCGGCGGGTTCTTCAGGGGTATCAAGCGCTTTCTGGGTGGCGATCAGCGCGTGTTTGTAGCCGCCAAAAAATTTCAGGCTGACAAACATTGAGGCCACACCCGCGATGAACAACGGCATCGCCAGCACCGGCAGAAACGCCTCGCTCTGGCCAAATACGCCGTTGATCACAAACAGCGGCAACAAGGCCAGCGCCAGGTATTGCCACCAGTTGACCGACAGTCGTCGCCGCACTTGACCGCGGGTCACGCCCGGTCTACCTCGCCCTGGTGCTCGTTACCCATCATGTGGTCGAGCTTGCTGGCCTTGGTCGCCAGATAGAGTTTGTTGTGCGGGTTGTGGCCGGTGTGCAGCGGCACGCGCTCGGCGACCACGATGCCCATGTCGGTCAAGGCTTTGACCTTGCGTGGGTTGTTGGTCATCAGGCGCAGGGATTTCACGCCCAGATGCTCAAGCATCGGCAGGCACATGGCGTAGTCGCGCTGATCGGCGGCAAAGCCCAGACGCTCGTTGGCTTCAACGGTGTCGGCGCCGCCGTCCTGCAATTCATAGGCGCGGATCTTGTTCAGCAGGCCAATGCCACGGCCTTCCTGACGCAGGTAGAGCAACACGCCACGACCTTCGCGGGCGATGGCCTGCAAGGCGGCCTCAAGTTGCGAGCCGCAGTCGCAACGCTGACTGAACAAGGCGTCGCCGGTCAGGCATTCGGAATGCAACCGGCCGAGCACCGGAGCACCATCGCCGAACTCACCCAGGCTCAGTACAACGTGCTCACGCCCGTTTTCTTCATCGAGAAAGCCGTGCATGGTGAATTGCGCAAAAGGCGTTGGCAGCTTGGAAGCGGCGACAAAAACGACAGGCACCGGTGTGCTCCTGATCAATAAGTACTGGAGATTCGCAGACGCGGCATTGTAACAGCACGTTCCTACAGACGCTTAGGCTGAATTATGGGGCATAACGATCAAAAAGTTAGATCACTGTTGCCCAACCCCCAGTCTACGCACGCCGTGTAGCAACTGGCGAAGCCTGCGTTCGGCGGCGAAGCCGTCGTGAAACCTGCCGACCCGGTCAGTTTGATATACCACAGGGTCTGGAATTTACGACGGCTCCGCCGCCGAACGCAGGCTTCGCCAGCTGCTACAAGGCTCGTGTTCAGTTCGAATCGAACGGATACGGTTGCTTCCAGCGCGCGAGCCTTGGCCCGGCTGACGATGTAATCCACTTCAGTCAGTGCATCGATGTAGTAGTCGGCGTGGTTGTGGGTCAGCATCGACAGAATTCCCGTATGCCGTACAACTTCGTTGTAGCGGTGCACGTTGGGCAGATAAGCCTGGTACTTATAGCCGCGAACCCAGGCCAGTCGATAGATACCCAGGGTTTGCGGGGCGCAAAGCATCGCGAAAACCATCTCCGCAGACCAGCGCCGAGCCATCCCTCGTCCTCTCTGCTCAGCCTCAGGCGAAGAGCCTGACCAGCCCTTGCATCGCCAACCACGCAAACACCCCGGCCAATACGTCATCGAGCATGATCCCGACGCCGCCATGCACATGCCGGTCGATCCAGCGAATCGGCCACGGCTTGAGGATGTCAAAGAAACGGAACATCAGGAACCCCACCAGCAACCAGTACCATCCTTCCGGCACCAGCCACAGGGTGATCCACATTCCGACCATTTCATCCCAGACGATGCCTTCGTGATCGTGCACCTTCAAATCGTCAGCGACTTTGCCGCACAACCAGAAACCAAACAGCATGGTGATGCCGAGCATCAGCCAATAGCCCCAGTCGGGCAACATCTGCCACAACGGGATAAAGGGTAGCGCCACCAGCGACCCCCAGGTGCCGGGTGCTTTTGGCAAGGTGCCCGAGCCGAAGCCGAACGCCAGGAAATGCCATGGATTGCGCCAGACCGACGGCGGTACGAATTCCGCCGGAACCTGTTTGGGATGATCTGTCACGGTGTCTCCCGAAAATGTTGGTAGCCCCGGGTTTGCGGGGTGATGTCTTGTCCGTCGGCATCCAGTAGCACAACACCCTGCCCCGTCACCACACGACCGACCACATGGATCGGCCAGCCATCCGCCAGAAACCGGGGCAATTCGACGGGCGGCAAGGTGAAGGCCAGCACGTAATCGTCGCCACCGCTCAGGGCGGCGTCTTCGGCGCCTGCCTGACCGAGGAAGGCCACTAATGCCCGCGATATTGGTAGCTTACTCCGCTCGACCTGAATGCCGACCTTCGACGCGAGCGCAATATGCCCGCAATCGGCCAGTAGCCCGTCGGAAATATCGAGTGCTGAGGTGGCCTTGCCGCGCAACGCCTGACCGAGGGCCAGTTGCGGTTGTGGCGACCAGTAATGGCGCAGCAGCGGATCGCCGATGGCGTCATCAGCGGTCCGTTGACCCAGTACCAGCGGCAAGGCGCCGGCGGCATTGCCCAGTTCGCCACCGACACACAGTAAATCGCCCGGCTGCGCGCCACTTCGCCTCAATGCCTGACCGGCCGGCACGCGTCCGAACACCGTCATCGTCAGGCTCAACGGCCCGCGGGTGGTGTCGCCGCCGACCAGTGCCACGCCACAACTGCGCGCCATGACATTCAAACCACGGGCGTAGGCGTCCAGCCAATCGGCGGTCACCGTCGGCAAGGTCAGGGCAAGGGTAAAGGCAACGGGGGTGGCGCCCATCGCAGCCAAATCGCTGACGGCCACGGCCAGCGAACGCTGACCGAGCAGAAACGGGTCGCAGGGATCTGCGAAATGCACACCGGCCACGAGGGTGTCGGTGGAAATTGCCAACTGCTCCCCAGTGGGAACAGCCAGCAAGGCGCAGTCGTCGCCGATCCCCAGGGCAACGCCCTCGCCGCCTTGCGCACAAGGCGCGGCGGCGAAGAAGTTGCGGATCAGCTCAAACTCGCCCATCGCAAATTCAAGCGCAGGTTAGCGCTTGAACGCCTTCACTTCAGCTTCACGCAGGCGCGGGGCCAGCTTGTCGAGTACGCCGTTGACGAACTTGTGGCCATCGGTGGAACCGTAGACCTTGGCCAGCTCGATCCCTTCGTTGATCACAACGCGGTACGGCACATCGACCCGCTTGATCAGCTCCCAGGTGGACAGGCGCAGAACGGCCAGCTCAACCGGATCGAGCTCATCAATGGTGATGTCCAGGCACGGAGCGAGCGCAGTATCGATCTCGGTCTTGTGCGCGGGTACACCGTGCAGGATGTCGTGGAAGTAGGCGGCATCGACATCACTGAAATCGTTATCGACCCGGAACTGCGCTTCGATCTCGTTCAGCGAAGTTTTGGCCATGTGCCATTGGTACAGCGCCTGAGTCGCGAGCTGACGCGCTTCGCGACGCTTGACGCTCTTGGATGGCTTGCCAGCGTCCGCAGGTTTCGGATCGCGCGGGTTGAAACGATCGCTATCGTCGCTAATCACTTGGCCTCCAACTGCGCCAGCAGGCTGACCATTTCCAGAGCGGACAGGGCAGCTTCAGCACCTTTGTTACCGGCCTTGGTGCCGGAACGTTCGATGGCTTGCTCGATGGAGTCAACGGTCAGGACGCCGAAAGCGACCGGTACGCCAAACTCCATGGACACCTGGGCCAGGCCCTTGGTGCACTCGCCAGCCACGTATTCGAAGTGCGGAGTACCGCCACGAATGACCGCGCCCAACGCGATGATTGCCGCGTACTCGCCCTTCTGAGCGACTTTTTGCGCAACCAGCGGGATTTCGAAGGCGCCAGGCGCACGGATGATGGTGATGTCGCTTTCGCTCACGCCATGGCGAACCAGGGCATCAACTGCACCGCTGACCAGGCTTTCAACGACGAAGCTGTTGAAACGGCCTACTACCAAAGCGTAGCGGCCTTTAGGGGCGATGAAGGTACCTTCGATGGTCTTCAGGGTCATTCGTTAGATCTCTTAAAGAGCCGGGACGCATTTTCTACGCGTCCCTCAGTGATTTGTTAGCCGCGAATCAAGGACCGGACTGCTTAGGCCTTATTCGGAGGGCACGTATTCTACAACTTCCAGATCGAAACCGGATATCGCATTAAATTTCATTGGCGCACTCATCAAGCGCATTTTGCGTACGCCCAGGTCCCGTAGGATCTGCGAACCGGCACCGACGATGCTGTAGGTGGTCGGTTTTTTCACGGTAGCCTGGTCGGCGGTTTCACGGATGTGTGCCAACAACACGTCGCCATCGAGCGGATGACCGAGTAACAGCACCACACCGCTGCCGGCCTCGGCAACCGCGGCCATGGCGGCCCGCAGGCTCCAGCGACCCGGTTGCTTGACCATCAGCAGGTCACGCAGCGGGTCCATGTTATGCACCCGAACCAGCGTCGGTTCTTCGGCGCACACGGTGCCCAGGGTCAGGGCCATGTGCACGTCGCCTTCCACGGAATCACGATAGGTCACCAGGTTGAATTGGCCCAGTTCGCTGTCCAGTGGCTGCTCGGCAATCCGCTGAACGGTACGTTCGTGGATCATCCGGTAGTGAATCAGGTCGGCGATGGTGCCGATCTTGATGTTGTGTTCGGCCGCGAAAGTTTCCAATTCCGCGCGACGGGACATGGTGCCGTCGTCGTTCATCACTTCGCAGATCACGCCACTTGGCTCGAAACCGGCCATGCGCGCCAGGTCGCACGCCGCTTCGGTGTGGCCGGCCCGCGCCAGAGTGCCGCCAGCCTGTGCCATCAGCGGGAAGATGTGGCCGGGGCTGACGATGTCTTCAGCCTTGGCGTCTTTTGCCGCAGCCGCCTGCACGGTGCGCGCACGGTCGGCGGCAGAGATGCCGGTGGTCACGCCGGTAGCGGCTTCGATGGACACGGTGAACTTGGTGCCGAAACCGGAACCGTTGCGTGGCGCCATCAATGGCAGCTTCAGCAGTTCGCAGCGCTCGCGGCTCATCGGCATGCAGATCAGGCCACGGGCGTGCTTGGCCATGAAGTTGATGTGTTCAGGCTGGCAGCACTCGGCGGCCATGATCAGGTCGCCTTCGTTCTCGCGGTCTTCGTCATCCATGAGGATGACCATCTTGCCTTGGCGGATGTCTTCAACCAGTTCTTCGATGCTATTGAGCGCCACAAGGCACCCCCCTTCTTTCGAAATTTGAGCTTCAGGATTTGAGGTAGCCGTTTTGGGCCAGAAAGCTTTCGGTAATGGTGCTGCCGGCCGTGGACTCGGCCGCCTTGTCGCCCAGCAACAGGCGCTCCAGATAACGGGCCAGCAAGTCGACTTCCAGATTCACCCGGCGACCTGGCTGGTACGACGCCATGATGGTTTCGCTCAAGGTGTGCGGAATGATCGTCAGCAAGAATTCGGCGCCATCAACGACGTTCACGGTCAGGCTGGTACCGTCGACGGTGATCGAGCCTTTATGGGCGATGTATTTGGCCAGCTCTTTCGGTGCGCGGATGCGGAATTCCACGGCACGCGCGTTTTCGGTACGGGCAACCACTTCGCCTACGCCGTCGACGTGACCGCTGACCAGATGCCCGCCGAGACGAGTGGTCGGGGTCAGGGCTTTTTCCAGATTCACCGGGCTGCCGCTTTTCAGGTCATTCATCGCGGTGCAATCGAGTGTTTCGCGACTGACGTCCGCCGCAAAGCCGTTGCCCGGCAGTTCAACCGCCGTCAGGCAGACGCCGTTGACCGCGATGCTGTCGCCCAGCTTGACGTCGCTCAAATCGAGCTTGCCGGTTTCTACGTGTACCCGCACATCTCCGCCTTTGGGGGTCAATGCACGAATACTGCCGATGGATTCGATGATGCCGGTAAACATGGAGTCCTCCTCGAGAACAAAGCCGTCGCTAGGCTGCGGCCAGGAATTATACGCTCGCTGATGGCACAGGAATGGCAATGACTCGCCAATCATCGCCAACCGCGCGAATTTCGATGATTTTGAGCTCGGGTGCGTCCTTCATTTGCGCGAGCGGCCAGTCCAGCAGCGGCCGTGCTGTAGAACCGAGGAACTTGCCCGCGATGAAAATCTGGAATTCATCCACCAGACCTTGCTGGGCAAACGCGCCCGCCAGTCGCGGACCGGCCTCGACCAGCACTTCGTTGACCCCGCGACTGGCCAGTTCGACCAGCAACTTGCGCAGGTCAACCAAGCCATCGTCGCCGGCCACGATCAGGCATTCCGGGCCGTTGGCGTATTGCTCTTCGATCGCCATGCAAGTGGCGACCAACGCCGGGCCGGCCTTGAAGAACGGAGCATCCAATGGCACTCGCAAGCGGCCATCGATCAGCACGCGTAGCGGCGGACGGCTCATGGCCAACGCCGTTTGCTCGGCATCCAGGCCAAGCTCATCGGCGCGCACGGTCAGCCGGGCATTGTCCGCCAACACCGTGTCGGCGCCCGTCAGCACCACGCTGGCCTGGGCGCGCAGGCGTTGTACCGCCGAGCGCGCAGCCGGGCCGGTGATCCATTGGCTCTCACCGCTTTCCATCGCCGTGCGACCGTCAAGGCTCATGGCCAGCTTGACCCGTACGAACGGCAAACCGTGTTCCATGCGTTTGAGGAAGCCTTCGTTCAACTTGCGCGCCTCGCCTTCCAGCACACCGCTTTCAATGGCGATGCCGGCCTGGGCCAGACGCTGCATGCCACGACCGGCAACCGAAGGGTTCGGGTCCTGCATGGCGGCAACCACGCGTGCCACACCGGCATTCACCAGCGCATCGGCGCAAGGCGGCGTGCGGCCGTGGTGGCTGCAAGGTTCGAGGGTGACGTAAGCGGTGGCACCCCGGGCCTTGTCGCCAGCGGCGCGCAGGGCATGGACTTCGGCGTGGGGTTCACCGGTACGCACATGCCAGCCCTCGCCGACAATCTGCCCGTCACGCACGATCACGCAGCCCACCCGAGGGTTGGGGTGCGTCGTGTAATGACCTTTGCGCGCCAGTTCCAGGGCGTGGGCCATGTAATGGGCGTCGAGGATCGCTTGTTCTGGGGACGTGGTCATTCTTTCACCGGTTCACGGGCCAGGCGATCGATCTCTTCGCGGAACTCATTGAGGTCCTGGAAGCGGCGATACACCGAAGCGAAACGGATATAGGCGACTTCGTCGAGCTTTTGCAACTCGGCCATCACCAGTTCACCGACCACGAGGGATTTGACCTCACGCTCGCCGGTGGCGCGCAGCTTGTGTTTGATGTGCACCAGCGACGATTCGAGGCGCTCGACACTCACCGGGCGCTTCTCCAGCGCACGCTGCATGCCGGCGCGGAGTTTTTCTTCGTCGAACGGCTGACGGCTGCCGTCGGTTTTTATCAGGCGCGGCAACACCAGTTCAGCAGTCTCGAACGTCGTAAAACGCTCGCCGCAGGCCAGGCATTCACGCCGGCGGCGCACCTGTTCGCCCTCGGCGACCAGACGCGAGTCAATGACCTTGGTGTCGTTGGCACCGCAGAAGGGACAGTGCATGGTGGCAGGCAACAAAAAAAGGGAGGGCCATGGTAGCGCATCCCGGTGGCAAGACAAGCTATAGGGTTTGCGGTATACAGACGCGCTATATTAAGCCTGATCATGGATTTCTCCTCGCTGGAGCCGCAAATGCCCCTAAGACCGCTCGTTTTGCTCAGTGTTTTCAGCCTGCTGGTGGCCTGTGGCAGCAGCGCGCCCAAGCCCCAGCCGCCAACGCCAGGCCCCGCGTCACAACAGGCACAGAAGAAAGCCAGGGAGGCGGCCGACCTCGGTCCGCTGCCCGCCTATCAGCGTGAGTTGAGCGGCACCCTGCAAGGCGTACCGACCGGCGCCGAAGTCGAGCTGGCGCTGCTGGTGATCGACGAAAAGGGTCGCCCGCAACAATTGCTGGCCAGCTCCAGCCTGATCGGCACCAATCAAATCCTGCCGTTCCATCTGCGCTTTAACCCGGATTCGTTCCCGGTAGGCAGCCGTGTTGAATTGCGTGGTCGCGCCAGCCAGTCCGGTCAGTTGATCTTGCATCTGCCGTCGCGGACCATCTCCCAGCCAACCACGCAGGCGCTGGGCCAACTGCAATTCGTCAAAGCACCATGACGGCACCGCTCGACCTGCAACAGGCGTTAAGTGAACTGCTCGGTGATGCGCAGCTTGTCCCCGTTGCATTGCCCGATACCGATCTGAAGCTGTGGCTGATCGACGGCGACAATATGGACCGCGCGTTCAGTCCCGAGGAAACCCGGCGGATTCTGCATGAACCGCCGTACTGGAGTTTCTGCTGGGCCAGCGGTTTGGCGGTTGCCCGTTATCTGGCGGCATTTCCCGAGTGGGTCCAAGGCAAACGCGTGCTGGATTTTGGCGCCGGTTCCGGGGTCGCGGGGATTGCAGCGGTGAAGGCAGGGGCGCTGGAAGTGGTGGCCTGCGACCTGGACCCGCTGGCGATTGCCGCCTGTCGGGCCAATGCACAACTCAATGGCGTAGACCTCAGCTACTCGACGGATTTCTTTGCCGAAGCGAATCGGTTTGACCTGATTCTGGTGGCTGATGTGCTCTATGACCGGGCGAATCTGCCATTACTCGATGAGTTTTTGAATCGCGGTCGAGAGGCCCTGGTGGCTGATTCACGGGTGAGGGATTTTCGCCATCCGTTGTATCAACGCATCGAGATGCTGGAAGCGATGACCCTGCCGGATCTGGCCGAGCCCGACGAGTTTCGGCATGTGAGTTTCTACCATGCCCGGCGCGGCTAAAAGCTTCGCGGGCAAGCCTCGCTCCTACAGGTCCGCGTTGATTTCGAAATCGACACCCACCCTGTAGGAGCGAGGCTTGCCCGCGAAAGCGTCCCCGCCTACTACGCATGTCCCGATAGACACCCGCTTTCAGCAGCCCCCCACCAAGCCGTATAGTTGCCCCATTCACGCTTTTACGAGATCCCTCATGAGTCAGGAAACGCCGTACATCTTCGACGCCACGACTGCCGATTTCGACCAGTCGGTGATCGAGAACTCTTTCCACAAACCGGTACTGGTGGACTTCTGGGCCGAATGGTGTGCGCCGTGCAAAGTGCTGATGCCGATGCTGCAGACCATTGCCGAGAGCTATCAGGGCGAGTTGCTGCTGGCCAAGGTCAACTGCGATCTTGAACAAGACATCGTCGCCCGTTTTGGTATTCGCAGCCTGCCGACCGTGGTGCTGTTCAAAGACGGCCAGCCCGTCGATGGTTTTGCCGGTGCGCAACCGGAGTCGGCCGTGCGCGCACTGCTTGAGCCTCACGTACAAATGCCGCCACCGTCGGCGGCCGACCCGTTCGAGCAAGCCCAGGCGCTGTTCGACGACAGTCGTTTTGCCGACGCCGAAGCGGTGCTCAAAGTGCTGCTGGGCGAAGACAACACCAACGCCAAGGCATTAATCCTCTACGCCCGTTGCCTGACTGAGCGTGGCGAACTGGGTGAGGCGCAAACCGTGCTCGACGCGGTAAAGAGTGACGAACACAAAGCTGCACTTGCCGGCGCCAAGGCGCAGATCCAGTTCCTCGGCCAGGCCAAGGACCTGCCGGATGCAGCGGACCTGAAAGCACGCCTGGCGAAAAATCCGCAGGACGATGAGGCCGTGTATCAACTGGCGATTCAGCAGTTGGCCCGCCAGCAGTACGAGGCGGCGCTGGATGCGTTGCTCAAGCTGTTCATCCGCAATCGCAGCTACAGCGAAGGCCTGCCGCACAAGACCTTGCTGCAGGTGTTCGAGTTGCTGGGCAACGATCACCCGCTGGTGACCACGTACCGTCGCAAGTTGTTCGCTGCGTTGTACTAATCGCCACCCTGTAGGAGCGAGCTCGCTCGCGAAAAACGTCAACGATAACGCGGTGTGTCTGAAAGACTGCGGTGCTCTGACGTCCATCGCGAGCAAGCTCGCTCCTACAACCAGCGGTAGATCGGTGTATCTCCGCCACTTACCACTTTCACATCAGCGCTATGGCGCAAACGCACCAGCAAGCGTTTGCCCGACGCCGCGCTGCCGGTCAGTCCTTCAAGCTGCTCCAGCAAATCCGGCCCACTCAATTGCCCGGCCTTGCGCAGCAAATCCTTTGCGATCTGCCACTGCGCATCATCCTGATTCACCGGTTTCGCCGACGACGCAACGGCTTCGTCCTTCACCACCTGCAACTGTGCGCCGAGCCGTGCCCAGTCGCCGTCATCCATTTCCAGCGTCAAATCCACCGGCCAATCGCCGATGCTTCCGCGTATACGCAACATGAGTCCGCCCCTGCACTTTTCTGACTGACATGCTCCCATGCGACTTGCGCAACGCCAAGCAGACGGTCAAACTCCTCGCACTTACGTTATAAGATTACATAACAATTTCTTCATTTTACTTCCGGAGACTTGCCATGCGCCGTCTGCTTCTCGCTCTGCCGTTCGCCTTGTTGCCGCTGGCCATCGTCCACGCTGCCGATGAACATGATCATGAGCACGGCAGCCTCGGCGCCCACGAACATGGCGTCGGTCGCTTGAACGCAGCACTGGACGGCCAGACCCTGGAGCTGGAACTGGAAAGCCCGGCCATGAACCTCGTCGGTTTCGAACACGCCGCTACCACTGCCCCTGACAAAGCCAAAGTCGCCGCCGCCCGTGCCCAGCTGGAAAAACCGCTGACCCTGTTCAATCTGCCCAAAGCCGCGGGTTGCGTGGTCGCCGCACAGGAACTGAATAGCCCGCTGTTCGGTGACAAGCCCGACGCCGATGATGACCATGACGAAGATGCCAAGGACGAACATCACCATGACCACAGCGAGATTCACGCGCATTACCAGTTCAGCTGCTCGGCACCCGGCGCGCTGAAAACCCTGGATCTGACGACGATTTTCAATACCTTTCCGGCAACCCAGAAAATTCAGGTACAACTGATCAGCCCGAGCGGCCAGCAAGGCGTCGAAGTGACCGCCAAGGCTGCCGCCCTGAAATTCTGAATTCACTGAAGATCCACTGTGGGAGCGAGCCTGCTCGCGAAAGCGGTCCGACAGTCGACATAGATGTTGAGGCTGGCATCCCCTTCGCGAGCAGGCTCGCTCCCACAGGGTTAATCACCAACCTGACCGGTTTCACATGACCCAAGCACTCATCGAACTGTCCGACCTGGGCTTCAGTTGGCCCGGTCACCCTCCGCTGCTGGACATCCCGGCGTTTCGCCTGGAACCGGGTGAAACCCTGTTCCTCAAAGGTCCCAGCGGCAGCGGCAAGACCACCCTGCTCGGCCTGCTCGGTGGCGTGCAGAAACCCGATCGCGGCAGCATTCGGCTGCTCGGCCAGGAACTGACCGAACTCGGTGCCGGTGCCCGCGACCGCTTCCGCGTCGACCACACCGGCTACATCTTTCAGCAGTTCAACTTGCTGCCGTTTCTTTCGGTGCGCGAAAACGTCGAGCTGCCCTGCCACTTCTCCAAATTGCGCGCTGAGCGGGCGATCCAGCGCCACGGCAGCGTCGATCAGGCGGCGGCGACCCTGCTCGCGCACCTGGGCTTGAAGGATGAAAGCATCCTCAGCCGTCGCGCCGACTCGCTGTCCATCGGCCAGCAGCAACGGGTGGCCGCTGCCCGCGCGTTGATCGGACAGCCTGAACTGGTGATCGCCGACGAACCGACCTCAGCCCTGGATTACGACGCCCGCGAAAATTTCATTCGCTTGCTGTTCGCCGAATGCCGCGAAGCCGGATCGAGTCTGTTGTTTGTCAGCCATGACCAGAGCCTCGCGCCGCTGTTCGATCGCAACCTGTCGCTGGCCGAACTCAATCGCGCCGCCACCCCGTCCGAGGTTTGAGATGTATTTGTTTCGACTAGCCCTGGCCAGCCTGGCTAACCGCCGCTTCACCGCGATCCTCACCGCGTTCGCCATCGCCCTGTCGGTCTGTCTGCTGCTGGCCGTTGAGCGGGTGCGCACCGAAGCCAAAGCCAGTTTCGCCAGCACCATCAGCGGCACCGACTTGATCGTTGGCGCACGCTCCGGCTCGGTCAACCTGTTGCTGTACTCGGTGTTCCGCATCGGCAACGCCACCAACAACATTCGCTGGGACAGCTTCGAACACTTTGCCAACAACCCGAAAGTGAAGTGGGCGATCCCGATGTCCCTCGGCGATTCACATCGCGGTTATCGAGTGATGGGCACCACCGAGGCGTACTTCGAGCACTATCAGTACGGACATCAGCAACACTTGGAGCTGGCCGACGGCCGTGCCTTCGCCACCGACCCGTTCGAAGTGGTGCTTGGCGCCGAAGTGGCGGACGCGTTGCACTACAAGCTTGGCGACAAGTTGGTGCTGGCCCACGGCGTCGCAGCGATTAGCCTGGTCAAGCACGACGACAAACCGTTCACCGTGGTGGGCATTCTCAAACGCACCGGCACCCCGGTGGACCGCACGCTGCACATCAGCCTCGGCGGCATGGAGGCCATTCACATCGATTGGCACAACGGCGTGCCGGCCCGGGGCGAAGGTCGGATCAGTGCCGATCAGGCGCGCAACATGGACCTGACGCCGCAAGCGATCACGGCGTTCATGCTTGGCCTCAACAACAAGATTTCGACCTTCGCGGTGCAACGCGAGATCAACGAATTCCGCGGTGAACCGATGCTGGCGATCCTGCCGGGCGTGGCACTGCAAGAGCTGTGGAGTTTAATGAGCACGGCGGAAAAGGCCTTGTTTGTGGTGTCGCTGTTCGTAGTGCTGACCGGGTTGATCGGTATGCTCACGGCGATCCTCACCAGCCTCAACGAACGACGCCGCGAGATGGCGATTCTGCGTTCGGTAGGCGCCCGGCCGTGGCACATTGCGACACTGCTGGTGCTGGAAGCATTTGCCCTGGCCTTGTCTGGCGTGATTGCCGGTGTGGGGTTGCTCTACCTGTGCATCGCCGCGGCACAGGGTTACGTACAGGCCAATTACGGCTTGTACTTGCCGCTGGCGTGGCCAAGTGAATATGAATGGACGCTGCTCGGCGGCATCCTGATCGCCGCGCTGTTGATGGGCAGCGTGCCGGCCTGGCGCGCCTATCGCCAATCCCTGGCCGACGGCCTGTCGATCCGACTATGAGGACGCTAATGATGCCCTGCGCTCTGCTTGCGCTGTTGATGCTGGTCGCCCTGCCCTCGTGGGCGGCCCAGCCAAAAGACCTGACCTGGTCGGAAATGATCCCGCCGGACGCACCGGCAGAAGTACCGAACATGACGCCGCTACACGACCTGTCGCAGATGAGCAGCGCGCTGTCTGCAGAGTCGGCGCCAGCGGCCAGGCAAGCCCTGCCGAATGCTCCGGTGGTGAAAGCCCTCGACGGCCAGCACATTCGCTTGCCGGGCTACATCGTGCCGCTGGAAGTCAGTGAAGAGGGCCGCACCACCGACTTTCTGCTGGTGCCGTACTTCGGTGCCTGCATCCACGTACCGCCACCGCCGTCCAACCAGATCGTGCATGTGAAAAGCCCAGTCGGCGTGAAGCTGGATGAGCTGTATCAGCCGTACTGGGTCGAGGGTGCGTTGCAGGTCAAGGCGTCGACCAGCGAGTTGGCGGATGCCGGGTATCAGATGGAGGCACAGAAGATTTATGTGTATGAATTGCCGGAGTGAATCCGCGAGTCAAAGGGTGTTTGCAAGATAGTCTTCGCGAGCAGGCTCGCTCCCACAGTTGAAATGCGACCCCCTGTGGGAGCGAGCCTGCTCGCGAATAGTCCCTCAAGGCCACCACAAAAACCAAGGCCAACACCCTTTCATTGAGCTGAGTCAAAAGGCCGTATCAGACGGCTCCGTACCATTGGACATCAACCATTTTTAACGTCCTTTTGGAGCCCTCATGCACAAGTCATTGCTCAGCGCTTCGCTGTTTGCCCTCGCGCTCGCAGCCCCGCTCGCACACGCCCACGAAGCCGGCGACATCATCGTTCGGGCCGGTGCAATCACCGTCAACCCGAAAGCCGACAGCTCCAGCGTCAAGGTCGACCAAGGCCCGTTGGCGGGAGCCAACCTGGGTGGCAAGGCCACCATGAACAGCGATACGCAACTGGGTTTGAACTTCGCTTACATGCTCAACAACAACTGGGGAATCGAGCTACTCGCAGCCACGCCGTTCGAGCATAACGTGAATCTCAAAGACACATCCCTGGCCGCGGCCAACGGCAGACTCGGTACCCTGAAACACCTGCCGCCAACCCTCAGCGTTGTGTACTACCCGCTCGACCATAAATCCGTGTTCCAGCCATATCTCGGTGCCGGTATCAACTACACTTGGATCTACGACGAACAGCTCAGCAGCGAGGCCCAGTCCAACGGCTTCAGCAACTTCAAGGCCGATAACTCTTGGGGCATGGCGTTTCAAGTCGGTGCCGATTACATGATCACCGACAACATCATGCTCAATGCCCAAGTGCGTTACATCGACATCGATACCACCGCGACCGTGGAAAACAATGCGGTAGCGCCAGGCACCCGTGCCAAGGTTGATGTGAACGTGGACCCGTTCATCTACATGGTCGGCCTGGGTTACAAGTTTTAGGCCCCCTTCGTCGGAACGCCGCCCGGAGCAGGCTCGCGAAGACGTCAGCCCGGACTGCAGGTATCCAGCATAAAAAAGGCGCCTCAAAGGGCTAATGCCAGTCAGTTAAGCCGTGACGCGATCCGTAGCAGCTGGCGAAGCCTGCGTCCGGCTGCGCAGCAGTCGTAAAGTCAGACAATGCGGTGCGTCAGACTCACCGCGCCCTCAGGATTTACGACTGCTGCGCAGCCGGACGCAGGCTTCGCCAGCTGCTACGGGGTATGTGTTGCTGCTGA
>NZ_CATKPT010000083.1:0-195992 GCF_949768125.1 Pseudomonas sp. IT-P253 | reverse complement strand
CAGCCTGCGTTCGACTGCGAAGCCGTCGCTTGATCCTGGCGCCTCGATCGGTCTGAAACAGCGCGGTGTCTGAATACACGACTGCTGCGCAGCCGAACGCAGGCTGCGCCAGCTGCTACAGGGTGCGTGTTTGGAAGGGCTGTCCAGGCTCGAATATTCGTCGAATTTTTACCCGCAGGCATAGTCCTACGCGGGGCTACATCCGATCCTCTCGTCCCTGTCGGGATTTCCCTACACTTCTGTTGAAGTGTCCCTGCAAGCCCGCCTTGTAACGCTGGCGCGCTTTCCTCTACCGTAACCCCCTGTCTCAACTGTTACGGAAAAGCCATGCCTTTGGCCTGCTCACGTTCCTTGTTCTTCATGACTTTCATTGCAGGTGCCCTGGCGTTGGGCGTTTCCTATTACCTGGAATATGCGGTAGGCCTAAAGCCTTGCGACATGTGCCTGTTGCAGCGGATGTGCCTGGCGCTGCTCACCGGTGCCTACCTGACAGCGTCGTTACACGGTCCCGGCGCCTTCGGGACGTTTGTGTATTGGTTGCTCGGTCTGTTTTGCAGTCTGGCCGGTACAGTCACGGCGTGGCGCCAGGTGTTGTTGCAGTGTGATCCCGACTGTGCCGAAATTTCGTGGACACTGTTCGACCTGAGCATTCCGGAGTGGAGTCTGCTGTTTTTCGTTGCGATGATGATCCAGGGGGGGCTCCAGATACTTCGTGCCGTCTGGATCGCTACTCAGCGACCACTCAGCGGCGAGTCGTCGCACCGGGCACTAGCGGGCGATTAAACACTTGTATGAACTTTATCGCGTGCGTACCTTGAAGGCATTGTCGTGCGGGCATAATCTGGCCCGCACGTGTCATTGGAATTATGTTGCTCGAATGACGCTCTGCCTGGCCGATTCTTGATTTTCAAGTTGCGACAGGTGTAGAGCAGCATGACCCACAAGGGAAGAGAGATCACCATGCTCGAAAGTTGTCAGAATGCTCAGGAACGTTGGGGTGGAGTGCATCTGCTGATCGATCGCTGGTTGCAGGAGCGTCACGAACTGGTTCGGGCCTATGATGCTCTTGGCGCGAAGCCTGAGGCTCTGGGCGAAGACCGAAAACCGTTGCAGGAATTCTGCGGAGTGCTGGTCGATTACGTGTCTGCCGGACATTTCGAGATCTATGAACAGTTGACCGGCGAAGCCAAAGCGTTTGGTGACACTCGTGGATTGGAACTGGCCGAGACGATCTACCCACGCATCGACGTCATCACCGAGAAGCTGCTCGCCTTCAATGACCTGTGTGATGCAGGTCAATGCGTAGCGGAGAAATTCAAGGAGCTGGGTGGCTTGTTGCATGAACGCTTCGAACTGGAAGACTGCCTGATCGAAGTGCTGCACACCGCTCACAAGGAAGAGGACCCGGTTCAGGCCTGAACCCCCTTCCCGCAAGACCCGGCCTTCCAGCAAAAAGCTAAACGGTGCGCTCTGCGCGCCGTTTTTCGTTGGTGCTGTTCAGCTCGTGGCGCCGCGCAATTCGACGTCGAACACCAGCGGCGTGAATGGCGCGATCAAGTCGCCGGCACCATCGGCGCCATAGGCTTCGGCCGATGGAATCACCAGGCGCCATTTCGCGCCCACCGGCATATTTTGCAGCGCAGTGCGCCATCCAGTGATCACGCTATCGAGACTGAACCATTGCGGCTGAGTGTTCTGGTCGAACACAGTGCCGTCGGGAAGGCGACCGATGTACAGCACCTGGACTTTGCCGCTCGGGCCGGCTTTGGCGCCCGTGCCCGGAACCAGCTCTGTCAGCAATATTCCATCGGCCAATTCACGAACACCGGGTTTGGCTTTTTCTTCGGCGAGAAAACGCCGTTCTTTTTCGAGAGCGACTTCGCTTTGCGCAACGGCTGGCTGCTCGGCGACCTGCGCTTCGTGCTCGGCCAGAATCTGTTCGATCTGCTCGTCCTTCAGTGCCAAAGGTTTGCCTTGATAGGCTTGCTGCAAACCGTCGAGCAGGGCCTGTAGTTGCAGATCCGGAACCTCCTGGCGCAAGCGTTCGCCGAGGCTGGCACCCAGGCTGTAAGCAAGATCGTGAGCGTCATTTTCCTTGGTTTTTTCGGCGGCCTGAGCCACGGAAAAAAACACGCACAGCGATAAAAAAAGGTAGCGCGACATGGGCACTCTCCGACCTGAGATGCGCAGGATTATGCCAGTGTGAATGTGCTTAACGGTGAACTGGTTTTGCGCAGGCGCAGAAGATTTTTCATTCGTTGCAACGCAGCGCTTTGGATACTGTCAACATGCCCTAGCGGCGGTAGCAGCAGAGGTCTAGTATGAGCCGCACCCACGTCAGCCAGGAGGTAAATCATGTCGGCCACCAAGAAGCCTGTAAATACCCCGTTGCACTTACTCCAACAACTCTCGGGCAGCTTGCTCGAGCATCTGGAAAACGCTTGTTCCCAAGCCATGGCTGATGCTGAAAAACTGCTCGCCAAACTGGAAAAGCAGCGCGGAAAAGCGCAGGAAAAATTGCACAAATCCCGTACCAAACTGCAGGACGCTGCGACGGCCGGCAAGGCCAAGGCGCAAGCCAAAGCCAAGGACGCGGTCAAGGAGCTTGAGGACCTGCTTGATGCCCTCAAGGATCGTCAATCCGAAACTCGCAGCTACATCCTGCAACTCAAGCGCGATGCTCAAGAAAGCCTGAAACTGGCCCAGGGCGTCGGCCGTGTACAAGAGGCCGTCGGCAAGGCGTTGTCCCTGCGCGCGGCCAAGCCTGCTGCGGCTCCTGCCAAGAAAGCCGCTGCCAAACCGGTTGCTGCAAAAGCACCCGCCAAGCCTGCCGCCAAAGCTCCGGTGAAAGCCGCTGCCAAGCCAGCCGCAAAACCAGCAGCGAGAAAACCAGTCGCTGCCAGCGCGGCAAAACCAGCCGCTAAAACTGCAGCTGCAAAACCTGCCGCCAAGCCAGCCGCTGCAAAAACGGCTGCTGCTAAACCAGCCGTGGCGAAAACGACGGCTGCCAAACCAGCTGCAAAAACGGCCGCTAAACCTGCAGCCAAACCAGCTGCCAAAACCGCTGCGGCAAAACCTGCTGCCAAGCCGGCTGCCAAACCTGTCGCGGCTAAAGCTGCTGCAAAACCAGCTGCAAAACCAGCTGCAAAACCAGCGGTAAAAGCTGCTGCAAAACCAGCCGCTAAACCGGCAGCAAAACCTGCTGCGGCTAAACCTGCCGCTGCTGCCAAGCCGGCTACCGCCAGCGCTGCAAAACCTGCTGCAGCCAAACCTGCTGCCAAGCCAGTCGCGGCCAAACCAGCGGTGAAAAAACCTGTTGCCGCCAAGCCGGCCGCCGCACCAGTTGCCAAGCCAGCCAACCCGGCTCCGGTAGCAACGTCTGCTTTAGCAGCAGCCACCTCGACAGCCACGCCAGCGCCAACGCCGGCCGCGGCATCGATCGCAGCAACCACCCCAACCAGCGCTTCCTAAGTGCCGGTTGCCGCGACGCGCAGCTGATGCAGCGCGTCGCGGTCCAGGTGGGCGGCACCCGCCGTCACACCTTCCAGCCAGGCCGAATGCTCGGTCACCTCACACTGCGGCCAATGCTGCGCCGATCGCTCCAGCCGCAACAACAGATGTCGCTCGGCTTCCAGTTCCAGTGTCTTCACTTGTTCGCGCAACGAATTCAGCTCGGCGTCATCGCTCGCGCCGGCTTTCCATTGCAGGCGCAATGCTCGTAGTGGTCGCACGACATCCGTGTCCCAAGGCTCGGCGACGTTGCGAAGCAGCTGCAATCGATGATCGTTGCAGGCGACTCCCCGCTGCTCCAGCCACAGTCCACAGAGCAACAGGCACACATTTGCGCCCGCCGACTGCAATTGCAGGCACGCGTATTCAACGCCGGGACTGGCGTAAGTGCCAAGGGAAAAGCTCCACAGGTCAGAGGACATAGTGCTACTCGCGCTAGTTGCGATCGAAGCTGGTAGACTCCGCCGCCATTATGATTCGACTTCAGAACCTGACTTTACAGCGTGGCCCGCAACGTCTGCTAGAAGACGCCGAGCTGACCCTGCACGCCGGCCACAAAGCCGGCCTCATCGGTGCCAACGGCGCCGGCAAATCGAGCCTGTTCGCCTTGCTTCTGGGTGACCTGCACCCGGACTCGGGTGATTGCTTCTTGCCGGCGGACTGGCGCATCGCCCATATGCGTCAGGAGATCGACACCCTCGATCGCGTGGCGGTCGACTATGTGCTCGATGGCGACCTGCGCCTGCGCCAGGTGCAACGCGACCTCGCCGCAGCCGAAGCGGCGCATGACGGTGCCGCGCAGGCCCGCCTGCACTCGGAACTCGACAGCGCTGACGGTTACACGGCCGACGCCCGGGCTCGCAAATTGTTGGCCGGCCTTGGGTTTACCAACGATCAGATGGATCGCCAGGTCGGAGATTTCTCCGGTGGCTGGAGGATGCGTCTGAACCTGGCGCAGGCCTTGATGTGCCCATCAGACTTGTTGCTGCTCGACGAACCGACCAACCACTTGGACCTCGACGCCATCATCTGGCTCGAAGAGTGGCTCAAAAGCTATCCCGGCACCTTGATGCTGATTTCCCACGACCGGGATTTCCTCGATGCCGTGGTCGATCATGTGGCTCACGTCGATCAGCGCAAGATCGCCCTGTATCGCGGTGGCTATAGCGCCTTCGAACGTGCCCGCGCCGAACGTCTGGCCCAGCAACAACAGGCTTACGAGAAGCAGCAGGCGCAACGTGCGCACATGGAAAGCTACATCGCCCGGTTCAAGGCTCAGGCTACCAAGGCCCGCCAGGCCCAGAGCCGGATCAAAGCGCTGGAGCGGATGGAAGAGCTGTCCGCCGCCCACGTCGATTCGCCGTTCGATTTCGTCTTTCGCGAGTCAGCGAAGATCTCCAGTCCGTTGATTGATATCTCTGACGCTCGACTCGGTTACGGCGAGCGAGCCGTGCTGGAGAAGGTCAAGCTGCAACTGACCCCAGGCGCACGGATCGGGTTGCTCGGCCCTAACGGTGCGGGTAAGTCGACCCTGATCAAAAACCTCGCGGGTGAGCTCGAGCCGTTGTCCGGCCGACTGACCCGTGGCGAGAACACCGTCGTCGGCTATTTCGCCCAGCATCAGCTGGACTCTCTCGACTCCAAGGCGAGCCCGTTGCTGCATATGCAGCGCCTGGCGCCAACCGAGCGCGAGCAGACCCTGCGTGACTTCCTTGGCGGTTTCGACTTCCGCGGCGCACGCATCGACGAGCCGGTGCTGAATTTTTCCGGTGGCGAAAAGGCCCGTCTGGCGCTGGCGTTGATCGCCTGGGGCCGGCCGAACCTGTTGCTGCTCGACGAACCGACCAACCATCTGGACTTGGAGATGCGCCTGGCACTGACCATGGCCCTGCAGGAATTCAGCGGCGCGGTATTGGTGGTCTCCCACGATCGTCATTTGCTCAAAAGCACCACTGACAATTTCTATCTGGTGGCGGACGGCAAGGTCGAGGAGTTCGACGGCGACCTGGAAGACTACACCCGCTGGCTGGTGGATTATCGCCAGCGTAATGCGCCGGTCAGCAACTCGCCGGTCAACCCGGACAAGACCGACAAGAAAGCCCAGCGCCAGGCCGCTGCTGCGTTGCGTCAGCAACTGGCACCGCACAAGCGTGAGGCTGACAAGCTGGAAGCCGAGTTGGGCAAGCTGCATGAGAAACTGGCGAAGATCGATGCCAGCCTCGGTGACAGCGATATCTACGAGCCGGCACGCAAGAACGACTTGCGTGATCTGCTGGCCGAACAGGCCAGGCTGAAGGTGCGTGAAGCCGAACTGGAAGAAGCCTGGATGGAAGCCCTCGAATTGCTCGAAAGCATGCAGGCGGAGCTAGAGGCGCTGTCCTGAAGGAAGCGTTCAAGCTGCCATTGCCTGCGGTGTGGATAGCGACGTTTTCCCTTCTAGTAGGTTCGAGAAATAGGCTTTCTTTAGCCTGACACACCGCTATCGCGAGCAAGCTCGCTCCCACAGGTTTTGGGTTGGATTGCGGATTTGTGATCAGCCCGGATGCCTGTGGGAGCGAGCTTGCTCGCGATAGCGGCCCGTCAGACGATGGGGGCTTGAAGCTGTAAACGCTGGTTGGCAGCGCAATATCCTGCAAAAAATTGATGGTCATCGGCTCAAAGCCGCATTAGCTTAGACGTCTGTTACGAGTTTGATTCGAGGTGAGCGATGGAGCTTCATACATGGCTGGCGTTTTTTGCCGCCTGCTGGGTGATCAGTTTGTCTCCCGGTGCCGGGGCCATTGCGTCGATGTCCAGTGGTCTGCAATACGGTTTCTGGCGCGGTTACTGGAACGCCCTGGGCCTGCAATTGGGCCTGGCGTTGCAGATCGCGATTGTCGGCGCCGGGGTCGGCGCCATCCTCACCGCGTCGGCCACGGCGTTCCATGCGATCAAATGGTTCGGCGTGGCGTATCTGATTTATCTCGCGGTCAAGCAATGGCGCGCGCTGCCCAGCGACATGAGCGATAACGCGGCGATACGGCAAATCGGTAAACCGCTGGTGCTGGTGTTCCGGGGTTTTCTGGTGAACATCAGCAACCCCAAGGCGTTGGTGTTCATGCTGGCGGTGTTGCCGCAGTTCATTGACCCGCATGCGCCACTGTTGGCTCAGTACCTGATCATCGGTGTGACCATGGTTTGCGTGGACCTGATCGTCATGGCCGGTTACACCGGGCTGGCGTCCAAGGTGTTGCGTCTGCTGCGCACTCCCAAACAGCAAAAACGCATGAATCGTACCTTTGCCGGATTGTTCATTGGTGCGGCGGCGTTCATGGCGACGCTGCGCAAAGCGACGATGTAATACCGTCAGGCACAAAAAAAGGCGACCTCTTCAGGTCGCCTTTTTCATTTGTGGCGGCACCCACTTGAACATCCCGGAACGCAGCCTCTCGCCCTTGATGTCGCCGGTGAATTTACGCCATTCACCTTGTTCGTTGTTACAACAACGCTTGAGTGAAAGTCATTGAGAGTGAACAATGTGTTACTTCGTATTATCAATTGAGATTCATTCATGACTGCCCCGTCCCGTTTCCTGGCCTGGCTGGTGTTCCCTCTGTTTGCCTTGTGCAGCTTCAACCTGCTGGCCAACACCGTGGAAGGTGCGCCTCAAGCCCTGCATATACTCGATTACATCAGCGCGGATTACCCGCAATCGGTGCAAGCGGGCAAGGTTATTAATGAGTCCGAATACCAAGAACAGCTGGAATTTATCAAGGCGCTGCAAGGCTTGATCGCCGCGATGCCAGCCAAACCGGAAAAAGTCGGGTTGGAGCAGGGCGTCAGCACGTTACGCAATGTGATCGCTGCACGTCAGGACGGCGCGGACGTCGCCCGCCAGGCACGGCAACTCGGTGCGAAGCTGGCCGTGGCCTACGAAGTCAGTCAGGCGCCGATCATTACGCCGGATCCCACCCGCGGCGCGCCGCTGTACGCTCAACATTGCTCGGTCTGCCACGGCGACGCGGGGGCTGGCGATGGCCCGGCCGGTGTCGGTCTGACACCGCCTCCGGCCAATCTGCGTGATACCGCGCGCATGGACCAGCTGAGCCTCTACGCGATCTACAGCACCTTGGGCCAGGGTGTCGAAGGCACTGACATGCCGGCCTTCGCTGATCAGCTGGATGACCGTCAGCGTTGGGACCTGGCGACCTACATCGCCAGCTTCAGCGCCGGGCCGGCGACGGCAACAGCCAACGCGACCTACAACATTGCCGATCTGGCCCGCCAGACGCCGGCCGAAGTGCAAGGCGCCGAAGGCCCGCAAGCCGCTGCGACCTATCGTGCGCAACGCGCTCAGCCGCCGCAGGTCAAACGTGGCCCTGCGCAGTTGCTCGATTACACCGCAGCGACGCTGGACAAAAGCATTGCGGCTTACCGTGCCGGTGACCACGATCAGGCTTACGACTTGTCGGTAGCGGCGTATCTGGAAGGCTTCGAATTGGTCGAAAGTTCCCTCGACAACGTCGACGCCAACGTGCGCAAGAACACCGAAAAGTCCCTGATGGCTTACCGTCAGTCGTTGCAGGATGGTTTGCCGCTGGACCAGGCCCAGCAACGCCTGGACACGGCCAAAGCCAAGTTGAAGGAATCTGCCGGGCTGCTGGGCAGTGATGGCTTGAGCTGGTCGTTGAGCTACGTCTCCGGCCTGCTGATTCTGTTGCGCGAAGGCCTGGAAGCGATTCTGGTGCTGGCGGCGATCCTCGCCTTCTTGCGTAACACCGGTCAGCAGTCGGCCGTGCGCAGCGTCAACGCTGGTTGGGGCCTGGCGCTGTTGGCCGGCCTGGGGACCTGGGCGCTGGCGGCCTATGTGATTGATGTCAGCGGTTCGCAGCGGGAGTTGCTGGAAGGCGCGACAGCGTTGTTTGCCGCGGTCATGGTGCTTTGGCTCGGCGTGTGGATGCACGACCGTCGCCACGCGGCGGCCTGGCAGGATTACATCAAGAGCAGCCTGGTGGGCGGTGGCGGACGTTTCGGCTTTGCGACGCTGGCGTTCTTCTCGGTCTATCGCGAATTGTTTGAAGTGATTTTGTTCTACGAGACCCTGTGGTTGCAGGCAGGTCCGGCAGGACATAACGCGGTACTGGCCGGTGGCGCCACGGCATTGGTGCTGCTGGTCGGTCTGGCATGGGTGATTTTACGTGGCTCGGCGAAACTGCCGCTGTCGCTGTTCTTCAGCATCAATGCCGGGCTGTTGTGCGCGTTGTCGGTGGTCTTCGCCGGGCATGGCGTGAAAGCGTTGCAGGAGGCCGGCATTTTCGGCACCCGCCCGGTGCCGTTCTTTGACTTCGACTGGCTGGGGATCCACGCTGATGCGTATTCGCTGAGTGCGCAGGCCGTGGCGATCATTGCGATCATCGTGCTGTATAGCCGCAGCCGGATGGCCGAGAAGCGGCGGGTGCAGGTTTCCTGACGAGCATTCGCTTCGCTCACATTCGCGGGCAAGCCCCGCTCCTACGGGGTCAGCGTTAACCCGTAGGAGCGAGGCTTGCCCGCGATGCTTTTAAAAGAGGAAAAAACAATGCGTGTCTGGATCGATGCCGACGCTTGCCCTCGGGCAGCCAAGGACCTGGTGGTGAAATTCGCGCTCAAGCGTCAGTTCGAGGTGGTGTTGGTGGCGGGGCAGTCACAGATCAAGCCGGGGTTGGCGTTGGTGAAGCTGATCGTGGTGCCGAGTGGTCCGGATGCGGCCGATGATTACCTGGTGGAGCACGCCGTACCCGGTGAGTTGGTGATCTGCAGCGATGTGCCGCTGGCCGATCGGCTGGTCAAGAAAGGCGTTGCGGCGCTGGACCCGCGGGGCAAGGAGTTCGATGCGCAGAACATGGGCGACCGGCTGGCGGTGCGAAACCTGTTCACCGATTTGCGTGAGCAGGGTCAGATGAGTGGCGGGCCAGCGCCCTTCGGCGAACGCGAGAAACAGGCGTTTGCCAATGCGCTGGACCGGATCCTCACCCGGCTTTCCCGCAAGTCTTAAGCACGAAGGTGATCCTGTGGGAGCGAGCCTGCTCGCGAAGGGGCCCGTACATTCAACATTGATGTCGACGGTCAGTGCGCTTTCGCGAGCAGGCTCGCTCCCACATTTGAACGGAATCAGGCGTCGTTTTCGTGGGTCAGTTCGAGGACGCGGTCGACCAGTTTGTTGATGCCGGATGCCGCCTCACTGATGCTCTGCGCCAGCATATAGGCCGGCGTACTGACCAGTTTTCGCGCCTTGTCTTCGACTATTTCGCTCACGGCGCAGTCGGTATGGGTGGCGCCCATCTTGTTCATGGCTGCGGCGGTATCGGCGTCGTTGCCAATGGTGCAGGTCACGCCAGGCCCGTAGATTTTCGCGGCCAAGGCCGGCGAGATGCAGATCAACCCCACCGGTTTGCCAGCTTCGGCAAAGGCTTCAGCCAACGCCAGCACGTCGGGTTGCACCGTGCATCCGGCGCCTTCGATGGCGAAGTTGGAGAGGTTCTTGGCCGCCCCGAAACCGCCAGGAACAATCAACGCATCGAAGTCTTCAACGTTCGCGTCGCGGATATCCTGAACGTGGCCTCGGGCGATTCGTGCCGATTCCACCAGCACGTTGCGCGACTCGGGCATTTCTTCGCCGGTCAGGTGATTGATCACATGCAACTGTGCAACATTGGGGGCGAAGCACTGCACCTGAGCACCCCGCTGGTCCAGTCGCAGCAAGGTGATCACGCTTTCGTGGATCTCGGCACCGTCGTATACGCCACAACCGGAAAGGATCACTGCAATTTTTTTGCTCATGGGGTTTTCTCCAGATTCATGGCGTTAAATGTCCACTAATTTGTCACTCGTTGCCATAGGGTTAAATCACGACTACACCTAGGATCTGTCCTCAAGATTGCGACCAGGACGCGTCATGGACTTCATTCTGTATGCGGTGCCGTTTTTCTTTGTGCTGATTGCGGTCGAGCTGCTGGTCGACCGTTGGCGCGGGGTGAGCAACTATCGGGTGGCAGATGCGATCAACAGCATCAGCACCGGGGTGCTGTCGACCACCACCGGTCTGCTGACCAAGGGTGTCGGCCTGGTCACGTACGCGTTTGCCCTCAAACATCTGGCGCAGTTCGAACTTTCGGCCGACAGCGTCTGGGTCTGGGTATTCGCCTTTGTACTTTACGACTTCTGCTATTACTGGCTGCATCGCATGGGCCACGAGCGCAATATTCTCTGGGCCGCTCACTCGGTTCATCACCAGAGTGAGGATTACAACCTTTCTACGGCCCTGCGCCAGACCAGCACCGGCTTCCTGCTGAGCTGGATTTTCTACTTGCCCATGGCGGTGCTCGGGGTGCCGTTGCTGGTGTTTGTCAGCGTCGCCGCGCTGAACCTGCTGTACCAGTTCTGGGTGCATACCCGACACATTCCCAAGCTCGGCTGGTTCGAGTGGTTCTTCGTCACGCCGTCCAATCATCGGGCCCACCATGCGCAGAACGCTCTCTACATGGATCGTAACTACGGCGGGGTGTTCATTGTTTGGGACCGTCTATTTGGCTCGTTCCAGGAGGAAGACGACAGCGAACCGGTGATTTTCGGCGTGACCACGCCGCTGGCAAGCTGGAATCCGTTGTGGGCGAACGTGCAGTTCTACGCACAGCTATGGGAAGACGCGCGGCGCGCCGAAAGTGTCTGGGACAAACTGCGGATCTGGTTCATGCGCACCGGTTGGCGGCCGGCGGACGTCGCGGCCAAGTACCCGATCAGCAAGCCTGACCTGAGCCAGTTCCGCAAATTCGAGGTGCCGCTGGACGGACGTCAGCAGCGGTATGTCGCGTTGCAGTTCGGCGTCTACATCGCCCTGGGCAGCTACTTGATGAACCTGGAGCCGCATCTGCCGACCGCCGCGTTAGTGCTCGGCTGGAGTGCAGTGGCGCTGGGGTTGTTTACGTTGGGCGCGGCCCTGGAGAATCGCCCGTGGGCGTTGAAACTGGAGCTGCTGCGGCTGGCAACGAATGTTCCGCTGGTGTGGCTGGCACCGATGGTCGGGCTTTGGCCGGCCAGCGCCGTGGGCTGGGTCGGCTTGCTCAGTTACAGCCTGTTGAGCGGAATCGGTCTCTACTGCTGTAGAAACCGCTTCACTCGCTGGGTGTCTTAGTCGCGGCGGTTTTTTCGGCTTTCAGGGCCTGCTCGTCGGCGTAGATTTTTTTCGCCAGGCGGGCGTTCTTGAATCGCCGGCGCAGCCACAGAACGAAGCCCAGCACCAGCAGGGCGCCGAGCACCCACAGCTCGTATTTCTTGACGCTACCCAGCAAGCCTTCAAGTACAGCACCGAAATGATAGGCGGCAGCGGCCAACGCGGTTGCCCAAATGGCCGCGCCGATTCCGTTCAGCAACAGGTAACGTCCCGGCGGATAGCCCGACAGGCCAATCGCCACGGGCATCACTGTGCGCAAGCCATAGACAAAACGGAAGCTCAGCACCCAGATGTCCGGGTGCTTGCGGATATGTTCCAGCGCCCGATCACCCATCATTTGCCAGCGCGGTTTGCGCGCCAGCAACTTGCGGCCGTGCTTGCGGCCCAGGAAGTACCACAGTTGGTCGCCGGCATAACTGCCGAAAAATGCCACGACGACCACCACGTTGAGGTCCATGTATCCACGGAACGCGAGGAAGCCTGCGAGCACCAGGATGGTTTCGCCTTCGAAGAACGTGCCGAGAAAGAGGGCAAAGTAGCCGAAGTCATGCAGAAATTGTTGGAGCATTGTCTGGGTGCTGGCGAAATGAACGCGCAGCCTAACGCTTCATGCACATTCATGAAAGTGTCGAAATGTGTCTCGACGTGAACATTTCCTACAACGACAATGGAATGCGACTACCTGTCACAGGGTGCACATAAGTGTCACACGTTCGTCATAATGGCCGCTTATAACTGTCACGCTCGCCTGCCAGCGCGGGCTCAGGAGTCTGCCGTGAGCTTTACCCCCGCCAATCGTTTGTTTCCTGCAACCCGCCTGCGTCGCAACCGTCGTGATGATTTTTCGCGTCGACTGGTCCGTGAAAATGTCCTGACCGCCGATGACCTGATCCTGCCGGTGTTTGTGCTGGACGGTGAAAACCGTCGCGAAGCGGTGGCTTCGATGCCGGGCGTCGAGCGCCTGACCATCGACCTGTTGCTTGAAGAAGCCGCCAAGTGGGTCGAGCTGGGGATTCCAGCGCTGGCACTGTTCCCGGTGACACCTCCCGAGCTCAAGTCTCTGGACGCCGCCGAAGCCTGGAACCCAAATGGTATTGCCCAGCGCGCCACTCGCGCCCTGCGTGCGCAATTCCCTGAGCTGGGCGTGATCACCGACGTCGCCCTGGACCCGTTCACCACCCACGGTCAGGACGGTATTCTCGACGAAGCAGGCTACGTACAGAACGACATCACTGTCGATGCACTGGTCAAACAAGCCCTGTCCCATGCCGAAGCCGGCGCTCAGGTGGTAGCCCCGTCGGACATGATGGACGGTCGCATCCAGGCCATTCGCGAAGCCCTGGAGCTGGCGGATCACGTCAACGTGCGGATCATGGCCTACTCGGCCAAATACGCCAGCGCCTATTACGGCCCGTTTCGCGATGCGGTCGGTTCGGCGCTGAACCTGGGCAAGGCCAACAAGGCCTCCTATCAAATGGACCCTGCCAACAGCAATGAAGCCCTGCACGAAGTGGCGGCAGACTTGTCAGAAGGCGCGGATATGGTCATGGTCAAGCCAGGCATGCCATATCTGGATATTCTTTACCGGGTCAAAGAAGAATTCAAAGTGCCGACGTTTGTTTACCAAGTTAGCGGCGAATACGCGATGCACATGGCGGCGATCGAGAATGGCTGGTTGAGCGAAGGGGTTATCCTCGAATCCCTGACCGCTTTTAAACGTGCAGGCGCCGATGGCATCCTGACTTACTTTGCCGTCCGTGCCGCTCAATTGTTACGAGAGCAAAAATAGCCCTCCCAGGAACATTCCATGAATACCGAAGGACTCACTGAAGTTGCCGTAAAAGAGGCTCTACCCGTGGTCGAGCAAATCGCCGAAACCCCGCCGGAGCTGGAGCCAGCTCCGGCCGCGGTGGTGGCCGATACCGCAGCAGCGGTGCCAGCGATTGCCATTCCCGGCCTGGATGACAGCAGCCTGTACATCCATCGCGAGCTTTCGCAACTGCAGTTCAACATCCGCGTGCTGGAACAGGCGCTGGATGAGTCCTACCCGTTGCTGGAGCGGCTGAAGTTTTTGCTGATCTTCTCGAGCAACCTGGACGAGTTCTTCGAAATTCGTGTGGCCGGCCTGAAGAAGCAGATCACCTTCGCCCGTGAACAGGCTGGTGCCGATGGTCTGCAACCGCACCAGGCCCTGGCTCGGATCAGCGAGCTGGTGCACGGTCACGTTGACCGCCAGTACGCGATTCTCAACGACATACTGTTGCCGGAGCTGGAAAAACATCAGGTCCGCTTCATCCGTCGCCGTTATTGGACAACCAAGCTCAAAACCTGGGTCCGCCGTTATTTCCGTGACGAGATCGCGCCGATCATCACACCAATCGGCCTTGATCCGACGCACCCGTTCCCGTTGCTGGTGAACAAAAGCCTGAACTTCATCGTCGAGCTGGAAGGGATCGACGCCTTCGGTCGCGATTCCGGTCTGGCGATCATCCCGGCGCCGCGCCTGCTGCCGCGAGTGATCAAGGTGCCTGAAGAAGTCGGCGGTCCTGGCGACAACTATGTGTTCCTGTCGTCGATGATCCACGCGCATGCCGATGACCTGTTCCAGGGCATGAAGGTCAAGGGCTGCTACCAGTTCCGCCTGACCCGTAACGCCGACCTTTCCGTCGATACCGAAGACGTAGAAGACCTGGCCCGCGCCCTGCGCGGCGAGTTGTTTTCCCGTCGCTACGGTGATGCGGTGCGTCTGGAAGTCGCCGATACCTGCCCGAAACACTTGTCCGACTACTTGCTCAAGCAGTTCAACCTGCACGAAACCGAGCTGTATCAGGTCAATGGCCCGGTCAACCTGACCCGCCTGTTCAGCATTACCGGCCTGGATAGCCAGCGAGACCTGCAATACCTGCCGTTCACGCCGCAGATCCCGAAACTACTGCAGAACAGTGAGAACATTTTTAGCGTGATCAGCAAGCAGGACATCCTGCTGCTGCACCCGTTCGAGTCGTTCACCCCGGTGGTCGACCTGTTGCGCCAGGCTGCCAAGGACCCGCATGTGTTGGCGGTTCGTCAGACCCTGTACCGCTCCGGCGCCAACTCGGAAATCGTCGATGCGCTGGTCGATGCCGCGCGAAACGGTAAGGAAGTCACTGCGGTGATCGAGTTGCGCGCGCGGTTCGACGAAGAGTCCAACCTGCAACTGGCCAGCCGTCTGCAAGCCGCTGGTGCGGTGGTGATCTACGGTGTGGTGGGCTTCAAGACCCACGCCAAGATGATGCTGATCCTGCGGCGCGAGGCCGGCGAGATTGTCCGTTACGCCCACTTGGGGACCGGCAACTACCACGCGGCCAACGCCCGCCTGTACACCGACTACAGCTTGCTGACCTCCGACGATGCCTTGTGCGAAGACGTCGGCAAATTGTTCAGTCAACTGATCGGCATGGGTAAAACCCTGCGCATGAAGAAGCTGCTGCACGCGCCGTTCACGCTGAAGAAGGGCATGCTCGACATGATTGCCCGAGAGACTCAGTTCGCCCTCGACGGCAAACCGGCGCACATCATTGGCAAGTTCAACTCGTTGACCGATCCGAAGATCATCCGCGCGTTGTACAAGGCCAGTCAGTCCGGGGTGCGTATCGATCTGGTGGTGCGAGGCATGTGCTGCCTGCGTCCGGGCATCGCCGGGGTTTCGCACAACATCCACGTGCGTTCGATCATCGGGCGCTTCCTGGAGCATACCCGGGTCTTCTACTTCCTCAATGGCGGTGAAGAGCAGATGTACCTCTCCAGCGCCGACTGGATGGAGCGCAACCTCGACAAGCGCGTCGAGACTTGCTTCCCGGTGGAAGGCAAGAAGCTGATCATGCGGGTCAAGAAAGAGCTGGAGCTTTATCTCACCGATAACACCCACAGCTGGAGCCTGCAGGCGGACGGTCGTTACATCCGCAACTCGCCGACCGGCAACCAGAACCCGCGCAGCGCCCAGGCAACGTTGCTGGAACGTTTGGGCAGTCCGATTCTGGCGGTGCGTTAATCCTTGAGTGATGAAAAAAATGGCGATCCCTGTGGATCGCCATTTTGGTTTTTACCGCCCCCTGTAGGAGCGAGCTTGCTCGCGAAAAATTTGCAGGCGGCGCAATTATCCAGGCCGCACGCGTCATCGTTAACGTCCATCGCGAGCGAGCTCGCTCCTACAGGACCGTGTTCAGCGCACGTTCAGCACGATACCGACGCGGGTCAGCCATTCCGCTTCGAGGGCGAAATCGGCCTGGGTCAGCTGGTTGTCGTCCAGCCAGTGTTCCGGGAACAACACCTCCAGGCTATCGCCATTGGCTTTGAGCGCCACCTGAGGCATTTCCTGGGTGCCGCGAATGTGATGGAACAGAATCGCAAAGCGCAGCAGCACGCACAGCCGGATCAGCTTGATGCCGTCGTCGTCGAATTCGGCAAATTTGTCCCGGGGAATATTGCGCCGGTGGCCACGTACCAGTAACGCGAGCATTTGCTGATCCTCGCGGGAAAAACCGGCGAGGTCCGAGTGCTCGATCAGGTAAGCGCCGTGCTTGTGGTAGTGATAGTGAGCGATGTCCAGGCCCACTTCATGAACCTTGGCCGCCCAGCCGAGCAGTTCGCGCCAGACACCGTCATCCAGGTCCCAGTCTTCGGCCACCTGGTCGAAAGCATGCAGGGCTTTGCGCTCGACCCGTACCGCTTGTTCCAGGTCGACGTGATAACGCTCCATCAGCGAGCTGAGCGTGCGCTCACGGACGTCTTCGTGATGATGGCGGCCCAGGAGGTCATAGAGCACGCCTTCGCGCAGTGCGCCTTCACAGTGATCCATACGTTGCAGTTCGAGGGCGTCGAAGATGGCTTCGAGAATCGCCAGGCCGGCCGGGAAAATCGCCCTGCGGTCAGGCTTGATGCCTTCAAAATCGATCTTCTCGATGTCGCCGAGCTTGAACAGTTTGCGTTTAAGCCAGGCCAGGCCTTCGGCATTCACTTCGCCAGTGCCGTGACCGCCGGCCTTCAGCGCCAGTCCGATGGCGCGAATGGTGCCCGAGGAGCCGATGGCTTCATCCCAGGTCAGGCGATGCAAGGCGTGTTCGATGCTCATGATCTCCAGCCGCGCCGCCGTGTACGCCTGGGCGTAGCGGGCCGGGGTGATCTTGCCGTCCTTGAAATAACGCTGAGTAAAGCTGACGCAGCCCATTTGCAGGCTTTCGCGCAGCAAGGGTTCAAAGCGCTGGCCGATGATGAACTCGGTACTGCCACCGCCGATATCCGTCACTAGGCGCTTGCCGGGGGTGTCCGCGAGGGTGTGGGAAACGCCGAGGTAGATCAGACGCGCTTCTTCACGGCCGGAGATGACTTCCACCGGGTGGCCGAGGATTTCTTCGGCGCGGTGGATGAACTCGGCACGGTTACGGGCTTCACGCAGGGCGTTGGTGCCGACGATCCGCACGGCGCCGGGTGGCATACCGCTGATCAGTTGGGCAAAACGTTTCAGGCAGTCGAGCCCGCGCTGCATGGATTCTTCGTTGAGCTGGCGCTCTTCATCAATGCCGGCGGCCAGCTGAACCTTTTCCCCGAGACGTTCGAGAATGCGGATTTCGCTGTTCTGGGCCTTGGCCACGACCATGTGAAAGCTGTTGGAGCCCAGGTCGATTGCGGCGATCAGGGACAGATTCTTGGCTTGGAATTGCGGCATGGTCAGGGGTCTCGGTCGATAACCTCGACATCGTGCCACGATCAAACGCTGGCGCCAACGCGCAGGTGACCGCTTCGTGGTGAATCGCGAGCAGGCTCGCTCCCACAGGGTTCTATGTTGTCTCCAGTTTGGCAGACGACACTGAACCCATGTGGGAGCGAGACCGGCTTGCCGGCGATGGCGGCCTCGAAAGCGCCAAATGCTGCATTGCGGGCCGCAATTACCTTCGTTGCTCCCGCCAACGCTTGACTTGAGCTATACCCAAACTCATGCACCACCATAGCGAGACTCAATCAACTGCACCTTCCTGAACGAGGGAAGGGCAGCTATGATGGGCCACGTTTTTTTGCTTACAACCTGGAGACTTCCATGAGCAGCGATCTTATCAAACACGTTAGCGACGCTAGCTTCGAGGCCGACGTACTCAAGGCCGAAGGCGCTGTACTGGTCGACTACTGGGCTGAATGGTGCGGCCCTTGCAAAATGATCGCTCCAGTTCTGGACGAAATTGCAGAGACTTACAAAGGCAAGCTGACTGTTGCCAAACTGAACATCGATGAGAACCAGGAAACCCCCGCCAAGCATGGCGTGCGTGGCATCCCGACCCTGATGCTGTTCAAGAACGGCAACGTTGAAGCAACCAAGGTCGGCGCTCTCTCGAAGTCGCAACTGGCTGCTTTCCTCGACGCTAACATCTAAGTGTCGATTTAAGTGTCCGAAAAAGGCCCCGCACATTGCGGGGCTTTTTCGTTATTGAGGGCTAGACGCTCCGAAACTCAGGTGTTACATTCGGCCCCGCACTGGTTTCTCCACTGCCCCCTGCTAGCCGTCGCCGACGCACTCCTTTTCGAATAAGTACGCGATCCTGTCGCCTTCTCTGCGGCGCGGCCTCATTAAGCCAAAAGCTTAATTTCCCCCCTCCATAAATGATTACGTCATTCCTATATGAATCTGACTGAACTCAAGCAAAAGCCGATTACCGAACTGCTCGAATTGGCCGAACAGATGGGCATAGAAAATATGGCCCGTTCGCGCAAGCAGGACGTGATTTTCTCCCTGCTCAAAAAGCACGCGAAAAGCGGCGAGGAAATCTCCGGTGATGGCGTGCTGGAGATTCTCCAGGACGGCTTCGGCTTCCTCCGTTCCGCTGACGCGTCCTATCTCGCCGGCCCGGACGATATCTACGTCTCGCCGAGCCAGATCCGCCGCTTCAACTTGCGCACCGGTGACACCATCGTTGGCAAGATTCGCCCTCCAAAGGAAGGCGAGCGTTATTTCGCTCTGCTCAAGGTCGACACGATCAACTACGATCGTCCCGAGAACGCGAAAAACAAGATTCTCTTCGAGAACCTGACCCCGCTGTTCCCGACCGTGCGCATGAAGATGGAAGCCGGTAACGGTTCCACCGAAGACTTGACCGGTCGTGTCATCGACCTGTGCGCCCCGATCGGCAAAGGCCAGCGCGGTCTGATCGTTGCACCGCCGAAAGCCGGTAAAACGATCATGCTGCAAAACATCGCGGCGAACATCGCTCGTAACAATCCTGAAGTTCATCTGATCGTATTGCTGATCGACGAACGTCCGGAAGAAGTAACCGAAATGCAGCGCACCGTACGCGGCGAAGTGGTTGCCTCGACGTTCGACGAGCCGCCAACCCGCCACGTGCAGGTTGCCGAAATGGTGATCGAGAAGGCCAAGCGCCTGGTCGAACACAAGAAAGACGTGGTGATCCTGCTCGACTCCATCACCCGTCTGGCCCGTGCCTACAACACTGTGATCCCGAGCTCCGGCAAAGTACTCACCGGTGGTGTCGATGCCCACGCCCTGGAGAAACCGAAGCGTTTCTTTGGTGCTGCGCGAAACATCGAAGAAGGCGGTTCGCTGACCATCATCGCCACCGCGCTGGTTGAAACCGGCTCGAAGATGGACGAAGTGATCTACGAAGAATTCAAAGGCACGGGCAACATGGAACTGCCTCTGGATCGCCGCATCGCCGAAAAACGCGTCTTCCCGGCCATCAACATCAACCGTTCCGGCACCCGCCGCGAAGAGTTGCTGACGGCTGACGACGAGTTGCAGCGTATGTGGATCCTGCGCAAACTGCTGCACCCGATGGACGAAATCGCCGCCATCGAGTTCCTGGTCGACAAGCTGAAAACGACCAAGACCAACGACGAGTTCTTCTTGTCGATGAAGCGTAAGTAAGACGGTTTTTAACCGCTAAAAATGGCGTCCTTCGGGGCGCCATTTTTTTTTGCAAATAAAGGGGAGATTTGCGACTGGCGTTGATCAATTCTGCCCGCGTTGTTTGTGAATGCAGCCAAGTAAGCAGCGATAAGCTGCCAGCGGACGGCAGAGCAGGTAGGATGTACGCCTATTTTACGGGTGCCATCATCAATGAAATTCAAGGATCTTCGGGATTTCGTGCAGCAGCTTGAGCAGCGCGGAGAGTTGAAACGCATCCAGATCCCCGTCTCTCCAGTGCTGGAGATGACCGAAGTCTGCGATCGTACGCTACGGGCAAAAGGCCCGGCGCTGCTATTCGAAAACCCCACCGGGTACGACATCCCGGTACTCGGCAACCTGTTCGGCACCCCCGAACGGGTGGCTATGGGCATGGGGGCTGAGGCGGTCAGTGAGCTGCGCGAGATCGGCAAGCTGCTGGCTTTCCTTAAAGAGCCTGAGCCACCGAAGGGCTTGAAAGACGCCTGGTCGAAACTGCCGATTTTCCGCAAGATCATCGCCATGGCGCCGAAAGTCGTCAAAGACGCGGTCTGCCAGGAAGTGGTCATCGAAGGCGATGACGTCGATCTCGCCATGCTGCCGGTGCAGACCTGCTGGCCCGGCGACGTCGGCCCGCTGATCACCTGGGGGCTGACCGTCACCAAGGGGCCGAACAAGGATCGCCAGAACCTCGGCATCTACCGTCAGCAAGTGATCGGCCGCAACAAGGTCATCATGCGCTGGCTGAGTCACCGTGGCGGCGCACTGGATTACCGCGAGTGGTGTGAGAAACACCCCGGCCAGCCGTTCCCGGTATCCGTGGCGTTGGGCGCTGACCCGGCGACAATTCTCGGCGCCGTGACGCCGGTGCCGGACAGCCTCTCTGAATACGCTTTCGCCGGCCTGCTGCGCGGTAACCGCACTGAACTGGTGAAGTGCCGAGGTAATGACCTGCAAGTGCCGGCCACCGCCGAGATCATCCTCGAGGGTGTGATTCATCCTGGCGAGATGGCCGACGAAGGACCGTACGGCGACCACACCGGTTACTACAACGAAGTCGACAGCTTCCCAGTTTTCACCGTCGAGCGCATCACCCATCGGATCAAACCGATCTACCACAGCACCTACACCGGCCGTCCGCCGGATGAGCCGGCGATTCTCGGCGTGGCGCTGAACGAAGTGTTCGTGCCGATCCTGCAGAAGCAGTTCCCGGAGATCACTGACTTCTACCTGCCGCCCGAAGGGTGTTCGTACCGCATGGCCATCGTGACCATGAAGAAGTCGTATCCCGGCCATGCCAAGCGGGTAATGCTCGGTGTCTGGTCGTTTTTGCGACAGTTCATGTACACCAAGTTCGTTATCGTCACCGACGACGATATCAATGCACGCGACTGGAACGATGTGATCTGGGCCATCACCACGCGCATGGACCCCAAGCGCGACACGGTGATGATCGACAACACGCCGATCGACTACCTGGATTTCGCCTCGCCGGTTTCCGGCCTGGGGTCGAAAATGGGGCTCGATGCCACGCATAAATGGCCGGGCGAAACCACCCGCGAGTGGGGCCGGGTCATCGTCAAGGACGAGGCCGTTACCCAGCGGATCGATGCCATCTGGAATCAGTTAGGAATAGATTGATGCGTGTAACTTTGCAGCCCTCCGGAGCAGTGCTAGAGATTCTGCCCGGCGAGCGGATTCTCGATGGCGCGCGGCGTCTGGGCTATGAATGCCCACAAAGCTGTCGCAACGGCAATTGCCATATATGCGCCGCGCTCCTGGTGGAGGGGCGAGTCGAACAGGCAGGCGGTGTGCGCGACCATGGCGAGTTCTACACTTGCATAGCAGAGCCGCTGGAAGACTGCATCGTGCTGTGGGATGGCGTGCTCGCGCTGGGAGAATTGCCGGTGCGCAGCTTCTCGTGTCAGGTCATTGAATGCAGGGACGTCGGCGGCGATACCTGGCGCGTGCGCCTGCGAGCACCGGCTGGCAAGCCACCGCGCTATCACGCCGGGCAGTATTTGATGATCGAGCGTGAGAATGGCGAGAAATCCGCATTCTCCCTGGCCTCCGCGCCGCATGGCGGGCGTGATCTGGAAATACATGTGTTGGCGCGCGAAAGCAGTGCTCTGAGCCTGATCGAGCAGCTGCAGCGCAATACGCTGGTGCGGATCGAGATGCCATTCGGCGATACCCATCTGGCGGAACTGCCCGACGGTCCGTTAGTGCTGATTGCGGCGGGCACTGGCATGGGCCAGATTCATAGCCTGATCGAGCATTGCCGCGCCACGGGGTTCAAGCATCCCGTGCATTTGTATTGGGGGGTGCGCCGTCCTGAAGACTTTTATGCAATAGAGCATTGGGATGAATGGCTGAAACTGCCCAATCTGTTCCTGCATAAAGTGGTGAGCGATCAATGTGGCTGGCAGGGGCGCTGTGGCATGTTGCATGAGGCGGTGTGCGAGGACTTCCCTGATCTGAAAGCGCTGCATGTGTATGCCAGCGGTTCTCCGGCAATGGTCTATGGCACGCTGGATGCCTTGGTTGAGGCCGGGATGGACGCTCATCAGATGCGCGCCGACGTATTTGCATATGCGCCTCGATCTTGATCCGCGATTTTGATTCGCGATCTTGATCGCCTTAATCGTTATAACTCTCTATATAGCCGATCGGTATTTATAAAATAATATAAATGCCGGTAGGTTATATGTCATGCAGACAAATATTTAAGAACTGTGCCATGGCATTTAAATTGCCTTAAAACATATGTGCCTTATTGTTACAGCTGTGCGTTCTATTAAGTAATTCTTCACCCGCGGGGAGCTGAACGCTATTCGCCATGAGCGCCATTGAATCTGCTTTTTTGAATCTGGCTTACCCTCCGCAGCTCGACCTGGGGCCGCAGCTTACGCACGAACAATTGCTCAGCTCCATGCAGTCGACCATGGCGCGCCATAAGGGTGGCCCGGTCTGGCTGTTCGCTTATGGCTCGCTGATCTGGCGGCCTGAATGCGCGGCGGTGGAGCGGGTGCGCGGTCGTGTGCATGGCTACCATCGCGGTTTGTACTTGTGGTCCCATGAACATCGCGGCACGCCGGAAGTACCGGGGCTGGTATTTGGCCTGGATCGCGGCGGCTCATGCAGCGGTTTCGCTTATCGCTTGCCCGAAGAACAACTCGACGCTTCGCTCTATGCCTTGTGGCAGCGCGAAATGCCATTCCCCTCCTATCGCCCACACTGGCTGAACTGCCGCCTCGAAGACGGAAACCAGGTTCAGGCATTGGGGTTTGTATTGGAGCGTCACCTGCCCAGCTATGCCGGCAACTTGCCGGATCACGTGCTGAGCCACGTGTTCGAGAACGCCTGTGGACGCTACGGCACCACTCGCGATTATGTCGAGCAGACCGCCCACGCCCTGCGTAGCCACGCCATGCCAGACCGGAATCTGGAAGCGCGGCTCAAACGTTGTCAATCAAAGTCCGATCAGGCGAGCGCTTCCCGGGGCTGAGTGTGTCGGAAAAATCACCAGGCACCCTTTTGGTGCACCCTGTCCGCCCGAAGAATCAGTACCGTGCTTTGGAAAAAGCAATCTGAACAGTGTCCAGACCGCTTCATTGGGCTCAGCGAACCTGAACCACCACCTTCCCGACCGCCTTGCGCTGCCCAAGATCATTAATCGCTTGCGCCGCGTTGCTCAGCGGATACACCTGTGACACCAACGGCTTCAACTTGCCCTCGGCAAACCAGCCAAACAACTGCTGGAAGTTCGCCGCGTTGTCCTGTGGCTGACGCTGGGCAAACGAGCCCCAGAACACGCCGACGACGGCCGCACCTTTGAGCAGTGCGAGGTTCACCGGCAGTTCCGGAATGCGTCCGCTGGCGAAACCAACCACCAGCAGGCGGCCATTCCAGGCGATGGCGCGGATGGCCTGGTCGAACAGGTCGCCGCCGACCGGGTCGTAGATCACGTCGGCACCCAGGCCATCGGTCAGGCGCTTGATTTCGTCCTTGAGGCTGGTCTCGCTGTAGTTGATCAGCTCATCGGCACCGGCAGCCTTGGCCACGGCGAGTTTTTCAGCGCTGCTGGCGGCGGCGATCACGCGGGCGCCCATGGCTTTGCCGATTTCCACGGCGGCCAGGCCAACACCGCCAGAAGCGCCGAGGACCAGCAGGGTTTCACCCGGTTGCAAGTGGCCCCGTTGCTTGAGCGCATGCATCGAGGTGCCGTAGGTCATGCTGAACGCCGCGGCGGTGTTGAAGTCCATGGAGGACGGAATGGGCAATACGTTGTAGCCCGGCACGGCGACCTGTTCGGCGAAGCTGCCCCAGCCGGTCAGGGCCATGACCCGGTCACCGACGTTCAGATGACTCACCTTTTCGCCCACCGCGCTGACCACGCCAGCCGCTTCGCCACCTGGCGAAAACGGGAAGGGCGGCTTGAACTGGTATTTGCCCTCGATGATCAACGTGTCCGGGAAGTTGACGCCGGCGGCGTGCACATCCAGCAGGATTTCATTCTTCTTCGCGACAGGGCTGGCGACGTCTTCCAGCACCAGCGATTCGGCAGGGCCGAAGGCTTTGCACAGCACGGCTTTCATCAGGGCTATTCCTTTGGGAGTGATGGCCGATAAGTGTAGGTGTGTGAATCGACGGGTCAACGAGCATGCCCCGCCCTGATAGGCAGCCATAAGCTTGTGCTTGCGCGGCGGGCCGTTATGCTAGGCCGCAAACCGGATAAGGAGCGAATTGTGAAAGCGTGGATCATGTTGATGCTGGCCCTGTCTCTGCCCATGGCAGCGATGGCCGAAGAAGCAGCCAAAGAAGGTGACGCCCCGAAAGTCAGCTACCTGACGCTGACCCCGCCGTTCGTGGGTAACTATGGGTTGGATGGCACGCCGAAGTTGAAGGTCTTCAAGGCGGATGTGGCGTTGCGGGTAACCGGTGAAGAAGCGACCAAACTGGTGAAGGCCAATGAGCCATTGATTCGCAATCAACTGGTCGCGTTATTCGCCCAGCAGACGACCGAGGCGATGAACAGCGTCGAGGGCAAGGAAAAGCTGCGTCAGGAAGCCCTGAAACAGACCCAGCAAGTGATGAGCGACGAAACCGGCAAGCCAGTGGTTGAGGATCTGTTGTTCAACAATCTGATCATTCAGTAAGACTTCTGCTGTCCGGACTGGCCCCATCGCGAGCAAGCTCGCTCCCACAGGGGGGCGGAATCGGTCGGAGGTCACCCGGTCTATCAGGACGCCAGACTCTTGCGAAACCGCATCAGTGCAATTGCAAAGAACAGCAACCCGATGGCGGTCAGCGCCAGCAAATCCGGCCATACAACGCTCAGCCCGGCGTCGCGAAACAGGATCGCGGCGCTGAGGCTGACAAAGTGTGTCGATGGCGAACCCTGCATCACCCATTGCAGCCATTGCGGCATGCTGTCGAGCGGCGTGCTGCCGCCGGACAGCAGCAACATGGGGATGATCACCGGAATGGCCAGCAGGCCGAACTGCGGTGTCGAGCGGGCCAGGGTTGCGAGGAAAATTCCCAGCGCCGTACTGGCGAACAAATAAACCGCCGTCACCAGCAAAAACAGACTCATGGAGCCGGCCAGCGGCACACCCAGCGCGCCTTTGACGATCACTTCCAGTGAGATCCAGGTGCACAGCACCACCACCAGCATGTTGCTCCAGACTTTCGCCAGCATGATTTCCAGTGCCGTGAGTGGCAGCACCAGCAAATGGTCGAGGGTGCCGTGTTCCCGCTCCCGCAGCAGCGCCGTGCCGGTCAGGATGATGGCGAGAATGGTGATGTTGTTGACGATCTGAATCACCGCCAGAAACCAGCCTCCTTCCAGATTGGTATTGAACAGTGAGCGGGTGGTCAGCAGCACCGGCGCCTGGCTGGCTGGATCGTTCTGGCCGCCGTAGTTCAGCAGTTCGCGCTGGAAAATCCGCCCGATGTACCCCGCGCCCATGAACGCCTGGCTCATGGCGGTGGCGTCGACGTTGACTTGCACCGCCGGCTGGCGACCGGCCAACAGATCCGCCTGAAAATTCGCCGGCACGTTAATCACAAACGTGTACTGACCGTTGTCCATGACCTGATCGAGTTGCCCGTAAGGCAGCAGCACCGGGCGCTGGAACTCGGGCGGTTGCAGGGCCTGGGCCAATTGCCGTGAGAGGTGGCTGTGATCTTCATCCACCATGGCCACGCTGGCGTTGTGCACGCCGATCACCGAGCCGGCGGCCGGCATGTAGATCGCCACGGTAAAGACGTAGAACAGAAACAGCAGCAACACACTGTCGTGTCGCAGGCTGGTCATTTCCTTGAGGCCCAGACGCAAGATATGCGCAAGCTTGTGCATCAGGCCTCCTGCTTTTTCAGCATGACCAGGCTGAGCCCGGTGAAGGCGAGAAAGAACCCGAACAGCGCCAGGCATTGCGGCCATAACTGTCGCAGGTCCAGCGCTTTGGTGAAGGTGCCGACGGTGATGTCGAGGAAGTAACCGGCCGGAAATAACATCCCCATCATCGCCGCAGCGCCTTCGAGGGAGGAGCGCGGCACGATCAGCCCGGAAAACTGGATGGTCGGCAGGCTGGTGATAATCATGGTGCCGAGGATCGCGGCGATCTGGGTCCGGGTGAACGCCGAAATCAGCAGGCCCATGCTGGTGGTTGCCAGCACGTACAGCAGCCCGCCGAAGGCCAGGGTCAGGCCGCTGCCCTTGAATGGCACACCGAACAGCCAGCGGTTCATCGCTGCCAGCACCGCAAGATTGATCAGGCTGATCACCAGATACGGCGCCTGTTTGCCGAGCAGAAATTCCAGTCGGGTCAGCGGCGTGGCGTAGAAGTTGGTGATCGATCCCAGCTCTTTCTCCCGCACGATCCCCAGCGCGGTGAGCATCGCCGGGATAAACGCCAGAATCAGCGCCATCACCCCGGGGCCGATGGCGTTAACGCTGACCACGTCCTGGTTGTAGCGGAACCGGGTTTCCAGTTTGGCTGCTGCCGGCCGATTTAGCGCGGGGCTGCTTTGCTCGCTCAGGTGTTCAAGGTTGGCCTGGTGCACGGCCTCGACATAGTTGCGACTGGTTTCGGCGCGGAACGGCATGCCGCCATCCAGCCAGGCTGCCACGGCGGGTTGGCGCCCGGCATACAAATCACGGCCAAACCCCGGCGGGATCTCCAGGGCCAGCTTGATCTCCGAACGCTGAAGGCGTTGATGCAGTTCTTTGGTGTCGTGGATCGGTGCCTGTTCAGCGAAGTAGCGCGAACTGCGGAACGCTTCCAGATACGTGCGGCTTTGCGGCGTCTGGTCCTGATCGAACACGGCGAAGGCGAGTTTTTCGACATCCAGGGAAATCCCGTAGCCGAAAATGACCATCATGAAAATCGCTCCGAGCAGGGCGAATGCCATCCGCACTTTATCGCGCAGCAGTTCCTTGCCTTCGCGACTGGCGACGGCCACCAGACGTCCGACGCTAAAGCCGCGCTCCTTCATCGGCGTGGCTGGGGTGACAGGTTCGTCGGGGGGCACGGCGGGCGTCGGCGTTTCGACCGCACCTTGGACCTGTTCCAGACACGTGACAAACGCCGCTTCCAGCGTCTCGCCCTTGAACTGCTGTTGCAGCGCTGCCGGGGTGTCGCAGGCCAGTACCTTGCCGGCGTGCATCAACGAAATGCGGTCGCAGCGCTGGGCTTCGTTCATAAAGTGAGTGGAGAGAAAGATCGTCACGCCTTGCTCGCGAGACAACTCGATCAGCAATCGCCAAAAGTCATCCCGCGCTGCCGGATCCACGCCGGAGGTCGGTTCGTCGAGGATCAGCACTTCCGGACGATGCAGTACCGCCACGGCCAGGGACAATCGCTGGCGCAAACCCAAGGGCAGGGCACCGGACTGTTGATCGCAGACGCTGCCCAGGTTGAAGCGCTGGATCAGTTCATCAATGCGCCGGGCGCTGTCGACCTTGGGTAAATCGAACAGCCGCGCGTGCAAATCCAGGTTCTGCCGCACACTGAGTTCGCCATACAGCGAAAAGCTCTGGGACATGAAACCGACCCGTTTGCGGGTGGCCAGGTCCTTGGCGTTCACCGGGTTGCCCAGCAGCATGGCGCGGCCTTCGCTGGCAGGCATCAGCCCGGTGAGGACTTTCATGGTGGTGGTTTTGCCGCAGCCGTTGGAACCCAGAAAACCGAAAATCTCGCCACGACCGATGGCGAAGCTGACCTTGTCCACGGCGGTGAAATCGCCAAAGCGCAAGGTCAGGTCGTGGGCTTCGATGGCGATATCCGTGTTGGCGCGGGTCTGGGGTGGAATCACCAGTGGCTGGTTGTCGTGGCCGCTGTCGCCCTGAAAGTGGGTGAACGCTACGTCGAGTTTGCCGCTGGGGGTCGAGGCGGCCAGTTCGCTGCTCAGGCCCGTCGCGATCAGCTTGCCGCCGTCGAGCATCAGGCAATGTTCGAATTGCTCGGCTTCTTCCATGTAGGCGGTGGCGACCAGCAGCGTCAGCTGCGGGCGTTGACGCCGCACATCGTCCACCAACTCCCAGAAGCGCCGTCGGGACAAGGGGTCGACGCCGGTGGTCGGTTCGTCGAGGATCAGCAGGTCCGGCTCGTGGATCAGCGCGCAACAGAGCCCGAGCTTCTGCTTCATCCCGCCCGAGAGCTTTCCGGCCGGGCGGTCGGCGAAGCGCAGCAAGTCAGTGGCCAGCAGCAGGCTGTGCATGCGCTGATTGCATTCGGCTTTCGACAGGTCGAACAAGGTGGCGAAAAAGTGGATGTTCTCGCTGATCGACAGTTCGGGATAAAGGTTGCCGCCCAGGCCCTGAGGCATGAAGGCGATGCGCGCGTAGAGGCTGTTGCGATGGCGGCGATCCTGAATGGAGCCGCCCAGTACTTCCAGTTGACCTTGTTGCAGGGTTTTCACGCCAGCGATCAATCCCAGTAAACTTGACTTGCCGGCGCCATCCGGGCCGATCAGCCCGCAGCGCGTACCGGCAGGCAGGCTGAACGTGATATCGGTCAGCGCCTGCTGTTTACCGTAGCGGTGATTGATGCCGGTCGCTTGCAGCGCCAGATCAGTCATTGCAGGTTGGCCGGCCAGCCAATCGGGGCGGTGCGCACATAACCGGCACCGGGCATGCCCGGTTTGGCCTGGGGCAGGGCACTTGGGTCGGTCAGGCGCAATTTGACGCGGAACACCAGTTTCTGCCGCTCATCGCGAGTCTCGACTTCTTTGGGGGTGAACTGCGACTTGGCCGCGACGAAGCTGATTTTAGCCGGTTGCGGGTGGTCCGGCAGGGCGTCGAGCAGGATCCGCGCTTCATCACCAACCGCCAGGCGCCCGGTCACGGAGGCCGGGAGGTAGAGGTTCATGTATTGGTCGTTGGGGTCGATCAGCAACAGGACCCGTCCGCCCGCGCCAAGCACTTCGCCGGGTTCGGCCATGCGCAACTGGATCACGCCGTCGATGGGCGCGCGCAGGCTGCTGTCGTCAATTTCGCTGGTCAACATTGCGACCTGGGCCTGCGCCGCACCAATCGCCGCGCCGACCGCCGATTCCTGGGCCCGGGCAGCGGCGACCGCAGCACTGCCGGTGTCCAGGCGCGCTTGCTGTTGATCGATGATCTGGCCACTCACGAAACCGTGCTTGAACAGTTCCTGGGAGCGTTTGAGTTCCTGTTGGGCGAGCAGTTGTTCGCTCTGGCGCAGTTGCACGTTGGCCTGGGCGGCAGAAAGGTTTTCCCGGGCGCGCAGCACCTCGGCTTCAGCTTGATTGCGCTGGGCTTCGAGGGTGCGGGTGTCCATGCGGGCCAGCAGTTGGCCCTTGCTGACCTTGTCGCCTTCATTGACGAGCACCTCGGCCAGTCGCCCGGGTGTTTTGCTGGCGATCTGCACTTCGGTGGCTTCGAGGCGTCCGTTGCCGACATACAAGCCTTCGGGCAGACGGTCATGCATCGACTTCCAGTAACCGAAACCACCGGCGGCCAGCAGCAAAATCATCAGAGAGCTGGCGAACAAAATCGAAGAGCGACTGTGCGTAGACATGCGGGCATCCTGCGGCTGTTGCGTCCTAGTCTGGCTGATCGAGCGCCGGGGCGCCTTGATGCCAATCAAATGAAGAGCAAGCCTAACCCTATTGGGCGGGCAAAAGAGGATGACTGGGCGGTTCTGCTTTATTTAGCGTAAATCGAGTACCGCCGCCCATTGTTCAGCAGTCACTGGCATCACTGACAGTCGCGAGCCTTTCTGCACCAGCGGCATTTCGGCCAGCGCGGTTTGCTGTTTCAGGTAATCGAGCTTCAAGATTTTTGCGAACGTTTCGATGTGGGCGACATCGATGGCGCTCCAGGCGTTTTTCTCCTGGGTTGCCTTCGGATCGTAGTAATGGCTTTCAGGCTCCAGCGCCGTCGGGTCCGGATAGGCTGCTTCGATAATCTTGCCGATCCCGGCAATCCCGGGCTCCGGGCAGCTGGAATGATAGAAGAAGAACTCGTCGCCAACCGCCATCGCGCGCAAGAAGTTGCGCGCCTGATAGTTGCGAACCCCATCCCAGCGCGCTTTGCCAAGCTTTGCGAGGTCTTTGATCGAGAGCTCGTCGGGCTCGGATTTCATCAGCCAATAGGCCATGGTTTTTGCTCCTTGCGAGGTGAGTCAGGCGATTTTATGACAAACCGACGGTCGGTTGACGCCAGCGTTTGCGTGTGGGTTCACGTTGTCGCAAAATGCCGGCCTTCTTAGCTTGACGCTGCTGCACGGCCTACAACGGAAACCGCTGCTGTCATCGTATTGATGTGCCTTTGGGGGGCAATCGATGAAACGCAAACCGGATTTACTATGGATATTGGTCATTTTGTTTGGCCTCGGCGTCGTGACCACCGGCTACGCCCAAAGCCTGTGGAATAACAATTCCGATGCTCCGATCGAAATCGCACAGCAGCAGCAACAGAAACATCAGCCGTCGGCCTTCAAGCGCTGAACCTGTCTTTTGGACGCCGCTGATTCCAGTGGCGTCTAGCCTGTGAAATACCACGCCTTGTCTGTCACCGTGCCTTGCAACGGTACATCCCAGCTCGCTTGAGCCAATCGTCCGACCTTCTGACATTCATGGGCCAGTCCCAACAGCGTCGGCTTGCGCCAGGTTTTGCGTCGCGCCAGGTACGCCAGGCTGCGGTCATAGAAGCCACCGCCCATGCCCAGGCGTCCGCCGACATCGTCAAACCCCACCAGCGGCAATAGCACCAGATCCAGCGCCCAGATCCTGCGTTGCCGGGCGATATTGGCCCGTGGTTCGAGAATGCGGAAACGGTTGGGTTTCAGTTTTTCGCCAGGACGAATCCGCTGGAACACCATTTTGGTTCGCGGCCAGGCGCTGAGCACCGGCAGATAAGTGGCTTTGCCCCGGCGTTGAGCTGCACGCAGCAGCAGACGCGGATCGATTTCACCGTCGGTGGGCAAATAGAGAGAAATATGTTTTGCGCGGAGAAACAGCGGTTGCTGAGCCAATTGCTTGTACAGCCCGCGGGCCGCCTGGCGCTGCTGACTGGGTGTCAGTGCGCGGCGGGCCTTGCGCAGCATGCGTCGAAGTTGCGGGCGGGGCAGCAGCGCAGGTTCGGTCATGGAGTCAGGCTTCGGCAGGGCAGGTACGTAAAGCGTACCCGTAAAAAAGCCGATGCCGGTATTTAAACCGGCATCGGACTGGAATCAGGCTCCCCGGATGTACCGCTGCTGACTTAGCCCTTGAACCCGAAAGTTCAAGGTGGAAGATGCAGTAGGCTTTAAGGCTTTCCGTCTAGCGGACATGCACACCAGCCCAACGTGCAGCCTCCAGGGTAGTGCGAATCGGCTCAGGGACGTGGTCAACTGGCAAGCACCCCAGGGAGTGATGCGAGTATACCCCAAGCGGTTCCGTGTTTCAGCCCTTGGTGACGTCCGGATCGGTGGCGAGCACCAGATCGACGCGATCCAGCAGGTCGCGAACCTGCTCGCGGGTCGAGCCACTGGCTTGCACATCCGGGCGCTGTTCCTTGTGCAGAAGATCGTGCGTGATGTTCAGCGCGGCCATCACGGCGATGCGATCGGCACCGATGACTTTGCCGCTGCTGCGGATTTCGCGCATCTTGCCGTCGAGGTAGCGGGCGGCGCTGATCAGGTTGCTGCGCTCTTCCTGGGGGCAGATGATCGAATATTCTTTGTCGAGGATCTGCACGGTAACGCTATTGCTTGAACTCATGAGTCTTGCTCCAGGGCCTTGAGGCGCGAAATCATCGATTCGACCTTACGCCGTGCGATTTCATTTTTTTCAATGAGGTGCGCGCGTTCCTCGCGCCAGGTCTTTTCCTGAGCTAATAGGAGTCCATTTTGACTCTTAAGTTGCTCGACTCGGCTAATTAGTAGCTCGAGTCTGGCCATCAGCGCTTGCAGGTCGGTGTCTTCCATTGTCTTCACTGTCTGATGGATGTTGGACTGTAGGCGCGAGCTTGCTCGCGATGAACCCGAGAACGCCGCGGGGTGTCAGGTACCCAGCGTTATCGTTGGCGACCATCGCGAGCAAGCTCGCTCCTACAGGGGTAGTCGATGTAGGATACAAGGCCTTCATTCTAGACATAGCGCCGTCTGGCGCCTAGCTGCCCATGCCCATTCAGAATTCCCCGTACAAAGCCTTCGCCACCCTGCTGACTTCCAGCGGTCATAACGTCTCGCCTGCCGAACTGCATGGCCTGCTGCTCGGCCGCAGTTGCGCCGGCGCCGGTTTCGATGCTGAAGGCTGGCTAATTGATGCCGCCGAACTGCTCGAAGGCGAGCCGCAAGACAACGTTCGCAATGCCTTGATCGGTTTGCAAGAGATGGTCAAAGGCGAGCTCACTGGAGACGACGTGACCGTCGTTCTGCTGCTGCCGACCGATGACGAGCCGCTGGCTGACCGCGCCGCCGCACTGGGCCAATGGTGCCAGGGTTTCCTCAGCGGTTTCGGCCTGAACTGCCGTGACAGCAGCATGCTGAGCGCCGAGGCCACCGAAGTGCTGCAGGACTTGGCGGCCATCGCCCAGGTGCAAGACGCACTGGAAGAGTCCGACGACGGCGAAAGCGATTACATGGAAGTGATGGAGTACCTGCGCGTCGCGCCGCTGCTGCTGTTCTCAGAAACCAAGAAGCCGGACGCGCCGGCTGCTGCCAAACCGTCGTTGCATTAATCGCGAGCCAGGAAAAGCCATCTGCCCATGATTCATATCCCGAAATCGGAATACAGCCGTCGCCGCAAGGCCTTGATGGCGCAGATGGAACCCAACAGTATCGCCATACTGCCCGCCGCCGCGGTGGCTATCCGCAACCGCGACGTCGAGCACGTCTACCGTCAGGACAGCGACTTCCAGTACCTCAGCGGTTTTCCCGAGCCTCAGGCCGTGCTCGTGCTAATGCCGGGGCGTTCACACGGCGAATACATTCTGTTCTGCCGTGAGCGTAGCGCCGAGCGAGAGTTGTGGGACGGTCTGCGCGCCGGCCAGGAAGGCGCGATCCGCGACTTCGGCGCCGACGACGCGTTCCCCATCACCGACATCGACGACATCCTGCCGGGCCTGATCGAAGGGCGTGACCGGGTGTATTCGGCCATGGGCAGCAACCCTGAATTTGACCGGCACCTGATGGACTGGATCAACGTGATCCGCTCTAAAGCGCACCTTGGCGCCCAGCCGCCGAACGAATTCGTTGCCCTGGATCATTTACTGCACGACATGCGCCTGTATAAATCAGCGGCAGAAGTGAAGGTCATGCGTGAAGCCGCGCGGATTTCTGCTCAGGCACACGTCCGCGCCATGCAGGCCAGCAGGGTCGGGCTGCATGAGTTCAGCCTCGAAGCCGAACTTGATTACGAGTTCCGCAAGGGCGGGGCGAAAATGCCGGCTTACGGCTCGATCGTCGCGGCGGGCCGCAACGGCTGCATCCTGCACTACCAGCAGAATGACGCGGTGCTCAAGGATGGCGACCTGGTACTGATCGACGCCGGTTGCGAAATTGACTGCTACGCGAGTGACATCACCCGCACCTGGCCGGTCAACGGCAAGTATTCGGTGGAACAGAAAGCCATCTACGAGTTGGTGCTGGCAGCGCAAGAAGCCGCGTTTGCCGAGATCGCTCCGAACAAACACTGGAATCAGGCGCACGAAGCCACCGTCCGGGTAATCACCGCCGGTCTGGTGAAGTTGGGGCTGTTGCAGGGCGACGTCGGCGAGTTGATCGCCAGCGAAGCTTATAAAGCGTTTTACATGCACCGCGCCGGCCACTGGCTGGGCATGGATGTGCATGACGTCGGCGAGTACAAGGTCGGCGGCGAATGGCGCGTGCTGGAAGTCGGCATGGCGCTGACGGTGGAGCCGGGCATCTATATCGCGGCGGACAACCAGAGTGTTGCGAAGAAATGGCGCGGCATAGGCGTGCGCATCGAGGACGACGTGGTAGTGACCAAAACCGGTTGTGAAATCCTGACTAAAGGCGTGCCGAAAACGGTCGCCGAGATCGAGGCCTTGATGGCAGCTGCAAGGACACAGGCGGCATGAGTCGAGTCAATCTGGCAATCATCGGTGGTGGCCTGGTCGGCGCCAGCCTGGCGTTGGCGTTGCAGGCCGGGGCCAAGGCGCGCGGCTGGAAGATCGTGCTGATCGAACCGTTCGCCCCCGGTGACACCTATCAACCGAGCTACGACGCACGCTCTTCGGCGTTGTCCTACGGTGCCAAACAGATTTATCAACGGCTGGGCGTGTGGCAAGCGATCTCCCGCCGCGCCGAGCCGATCAAGCAGATTCATGTCTCTGATCGTGGACGTTTTTCCACGGCGCGACTGTCGGCAATGGAGGAGGGTGTTCCGGCGCTGGGTTACGTGGTGGAAAACGCCTGGCTTGGCCAATGCCTCTGGCAAGGTCTGGACAAGGACGTGATCAGCTGGCGTTGCCCGGCGGAAGTCACGCGCATGGAACCGCTGACCGATGGCTATTGCCTGACACTCAACGATGAAATCACGTTGGAATGTGACCTCGCAGTGCTCGCTGACGGTGGCCGTTCAGGCCTGCGCGAGCAACTCGGGATCGGCATCAAAAAGCGTCCGTACAACCAGAGTGCGCTGATCGCCAACATCACCCCGAGTGAGGCGCACAACGGGATGGCCTTCGAGCGTTTTACCGATGATGGTCCGATGGCCTTGCTGCCATTGCCGGACAACCGCTGCGCGCTGGTCTGGACTCGCCTGGGTATGGACGCACAACGGCTGGCCGCTCTCGATGACCGTAGCTTCCTCAGCGAGTTGCAGGGCGTGTTTGGTTATCGCCTTGGCACACTCAAACAGGTCGGCGCACGCAATCTTTACCCGCTGACGTTGATCGAGGCTGAAGAACAGGTGCGTTCGCATCTGGCGATTCTTGGCAATGCCGCTCACAGTCTGCATCCGATTGCCGGCCAGGGTTTCAACCTGTCCCTGCGTGATGCTCAGGCCTTGGCCGATGCACTGCTGGCCAGCGAAACGGCGCCCGGCGATTTCGCAACCTTGCAGGCCTACCGCGAGCGCCAGCGTCTGGATCAAAACCTCACCGTAGGCTTCTCGGATCAGGTCACCCGCTTGTTCGGCAGCACTCAGCCGCTGGTCTCGCTGGGCCGTAACATCGGCCTGCTCGGCCTCGATTTACTGCCGCCGGCCAAACGCTGGTTCGCTCGGCAGGCCATGGGGTTGGGGACGCGCCCGGATGCTTGAGTGGCTGACGAGCACGTTTTGCAAAGCTCGATTGACGCGTTGGTTCATGACCTTTTACCCGCCCTACCTCGGCGCTGGCCATCGGGTGGCGCGGGTCGGGAAAACCCTTTACGTGCGGCTCAAGCCGCAAGCGAGACAGGCTTAAAGCATGGAAATGCGCGCAGATCTGCTGATTGTCGGGGCCGGAATGGTTGGCAGCGCCTTGGCGCTGGCATTGCAGGACAGCGGGATGGAAGTCCTGCTGCTGGACGGCAGCCCCCTGAGCGTCAAACCCTTCGATACTCAGGCCACGTTCGAGCCGCGGGTGAGCGCCCTGTCGGCGGCCAGTCAGCGGATTCTGGAACGTCTGGGCGTTTGGGATGGCATTACCCATCGGCGCAGTAGCCCTTACACCGACATGCAGGTCTGGGATGGCAGCGGCACCGGGCAAATCCATTTCTCGGCGGCCAGCGTGCACGCTGAAGTGCTGGGGCATATTGTCGAGAACCGCGTGGTTCAGGACGCCCTGCTCGACCGTTTGCACGACTGCGACATTGGAATGCTGGCCAATGCGCGCCTGGAACAGATGCGTCGCTCGGGTGACGACTGGCTGCTGACCCTGGCGGATGGCCGTACCTTGCGGGCGCCGTTGGTGATCGCGGCGGACGGCGCCAACTCGGCAGTACGGCGCCTGACCGGTGTTGCGACGCGCGAGTGGGATTATCTGCACCACGCCATCGTTACCAGTGTGCGCAGCGCCAAACCTCATCAAATGACCGCGTGGCAGCGCTTCACCGACAACGGCCCATTGGCGTTTCTGCCGCTGGAGCGCGACGGCCGACAGGATTGGTGTTCGATCGTCTGGTCGACCACACCGAGCGAAGCCGAGCACTTGATGGCGCTGGATGACGAAGGCTTCTGTCACGCACTGGAGCGGGCTTTCGAAGGCCGGCTCGGCAGGGTGCTCAACGCCGACCCGCGTCTGTGCGTGCCGCTACGTCAGCGTCATGCCAAGCGTTATGTGGCGCAGGGGCTGGCGTTGATCGGCGATGCGGCGCACACCATTCACCCGTTGGCCGGGCAGGGCGTGAACCTCGGCTTCCTCGATGCGGCCGTGTTGGCCGAAGTGCTGCTGCAAGCGTCGGCGCGTGGGGAGCGGCTGGCGGATGTGAAAGTGCTCAGCCGTTACGAGCGTCGGCGCATGCCGCATAACCTCGCGTTGATGGCTGCGATGGAAGGCTTCGAGCGCTTGTTCCAGGCGGACCCATTGCCGGTGCGCTGGTTGCGAAATGCCGGGTTGAAGATGGTTGATCAACTGCCCGAGGCCAAGGCGTTGTTTGTGCGTGAAGCGCTGGGGCTGACCGGGGATTTGCCGGCGCTGGCCAAGGCCTGACATCTTCGCTGCGGCTGACGGCCTCATCGCGAGCAAGCTCGCTCCCACAGCGATTTGTGCCGTTCACATAACCCATGTGGGAGCGAGCTTGCTCGCGATGAGGCCGGAACATCCACCGCAAACTTCCAGCGATGCAACATCTGGTAACTCCTCCGCGAACTGTTCGATTGAGAAGCTAAATGTGAGTCCTTATCATTTGGCCTCACTTTTTCAATCGAGAGACCGCTCCCATGCTGGCACCGAAGCGTCTACTGACTGCACTCGCCCTGACCCTGACTGGCATTACCGCCGCCCAGGCCGCCGACGAGGTGGTGGTTTACTCTTCGCGTATCGACGAGCTGATCAAGCCGGTCTTCGATGCCTACACCGCGAAAACCGGTGTGCAGGTCAAGTTCATCACTGACAAGGAAGCGCCGTTGATGCAGCGCATCAAGGCCGAGGGCGAAAACGCCACCGCCGATTTGTTGCTGACCGTCGATGCCGGCAACCTCTGGCAGGCCGAGCAAATGGGCATCCTGCAACCGTTCACCTCAAAAACCATCGATGCCAACATTCCGTCGCAATACCGCGCTGCGTCCCATGCCTGGACCGGTCTGAGCCTGCGGGCGCGGACTATCGCTTACTCCACTGATCGGGTGAAGCCGGGCGAGCTGAGCACTTATGAAGGGCTGGCCGACAAGAACTGGGAAGGCCGCTTGTGCCTGCGCACCGCGAAGAAGGTCTACAACCAGTCCCTGACGGCCACCATGATCGAAGTGCATGGCGCCGACAAAACCGAGCAAATTCTCAAGGGTTGGGTGAGAAATCTGTCCACCGACGTATTCTCCGACGACATCGCAGTGCTGGAAGCGATCAACGCGGGTCAGTGTGACGTTGGCATCGTCAACACGTACTACTACGGTCGTCTGCACAAGCAGAAGCCTGATCTGGGCGTGAAGCTGTTCTGGCCGAACCAGGGCGACCGTGGCGTGCACGTCAACCTGTCGGGCATCGGCCTGACCCGGCACGCGCCGCACCCGGAAGCAGCCAAGGCGCTGGTTGAGTGGATGACCACCCCTGAAGCGCAGAAGATCTTCGCTGACGTGAACCAGGAGTTTCCCGCCAACCCTGCTGTTCAACCCTCCGCTGAAGTGGCGAGTTGGGGCAAGTTTGTTGCCGATACGTTACCTGTGGAAATTGCCGGCAAGCGTCAGGCTGAAGCGATTCGGATGATGGATCGGGCGGGCTGGAACTAAAAATCAAAAGATCGTCCGAACGCGTCACCGAACCTGCGCTCGGACGATCTTTTGTGTTTGACGTGGATTTCGCCGATTTTCCTTAGAGAGTTTTCCTTGGCCCACCCCGCCCAACGTCGCTGGTATCCGCTGGTCTTCGCCATCGCTGCGCTGGTCCTGCTGCCACTTAGCGTGCTGCTGCTCTCCTGGCAAACCATCGACTCTCAAATCTGGTCCCACCTCTGGGACACCCAGATGCCACGCCTGCTGGGCAACACCCTGACGCTGGTGCTCGGTGTCGGTGTCGGCGTAACGCTCCTGGGTGTCAGCCTGGCCTGGCTCACCAGCCTCTGTGAATTCCCCGGTCGACGCTGGCTGGACTGGGCGCTGATGCTGCCCTTCGCGATACCAGCCTACGTGCTGGCCTTTGTCTTCGTCGGACTGCTGGATTTCGCAGGTCCCGTGCAAACCCTGATGCGCGAATGGTTCGGCGCCGGCCTGCGGTGGCCGCGAGTGCGGTCTACCGGTGGCGTCATTGTCGTGTTGGTGCTGGTCTTTTATCCCTACGTTTACCTGTTGGCGCGCACCGCGTTCCTCGCGCAAGGCAAAGGCCTGATGGAAGCGGCGCGTGTCTTGGGGCAATCCCCATGGCAGGCGTTCTGGCGAGTCGCATTGCCCATGGCGCGCCCGGCCATCGGCGCGGGCGTGGCGTTGGCATTGATGGAAACCCTCGCGGATTTCGGCGCGGTGTCGGTGTTCAATTTCGACACGTTCACGACCGCTATCTACAAAACCTGGTACGGCTTTTTCAGCCTTTCATCCGCCGCTCAACTGGCCAGTTTGCTGCTGCTGGTGGTCATGCTCGTGCTGTACGGCGAGCGCCGCGCTCGGGGCGCCAGCCGCGCAAGCAACGAACGACCACGGATCAAGGCGCTGTACCACTTGCGGGGATTCAAAGCGCTGGCAGCCATGAGTTGGTGCGGTCTGGTGTTCGCCTGCGCCTTCGTCATACCGATGCTGCAATTGGTGGTGTGGTTCTGGCAGCGGGGGCGCTTCGACCTGGATGAGCGTTACAGCGGACTGATCATCCACACCCTATACCTGGGCGGCATGGCAGCGCTGATCACCGTGAGTGTCGCCCTGGTGCTGGCGTTTGCCCGACGTCTGGCGCCGACCCGGGCGATCCGTTCCGGTGTCAGTCTGGCCAACCTCGGTTACGCCCTGCCGGGCTCGGTGCTGGCGGTATCAATCATGCTGGCATTCAGTTACCTGGACCGCGAACTGGTCATCCCCGTGTCGGGTTGGCTCGGTGGTGCTGGCAAACCGTTACTACTGGGCAGCCTTTCAGCGTTGCTGCTGGCTTATCTGGTGCGTTTTATCGCGGTTGCGTATGGGCCGCTGGAAAGCAGTCTGGCGCGAATACGGCCCTCTTTGCCCGAAGCAGCACGTAGTCTCGGCGTCAGTGGGCCACGACTGTTTTTCAAAGTGTATCTGCCGCTTTTGCTGCCTGGCACGTTGAGTGCCGCGCTGCTGGTGTTCGTCGACGTGCTCAAGGAAATGCCCGCGACCCTGCTGATGCGCCCGTTTGGCTGGGACACGCTGGCTGTGCGGATCTTTGAAATGACCAGCGAAGGCGAGTGGGCACGGGCGTCATTGCCAGCCCTGAGCCTCGTGTTGGTCGGGCTTTTACCGGTCATCGGATTGATTCGACGTTCAGCGCATCAAAACACCTAGGTGCCAGTCCTACACCTTGAGGCTACAATGCGCGGCATTCGGTGCGGTCCGTCTGACAGACCCGGTAGCTGAAATCGGCTGAAAGCCTTGAATTTCAAGGCGTTCACCCCGTGAAGCACCTGCCCGCACCTTCGCCACGCCCGGAAGGAGAAACCCATGGGACAGCGTACGCCTCTGTATGACCTTCATCTCGCCCTCGGCGCGAAGATGGTCGATTTTGGCGGTTGGGATATGCCTCTGCATTACGGCTCGCAGGTCGAGGAGCACCATCAGGTGCGCCGTGATTGCGGGGTTTTCGATGTATCCCACATGACCGTGATCGATGTTAGCGGCCCCCAGGCCAAGGCCTGGCTTCAGCATTTGCTGGCCAATGACGTCGAGCGCCTGCACAGCCCAGGCCGTGCCTTGTACAGCGCCATGCTCAATGAGCGCGGCGGCATCGTCGACGACATGATTGTCTATCGTCTCGACGACGGCTATCGCCTGGTGGTCAACGCCTCGACCCGCGATCAGGACCTGGCGTGGACGCAGGCCCACCTCGATGGTTTCGATGTGCAGCTGCATGAACGCTCCGAACTGGCGATGTTGGCCATTCAAGGGCCTCAGGCCCGGCACAAAATCTGCGAGCTCGTCACCCAGTCCCGTGGCAACCTGATCCAGCTGCTCAAGCCTTTTGAAGGCCAGCCCGACGGTGACTGGTTCATCGCGCGTACCGGTTACACCGGCGAAGATGGCCTGGAAATCATTCTGCCGGCCAATCAGGCGCCGGGTTTTTTCAACGATCTGGTGGGGGCAGGCATTTCCCCAATCGGTCTTGGTGCTCGAGACACCCTGCGTGTCGAAGCCGGCATGAACCTCTACGGTCAGGACATTCATCAAGACGTTTCACCGCTGACCTCCAACATGACCTGGAGCATTGCCTGGGAACCGACCACTCGTCAGTTCATTGGGCGCAGCGCTCTTGAGGCCGAAAGGGCCAACGGCATACAGCACAAACTGGTGGGTCTGGTCCTTGAGGAGCGTGGGGTTTTACGCGCTCATCAAGTGGTCCGCATCGCCAATGTTGGCGAAGGGGAGATCACCAGTGGTAGTTTCTCTCCTACGCTTAGCAAGTCGATAGCACTGGCGCGCGTGCCAATGGCAACTGCCGACCGCGCTGAAGTGGAAATCCGTGGCAAGTGGTACCCGGTCCGAGTGGTCAAACCGACCTTCGTTCGCCATGGCAAAACCTTGATCTAACCTTTTCTGGCGGGCAACGACCGCTGACATTTTTCTTGAGGACACAGAATATGAGCGATATCCCTGCCGACCTGCGGTTTGCCGAAAGTCACGAATGGGCCCGTCTGGAAGCCGATGGCACCGTCACCGTGGGCATCAGCGATCACGCTCAGGAAGCCTTGGGCGACGTGGTGTTCGTTGAGCTGACTGAAGTGGGCAATGTGTTTGCTGCCGAAGATCAGGCCGGTGTAGTGGAGTCGGTTAAAGCGGCTTCCGACATCTACTCCCCGATTGCTGGTGAAGTGATTGCGGTCAACGAAGAATTGAGCGCTAATCCGGAATTGCTCAACACCGACCCGTACGGCGCCTGGATCTTCAAGCTCAAGCCAAGCAACGCGGCTGACCTGGAAAAACTGCTCGACGCGGCAGGCTACAAAGCCGCGATCGGCGAGTAATCCATGTGGGAGCGAGCCTGCTCGCGAAAGCGGTGTGTCAGCAAACATTTTTGCCAACTGACACTCCCACTTCGCGAGCAGGCTCGCTCCCACAGGTTTTAAGGCTTCAGTACCGCCTTCACCGCAGCCACCGAACGCTCGACGTCCGCTTTACTCATGGCCGTAAACATCGGCAACGAAACAATCAAACGACCCACCCGTTCCGCCACCGGGAACATGCCTTCCTTGAAACCGCGTTCGCGATAAAGACTCAGCAAGTGAATCGGCGGGTAGTGATAGCCGATGCCCACACCCAATGCCTGCATCTTCTCCATGAATGTGGCCCGTGCCGGTTGGCCATCCTTACGCTCTGGCAGTACCAGTTGGAACAAGTGCCAGTTGCTGTTCTCGAAGTCCGCCGGTGGCAGCTGCGCACCGTATTGCGCTTCGAAATCCGCACCAAAACAGGCGAAGTAATGCTTGGCCAGCTCACGGCGATGAGCGGTGATCGATTCGATGTGCGCAAACTGCCCCAGCCCAATGGCCGCTGCCACATCCGTCATGTTGAATTTACCGCCCAGCACATCAACGTCCAGTCCATCGAAGCCGCTACGGGTGACGCCCTGTAGACGGTATTTCTCCGCCAGCCGCACTTCCTCGTCATTGTTCAATACCAGGCAACCGCCCTCTGACGAGGTGACGTTTTTGTTCGCCTGGAAACTGAAGGACACGAAATCGCCGGTCGAGCCGATGCGCTGGCCGTTCCAGCTTGAGCCCAGCGCTTGGGCCGCATCTTCCACCACCCGCAGGTCGTGCTTATTCGCCAGTGCATACAGGTGCGTCATGTCCACTGGCAGCCCGGCGAGGTACACCGGGATGATGGCCTTGGTGCGCGGGGTAATGGCCGCTTCGACTTGTGCGAGGTCGATGTTGCGGGTAATCGGGTCGATGTCGGCAAACACTGGCGTGGCGCCGACCTCCAGAATGACGTTGGCAGTGGCGACCCAGGAAATCGGGGTGGTGATCACTTCATCGCCCGGCCCGATACCGGCAATGCGCAAGGCGATTTCCATGGTGCAGGTGCCGGAGTTGAAGGTGCGCACCGGCCGCCCGCCAAAATACTCCGAGAGCTGCGCTTCAAAGGCCTGGACCTTTGGGCCGCTGGTTATCCAGCCCGAGCGCAATACGTCACCGACAGCGGCAATCGTGGCTTCGTCGATGGTGGGTTTGGAAAATGGCAGGAAAGGCAGTTGATTCATGAATTCAGAAACCCCGATCAGCGGATATTAGGCATGAGACGAACATGATGATCTGGATTGATCCACGGCGCTACGCCATCCGTTCGAGTATCGACTGCTATGCTGCTTTGACCGAGTTGCATCGACGCTGAGCGCCAGTCAAGAGAGAGCCCGTCATGTCCCAGTTGCCGTCTTTGAGCCAGTTACGCGATCCCAATGTCTTTCTTCGCCGCCACCTCGGCCCCGATGCCGCCGAGCAGCAAGCGATGCTCGACAGCCTCGGCCTCGGCAGCAGGGTAGAGCTGATCGAGCAGACGGTGCCGCCGGGAATCCGCCTGAACCGGGCGCTCGACCTGCCGCCCGCCCTCGACGAGGAAGCCGCACTGGCCAAACTTCGGGGCTACGCCGAGCAAAACCAGGTCTGGACGAGCCTGATCGGTATGGGTTACTACGGCACCCTGACGCCGGCCGTTATTCTGCGTAATGTGCTGGAAAATCCCGGTTGGTACACCGCCTACACGCCGTACCAACCGGAAATCGCCCAAGGTCGGCTCGAAGCCCTGCTGAACTTCCAGCAGTTGACCATCGACCTCACAGGCCTGGAACTGGCCAACGCGTCACTGCTGGATGAAGCCACTGCAGCCGCGGAAGCGATGGCCCTGGCCAAGCGAGTCGCCAAGTCCAAAAGCAATTTGTTCTTCGTCGACGAACGCTGTCATCCCCAGACTATATCCGTGGTGCAGACCCGGGCCGAGGGATTCGGTTTCGAGCTGATCGTCGACGCTGTGGATAACTTGAAACAGCACCAGGTATTCGGCGCTCTGCTGCAATATCCCGATACCCATGGTGAGATCCACAACCTTCGCCCATTGATCGATCACCTGCATGCCCAGCAAGCCCTGGCCTGTGTTGCGACCGACCTGCTGAGTCTGCTGTTGCTGACCCCGCCGGGGGAGTTGGGGGCGGACGTGGTGTTCGGCTCATCCCAGCGGTTCGGCGTGCCAATGGGTTACGGTGGGCCTCACGCGGCGTTTTTCGCCAGTCGGGATGAGTACAAGCGAGCGATTCCGGGACGGATCATCGGCGTCTCGAAAGACGCTCGCGGCAACACTGCGTTGCGCATGGCCCTGCAAACCCGCGAGCAACATATCCGCCGGGAGAAGGCCAACTCGAACATCTGCACCGCTCAAGTGCTGCTGGCCAATATCGCCAGTTTCTATGCGGTCTACCACGGCCCCGAAGGGCTCAAACGGATTGCCCAGCGCGTGCACCGGCTCACCTGCATTCTCGCCGAGGGCCTTGCGCGCCACGGCATCACCCGTCTCAATAAACACTTTTTCGACACGCTGACGCTGGAGGTCGGCGGCTCCCAGACCGCGGTCATCGAAAGCGCCCAGAGGGCGCAGATCAACTTGCGCATTCTAGGGCGCGGGCAATTGGCCCTGAGTCTGGACGAAACCTGCGACGAAGCCACCGTGGCGAAGCTGTTCGATGTTTTGCTGGGGGCCGATCATGGCCTCAATGTCGACGAACTGGACGCTGAAACCTTACCTTCCGGCATTCCCGACGGATTGCTTCGAAGCACGCCTTACTTGCGTCATCCGGTGTTCAGCGCTCATCACAGCGAAACCGAGATGCTGCGCTACCTCAAGCAACTGGAGAACAAGGATCTGGCGCTCAACCAGTCGATGATCCCGCTGGGCTCCTGCACCATGAAACTCAATGCCACCAGCGAGATGATCCCGATCACCTGGCCGCAGTTCGCCAATCTGCACCCGTTTGTGCCGAAAGAGCAGGCGGTCGGTTATTCGCTGATGATCGAAGAGCTGGAGCGCTGGCTCTGCGCGATCACCGGTTTCGATGCGATCTGCATGCAACCCAATTCCGGTGCCCAGGGTGAATACGCCGGGTTGCTGGCGATCCGCAGATATCATGAGAGCCGCCATCAGGGCGCTCGGGATGTCTGCCTGATTCCGTCCTCGGCCCACGGTACCAACCCGGCTTCGGCGCAAATGGCGGGGATGCGGGTGGTGATCGTCGAGTGCGACGAGGCGGGCAACGTCGATCTGCATGACCTGAAAGAAAAAGCCGCTGCGGCTGGGGAAAAACTCGCCTGCCTGATGGCGACTTATCCTTCGACCCATGGCGTCTATGAGGAAGGCATCAGCGAAATCTGTGAAGTTATCCACAGCCATGGCGGCCAGGTTTACATGGACGGCGCCAATCTTAACGCTCAAGTCGGGCTGGCGCGGCCGGCTGACATTGGTGCCGACGTGTCCCATATGAACTTGCACAAGACTTTCTGCATTCCCCATGGCGGAGGCGGGCCGGGGATGGGACCGATTGGCGTGCGGGCACATCTGGCCCCTTTCGTGGCCAATCACCCAGTGGTGTCGATCGACGGGCCACTGGCGCAAAACGGCGCCGTCAGTGCGGCACCGTGGGGCAGCGCAAGCATTCTGCCGATCAGCTGGATGTACATCGCCATGATGGGGCCGCAACTGGCCGACGCCAGCGAGGTGGCGATTCTCGCGGCCAATTACCTGGCGCAGCATTTGTCCGGTGCGTTCCCGGTCCTCTACACCGGGCGAAATGAGCGGGTAGCACATGAATGCATCCTGGATCTGCGGCCACTGAAGGCACTGACCGGGATCAGCGAAGAAGACGTCGCCAAGCGGTTGATGGACTACGGCTTCCATGCGCCGACCATGTCGTTTCCGGTACCGGGCACCTTGATGGTCGAGCCGACCGAGAGTGAATCGAAGGCGGAACTGGACCGGTTTATCGGGGCGATGCTGAGCATCCGCGCGGAAATCACCGAGGTGCAAAATGGTAACTGGCCAGCCGAAGACAACCCGCTCAAGCGTTCGCCGCACACCCTTGCCGACATCACCGGCGTATGGGACCGGCCTTATAGCATCGAGCAGGCGGTTACGCCGGATGCACACACCAAGGCTCACAAATACTGGCCGGTGGTGAATCGGGTGGACAATGTTTACGGTGACCGGAATCTGTTTTGTGCGTGTGTTCCAGTAGATGATTACCGCTAATTAGCCTGGCCCGTGTAGGAGCGAGGCTTGCCCGCGAAGGCGGTTTACTTTCAGCCATGATGTCGACTGATACACCGTTTTCGCGGGCAAGCCTCGCTCCTACAGGGGCGATGTTGGGCAAAAAAATGCCGCTCATGTTGAGCGGCATTTTCGTTCAGCCAAGAAGCTTATTCGGAGGCAACGGCATTCTTCGCCAGGATGGCGTTCGCCAGTTCCATGTCCGTGGCCTGCAGGCCTGGATTATCGGCGCGAACTTTCTGCATCGCAGCTTCCAGGTAAGGACCGCGGATGCCGCCATCGGTGGCGACAAAGCTGCCGGCATCGTCCTGGGCAGCGACGATCAGCTTATGATCCCTGGAGGTCAGGTAGGTCGAGCCGGTGGTCGCACCGGAGGATAAAACGTTACGCCAAAAGCTATCGGCCATCGCCGAACCGACTGGAAGGGACAACAGGGCGAGGGTAGCGATAGCAAGTTTGAAACGCATAATGGGTGACTCCACAGGGTTAACTACGCCGTTTGATTGCCAATCCCCTATCCGGTTCCATCACCGTTCACTGCGCCGGCTCAACCAGCAAAATGGCTCCTTGCTGCCCGATCACCCGGACGCGGCTACCCAGTGCTGCGTCTGGACCTCGGGCCATCCACACACCGTCAGCGACCTTGATCTTGCCGCGACCGTCGACAATCGCTTCATGCACCACGAAGGTTTTGCCGATCAATTCCTGACCCCGCAAATTGAGATTGGGCTCGTCACTCTGGCGCACGGCGCTGCGCTGGCGTCTCCACCAATACAGGGCCGTAGCGATCGAGAGCAGGCCAAATAACAGAATCTGCAATTCCCAGGACATGTCCGGCACGACAAAGGTCAGGACGCCAACGGTGGCGGCGGCCATGCCGATCCACAACAGATAGCCACCTGCGCCGAACACTTCGAGAATCAGCAGCATGGTGCCCAGCGCCAGCCAGTCCCAGAACGATAAATGCTGCAGGAATGCCCACATAACGTGCCTCAGGCTTTCTTGTTATCGAAGGTGGCCTTGACGATTTCGCCGATGCCGCCGACCGCGCCGATCATCGAGCTGGCCTCGAGCGGCATCAGAATCACTTTACTGTTGTTGGCCGAGGCCAGTTTGCCCAGCGCATCGATGTACTTCTGCGCGACGAAATAGTTGACCGCTTGCACGTTACCGCCAGCGATGGCTTCGGACACCACTTTGGTCGCCTGGGCTTCGGCTTCGGCTTGCCGTTCACGGGCTTCAGCTTCGAGGAACGCCGCCTGACGACCCCCTTCGGCCTCCAGAATCTGTGCTTGCTTCTTGCCTTCGGCGGTCAGGATCGCGGCGGCTCGCAGGCCCTCGGCTTCAAGGATTTGCGCGCGCTTGATCCGTTCGGCTTTCATTTGCCCCGACATCGCGGCCATCAAGTCAGCCGGAGGGCTGATGTCCTTGATCTCGATCCGGGTGATCTTGATGCCCCACGGTGCCGTGGCTTCGTCGACAGTGCGCAGCAGTTTTTCGTTGATCCCGTCGCGCTGGCTGAGCATCGCGTCCAGTTCCATCGAACCGAGCACGGTACGGATGTTGGTTTGCAGCAGGTTGCGGATGGCATGTTCGAGGTTGTTCACCTCGTAGGCGGCCTGTGCGGTGTTGACCACCTGGAAGAAGCATACGGCGTCGATCTGCACGGTGGCGTTGTCGGCGGTGATGACTTCCTGGGGCGGAATGTCCAGCACGCTTTCCATCACGTTGATCTTGCGGCCGATGCGGTCCATGACCGGAATGATGATGTTCAGGCCAGGCTTCAGAGTGTTGGTATAACGGCCAAAACGCTCGACCGTCCACTGGTAACCCTGAGGCACAACCTTGAAGCCCATGAACAGAATGGCGACCACGAGGCCGACAAACAGTAAAAGCACGCTACCGATCTGCATAACGATTCCCTGTTGATCAATGAAGTTGCGATCGCAGGAGTGTAGCGGCGCGGGTCGGGGATAAGAACTATTAGTCAGCCCTTGCATCATCAAGAGACACAAAAGGATTCATTTCTGCTCGCTCTGCGGCGTCACCCGCAACACCTCCTCGAGGGTGGTCAGCCCGGCCGCCACTTTCTGTGCACCCGATAACCGCAGACTGCGCATACCTTCCTTGAAGGCCTGGCGCCGGATCGCCTGCAAATCGGTATCCGGGTTGATCAGCGTCTTGATGCCATCGGTCAGCTGCATGATTTCGTAAACCCCGGCGCGGCCTCGGTAGCCGGTGTCGCGGCATTCCAGGCAGCCGATGGCGCGCTGGGCGTGGGTCGGTAGCGGTGCTTGCCAGGGTTTGGTCAGGGTTTGCCAGTCCTCTTCGCCCGGCGTCAGCGGCGCCTTGCAGTGCGGGCACAAGGTGCGGACCAGGCGTTGGGCCATGACCCCGAGCACCGTGGCTTTGATCAGGTAATGCGGGACGCCCAGTTCCAGCAGGCGGCTGATCGCGCTGGGTGCATCGTTGGTGTGCAGCGTCGACAGCACCAGGTGGCCGGTGAGCGCGGCCTGGATGGCCACTTCTGCGGTTTCGAGGTCGCGGATTTCGCCGATCATTATGATGTCCGGATCCTGCCGCATCAGCGCCCGCACGCCCGCGGCGAACGTCAGGTCGATGTTGTGCTGGACCTGCATCTGGTTGAACGCCGGCTCGACCATTTCGATCGGGTCTTCGATGGTGCAGAGGTTGACCTGTGGTGTCGCCAGCTTCTTCAGCGTGGTGTAGAGCGTGGTGGTTTTGCCGGAACCCGTAGGGCCGGTCACGAGGATGATGCCGTTGGGTTGGCTCGTCATGTCCTGCCAGCGGCGCAGGTCCTCGACCGAAAACCCAAGCTGATCGAAATCCTTGAGCAGTACCTCCGGGTCAAAGATCCGCATGACCATTTTTTCCCCAAATGCGGTGGGTAATGTCGACAGGCGCAGCTCGACTTCGCCACCGTCCGGGGTTTTGGTCTTCACCCGGCCGTCCTGGGGTTTGCGTTTTTCCGCGACGTTCATCCGCCCCAGGCTTTTCAGGCGACTGACAATCGCCATGGTGACCTGCGGCGGGAATTGATAAACGTTGTGCAGCACGCCGTCGATGCGAAAGCGCACCGTGCCTTGCTCGCGCCGGGGTTCGATGTGGATATCGCTGGCGCGCTGCTGGAACGCGTACTGGAACAGCCAGTCGACGATGTTGACGATGTGCGCGTCGTTGGCGTCCGGTTCCTGGTCGCTGGCACCGAGGTTGAGCAACTGTTCAAAGTTGCCCAGCGTATTCATCTGTTGATCGTTGTTGTTCGCGCCGGTGACCGATTTGGCCAGGCGGAAGAACTCCACGCTGAAGCGCTGGATGTCCACGGGGTTGGCCACCACACGCTTGATCGGCAGCTTCAGCACGTGGGTCAGGTCGGCTTCCCAACCGTTGACGTAAGGCTGGGCGCTGGCCACGGTGACCGCCTCGCGGTCGATGGACACCGCGAGAATCTTGTGGCGTTGGGCGAAGGCGTAGGACATCAGCGGGGTGATGGCCGCGACGTTGATTTTCAGCGGGTCGATGCGCAAGTAAGGCTGGCCGGCTTGCTGCGACAGCCACAGCGTCAGGCTTTCCAGATCGAGGTGTTTGCCCGGACGGCTGAGGTCGTCCAGGTGCTGGCTGGCGATAAATTCCAGCGGGTGCATCTGGCCATTGGCGGCGTGACGGCGACGGGCATTGAGCGCGTGTTCGGCCGAGTCCTGGCTGATAAAACCCTGGGCGACCAGCTCACGCAGCAAATCATTGAGATCCAGCCAGCGGTCCTGAATGGCAAGTTGAACGGACATGCGGGCTCCTCATGAACAACAGTTCGCAAAGGATAGCCGCGGACCCGCAGACCGCTGGGCCACTACCTGACAAAGCCGTGTCGGGCTTTTTCAGCCTGCCGCTTGAGCCGGCTCATCCCACGTCGTATCGGCGGGTTGCAGAGCCACCGAACAGACGCTGATCAGGTTACGTAATTTGTCCGCGATGAGCTGGGCGCGGTGCCAGCTCAGGCCGTCCATGATGATGTCGATCGACATCAGGTCGTCCATCCGCTGCACGTTGACTTGCTGCGGCGTCAGACATTGCAAGGCAAACAAGTTGAGCGCCCGACACAACAGATCGGGCTCAGCCTCGGCGAGCAGTTGGTAGTGAGCGCGGCAGTGAGCGTTGCTGACGTTCCAGACATCGGCGCGGGTGGGCAGGGTGTTGACGGCTTCTAAATGCGGCATGGTTGGCCTCCAAAATCATTGGAGGAATTTTTACATTCGGGAGGGGGCATTTCTTATCTATGATGGGCCATATTAGCGGTTTATCGAATTGCACCATTCAATAAGTCCCTGTTTGAAGGTTTTTTTATGCACAGCGAGCTGGATAGCTACGACCGAAAGATTCTCGCGTTGCTGCAAGAAGACGCTTCCCTCTCCAGCGCGCAGATCGCCGAACAGGTAGGGCTCTCGCAGTCGCCCTGTTGGCGGCGCATTCAGCGGATGAAGGAGGAGGGGATCATTCGCGGTCAGGTGACGCTGCTTGACCGGAAGAAAATCGGGCTTAACACGCAGATCTTTGCGGAGATCAAACTCAACGCGCACGGGCGTTCGAACTTCACTGAGTTTACCGAGGCGATTCGCGGCTTTCCCGAAGTGCTGGAGTGTTATGTGTTGATGGGGTCGGTGGATTTCTTGCTGCGGATTGTGACGGCGGACATTGAGGCGTATGAGCGGTTTTTCTTCGAAAAGCTGTCGATGGTGCCGGGGATACAGGAGGTGAACTCGATTGTGGCTTTATCGGAAATAAAGTCCACGACGAGTTTGCCGGTCTGAAGATTTGCGGTGACCGGGCTGGCCTCTTCGCGGGCAAGCCTCGCTCCTACGGTGGATGTAGGAGCGAGGCTTGCCCGCGAAGGCGGTCTTACATGCGCAGCAGCATCTTCCAGGCACGATTCTGATAAACAGCAATCGCCTGCTGCTTGCGCGCATCCAGGGATTCATCGGTAATCGGCTCGTTAGCCAGCAGAGCAAGCTGTTTCAGCTCGCCATACAGGCGATCCATTTCCGGGATGTCCAGCACGCTGCGGGCGTGGTGCAGCCAGGCCTGGATGCGTTCGATACGCGGCAGTTGCTCGGCCAGGTCTTCCGGTTGTTGCTGGTAACGCTGCAATTGCAGTGAAGTGGCTTCCTCGCCCAGCAGGCGTGGCAACCAGCTGCCCAGTTGCGCCGCGCCCTGGCGATTGCCGCGCACGTTACGATCGGTAGCCCAGGTGCGGGCCATCAACCAGCGCGAAGTGGTCAGGGAAAACAGGCCCCAGCGCGGGTCTTCGAGTTCTTCAAGGAACTGCTCAGGCGCGGCTTTGCGCACGTCTTCATCGTCCAGACCGGCCAGAACCAGCGGGCGCCAGTCTTCCAGCAACGCATCCAGCGCGACGCGCAAGTCGTGAGTCGACTGACGCGGTGCCGCTTGGCCGAGGCTGCTCAGCAGTGCGCGCAATTCAGCCAGGTTTTCGACCCAGTCCTGCAACAGGCGCCAGTGGCCGTTGAAGCGATATTGCTCGGCCAGGCGCTGGCTGCTGCCCAGCAAGTGCCAGCTCAGGGCGGCGAAGGCGTCGTCCAGCGGGGTTTCGGCGGTGATCTGCGGCGCCGGCAAACTCAGTGAGTAGCTGTTGGCGTCGTACAGGCGATAACCGCGCTCGGCCTTGCTGATGTCACATGGCATCAGGGGCAGGGTCGCGGCCAGTTCGGCGGCCAGTTCCAAAAGCGCGGCCGGATCGCCTTCACGCAGTTCCAGTTCCAGCTCGCAGATTTCTTCCTTCTGCTTGCCGACCACCACGTGGCCCAGGTCCAGAGCGGCTTCGATGACGACTTTGGTCTTGCCTCGGCCCCACGCGAGCTCGGCGCGCTCGCGGACGAAATCGGTGGTGAAGATCGGCTTCAGGGTTTTCTTGTCCAGCTCGGCCAACTCTTCGGGCCAGCATTCGCCGTCGAGTTTCTTCACGTCGAGCTTGGCTTTTGGCAGGTTCCAGTCGTATTCGTGACGTTCGGACAGGCCGGCGACGCTCTGGCCACGCGTCTTGAGGGTCTGAATCACTTCTTCGCCATCGCGGCGCAGGCGCAGGGCAACCTTGGCGCGGGCCAGGTCGCGCTCAGGCGTGTCGAAGTATTGATTCATCAACTCACGGCGTTCCCAGCCACTTTTGTTGCGTTTTTTCAGGAGCGGGTGCTCGCGCAGAGCGGCGAGGGTTTCGCGGCTGACGCGGAGTTTGATTTCGGTTTCTTTCTGCATGGCCGGAAAATCCAGGATCGGGAGCGCAGCCGGGGGAATGTGTGGCTGCCAAGGTCATGCAGTGTACAGGACTCATTCGAGATAGGGTCTGTTGACGCTTGGTGACGACCGCGACAGTTTATTCCTGTCACCGGATGGTTCTATGATGGACTCAAACCTGGAGTTGGGAGTCAGCGATGCCTTTGCCATCCATGAAAGATCAGTTCGCTGCGCTGATCGCTGCGCCGTCCGTCAGTTGTACCCAGCCCAGCCTCGATCAAACCAATCGTCCAGTGATTGATTTGCTCGCGACCTGGCTCGGTGACCTGGGCTTTGCCTGCGACATTCAACAGGTCATGCCCGGCAAGTACAACCTGCTGGCCAGTTTCGGTTCCGGCCCCGGAGGCCTGGTGCTGGCGGGTCACAGTGACACCGTGCCGTTCGATGGCGCGCTGTGGCAGACCGACCCCCTGAAACTCACCGAAGTCGACGGCCGCTGGGTCGGTTTGGGCAGTTGCGACATGAAGGGCTTTTTCGCCCTGGCCATCGAAGCCGTCAAACCCTTGCTCGATCAACCGTTCAAGCAACCGCTGCTGATTCTTGCCACCTGCGATGAAGAAAGCTCAATGTCCGGTGCCCGCGCGTTGGCGCAAGCGGGGCGCCCGCTGGGCCGTGCGGCGGTGATTGGCGAGCCGACCGGGCTCAAGCCGATCCGCATGCATAAAGGCATCATGATGGAGCGCATCGACATCCTCGGCCAAAGCGGTCACTCCTCGGACCCGCGCCTGGGCCACAGCGCCCTTGAAGCCATGCACGATGCCATCGGCGAATTGCGCGGTTTGCGCTTGCGTTGGCAGCGCGAATTCCGCAACCCGCAGTTCAGCGTGCCCCATCCGACCCTGAATTTTGGCTGCATTCATGGCGGCGACAACCCCAACCGCATTTGCGGCCAGTGTTCGCTGGAATTCGATTTGCGGCCGTTGCCTGGCATGGACCCAAAAGCCCTGCGCGCAGCGATTTTGCAAAAGCTCAATCCGATTGCCGAACGGCATCAAGTGAAAATCGATTACGCGCCGCTGTTCCCCGAAGTGCCGCCCTTCGAGCAGGCCGAGGACGCAGAATTGGTGCGGCTCGCGGAAAAGCTCACCGGTCATCGCGCCGAAGCAGTGGCGTTCGCCACCGAAGCGCCTTATCTTCAGCGTCTTGGCTGTGAAACACTGGTGCTTGGCCCTGGCGACATCGCCTGTGCCCATCAACCGGGGGAATTCCTCGAAATGTCACGTTTGCAGCCTACGGTGCATCTATTACGTCAGTTGATTGAACATTACTGCCTGACACCGGCTAACAATCCACTGTAGGAGCGAGCTTGCTCGCGATGGACGTTAACGATGACGAGGTCTGCCTGGATAAACGTAGCGCTCTCACGTTTTTCGCGAGCAAGCTCGCTCCTACAGGGTTCCGCGTTTAAATTGCTGTTGTCCCAACCCGTATTCATAAGGAGAGCGCGCGTGTCGCCAAGCCTGTTCCGACGATAACCATCAGCCCGCTGTGCGTTTTCAGTTTCGCCCTTTTTTCGGCTGCTATTTATTACAGGCCCAGGTTCATGCCCGAATACGTCAATTGGCTTCGTCACGCTTCGCCTTACATCAATGCCCACCGCGATTGCACCTTTGTCGTCATGCTGCCCGGCGACGGCGTGGAGCACCCCAACTTTGGCAATATCGTCCACGACCTGGTGCTGTTGCACAGCCTTGGCGTGCGTCTGGTGCTGGTTCACGGTTCCCGTCCGCAAATTGAAACCCGCCTGGCCGCGCGTGGCCTGACCCCGCATTACCACCATGGCATGCGCATCACCGATGCGGCGACGCTGGAATGCGTGATTGATGCGGTTGGCCAATTGCGCATCGCCATCGAAGCGCGGCTGTCGATGGACATGGCCTCGTCGCCGATGCAGGGCTCGCGTCTGCGGGTGGCCAGTGGCAACCTGGTGACCGCACGGCCAATCGGCGTGCTCGAAGGCGTCGACTATCACCACACTGGCGAAGTACGCCGGGTCGACCGCAAGGGCATCAATCGCCTGCTGGACGAGCGCTCCATCGTGCTGCTGTCGCCGTTGGGTTACTCGCCGACCGGTGAGATTTTCAATCTTGCTTGCGAAGACGTTGCCACGCGCGCCGCCATTGATCTGGGCGCGGACAAACTCCTGCTGTTCGGTGCCGACTTGGGCTTGATCGACGAAAACGGTCGTCTGGTTCGCGAGCTGCGTCCCCAGCAAGTGCCAGCGCATCTGCTGCGCCTGGGCAGCAACTATCAGGCTGAACTGCTGGATGCCGCCGCTGAAGCCTGTCGTGGCGGCGTGGCTCGCAGCCATATCGTCAGCTATGTCGAAAACGGCGCGCTGCTGACCGAGCTGTTCACCCGCGACGGCGGCGGTACGCTGGTGGCGCAAGAGCAATTCGAGGTCGTGCGCGAAGCAGCGATCGAAGACGTCGGCGGTTTGCTGGACCTGATCAGCCCGCTGGAAGAGCAGGGGATTCTGGTGCGTCGCTCCCGCGAGGTGCTCGAGCGGGAGATCGAACAGTTCAGCGTGGTCGAACGCGAAGGCATGATCATCGCTTGCGCGGCGCTGTATCAGATCGCCGATTCGGATGCCGGGGAGTTGGCGTGTCTGGCCGTGAACCCGGAATACCGTCATGGCGGTCGCGGGGATGAACTGCTGGAACGGATCGAATCCCGTGCACGGGCTCAAGGGTTGAAAACCTTGTTCGTGCTCACCACCCGGACCGCCCACTGGTTCCGTGAGCGTGGGTTTGTGCCGAGCAGCGTGGACCGGCTGCCGTCGGCGCGGGCGTCGCTGTACAACTATCAGCGCAATTCGAAGATCTTCGAAAAAACCCTATAACCTCGATCTCCTGTAGGAGCCGGCGTCAGCTTCTACAGGTAACTTGCGTTACTCCTGTACGTATTTCGCGCTGACATACGGCGAGTAATCCTGCAGCCCGCAGAACGCTAACAAGGGGGACTTTGTTCGGATCAATGCCGGTTTAACAGCCAGCGGTGAGGTTCACCGCATGAGCGAAGAACGAAATTACAAGCGATACATAAACTGTAACAATTGGACCGGATAGTGCGCGTTTGGTCGTCATGGCAGCGCTTCTCGGGTAGGGGAAATGTTACCGAATTGCGTCAAAGCCAAACGATCAAAAAAGCAGCTAAATAAATACCGTTTAGGAATTGGCTTATGAGTCGGCCGCTCTATTGCGGGCCGACGCTGGGGTGAGCGTTATTCCTAAAAGGTATGAAAAAAAGGGATAATAAATTTCTTTTTGGGTTTATGACAAAATCATGAACCCTGCAAGGACCAAATAATCGGGGGATTAGACTATGGTCGTAGACACGCATGGTTACGATTGACTTGTGGGTCACGGTCTGGCGCTAATCGCGCATCTTAGGATTCGAGGCATTTGACCCCGAACCAGGACCAGAAGAATTAGAAACGAGAGGAGCGAAACAATGAACAAGTCGACCTTGGCCTTGGCCGTGGCTGTTGGGGTTTTGGCGCAGCAGGCAGGCGCCGCCGGTTTCCTGGAAGACAGCAAGGCTTCCGTCAGTTCCCGCACCATGTATTACGATGCCGATATGCGTGAAGGTGCGAGCACTCCTGCGAACAGACAGCGAGAAACCGCTGAAGGTCTCAAGTTCGATTACCTGTCCGGTTTCACCCAGGGTACCGTTGGTTTTGGTATCGACGCCCAGGCACTGGTCGGTATCCACCTGGATGGCGGCCCGGGGCATCACCCGACCGGTAACAGCAACTCATTCTTCCCTAGCGATGGCAATGGGGCGGCCGACGAGTGGAGCCGTTTGGATGGCAACGTCAAGGCGCGCTTCTCGAAGACCGAAGCCCACCTGGGTGGGGGTCTGGCACCCCAGTTGCCGATCCTGCTAGCGAACGACAGCCGTTTGCTGCCGCAGACCTTTGAAGGTGGCACCATCACCTCGAAGGAAATCGACGACGTGACCTTCAACCTGGGTCAACTGGAGCACGCGTCGGGTCGCGCCTCTTCCAACGACACCGGTATGGCGGTGGCTGGCGGTACTCAGGACAGCAACCAGTTCCGTTACGGCGGTGCAGACTGGAAGGTCACCAAAGACCTCATGCTGCAGTACTACTATGCGAACCTGAAAGACTACTACAAGCAGAACTTCCTCGGCCTGGTGCACGTCTACAAGATCGCTGACAACCAGTCGTTCAAGACCGATCTTCGTTATTTCGATAGCAGTTCCGACGGCAAGAACGGCGAAGCCGGCTACCAATTCAACAACAACAATGGCTTCGCCAAGGAAAAGGGCGTTGTCGATAACACGACCTGGAGCGCCATGTTCACCTATACCCTGGGTGGTAGCGCGTTCCTGATCGGGCATCAGCGTGTCAGCGATGACGGCGGCTTCGTTTTCTTGAACCAAGGCAACCTTGTCAATGACAACGGTAATCCTGAAGGTGCTGGCGGCTCCAGCTTCTACTCGTTTACCGACGCCACGGTTGGCAGCTTTATCCGTGCCGGTGAAAACACCACGTTCGGTCAGTACTCCTATGACTTCGCCTCCCTGGGCGTGCCAGGCTTGAAAGCTTCGATTGCTTACTTGAATGGCCAAGACATCAAGGCTACCAACGGTGTTGGTAAAGACCTGAGCGAGCACGAGACTGACGCGCGTGTGGATTACGTTATTCAAACGGGCATGCTGAAAGGGTTTGGTACGACTCTGCGTCACGGTACCTATCGCGGCAACACCAGTACCCTTGATCAAGACCAGACCCGTCTGATCTTCAACTACACCTACAGCTTCATGTAATAGCAGCAAAGAAAAAGCCCCGCCTGCTGGCGGGGTTTTTTTTCGTGTCGAGTTTTATATTCCACAAACAAAGGTTCTATTTCTTTTTTATTCTTTTTAGTTTTTTCACCAGGCCCCTAAAGTGAGCCCGTCCGGTACTCACCATTAGTCTCGGCCGCGGCCAAATGACCGGGCTAGACGGTCTGTCGCGAATTGCGCGTTGAGGATCCCGGGCGAACGATCCAGGACCAGACACACAGAATTAGAAACAATAGGAGCGAAACAATGAACAAATCCACCTTGGCCATGGCTGTGGCCGTTGGGGTTTTGGCGCAGCAGGCAAGCGCCGCAGGTTTCATCGAAGACAGCAAGGCAACATTGGGGCTGCGTAACTTCTACATCAACACCGATTACCGTGACGGCACCGGTCCGAACAAAAACGAAGAATGGGGCCAAGGCTTCGATCTGCGTTTCATCTCCGGTTACACCCAAGGCACCGTTGGCTTTGGTGTTGATGCGATCGGCTTGCTGGGCGTCAAGCTGGATTCGGGTGGCGGCACTAACGGCGCTACCGCGACTTCCTACGGCGGCACTGTTTTCCCAAGCAAGTCCAACGGCGAAGCGGTTGATGACTTCTCCAGCCTGGGCCTGACTGCCAAAGCCAAGGTCTCTAAGACCGAACTGAAATTGGGCACCCTGCAGCCAAAACTGCCGGTCATTGTGACCAACGACGGTCGTCTGTTGCCGCAAACCTGGCAGGGCGGCCAGATCAGCTCGAACGACATCAAGGATCTGACCCTGATCGGTGGTCAGATTGAGCAGGCCAAGGGACGTAACTCAAGCAACAACCAATCGCTGTCGATTTCGGGCGCCAACGGCCGAAGCGCAACTGCTCGCGACAGCAACAAGTTCATCTATGCCGGCGGTGACTATAAAATCACCAAAGACCTGACTGCCCAGTACTACTACGGCAACCTGGAAGACTTCTACAAGCAACACTTTCTGGGGCTGGTTCACAACTGGGCAATCGGCCCGGGAGTGTTGAAGTCGGACTTGCGCTACTTCAACAGCTCTGACGACGGAGCTAACGGTCATGATCCGCTTTACTACAGCACCGGCGACTACAGCGGCGCGGCTAACGGAAAAGGCCCGGTCGACAACAATCTGTACAGCGGTCTGTTCCTGTACTCCGTTGCCGGTCACACCTTCGGTGGCGGTTACCAGGTCAGCAACGGCAGCAGCGACTTCCCTTGGCTGAACCAGGGCGACGGTTCATCGAACTACACCATCACCGACTCGCAAATCCAAAAGTTTGGCCGTGCCGGCGAGCGCACCTGGCAAGCACGCTATTCGTATGACTTCACCGCGGTCGGCGTTCCTGGCCTGACGGCAGGTATGGTTTACCTGCATGGCGACAATATCGACACCGTTAACGCTCGCGGTGCCGAGGCGGCGAATGGCGCTTCCGAGTGGGAACGCGACCTGACCGTGGGTTACGTTGTTCAGTCCGGCGCGTTGAAAAACCTCGGCCTGATGTGGAAAAACGCTACCTGGCGTACCGACCTGCCGAACACTCGCTCCCAGGACGAAAACCGCGTGATCCTCAGCTACTCGATCCCGCTGTTGTAACAGCGCTCGCATCACTGACGTAAAAAAGCCCCGCCCGGCATCACGCCGGGCGGGGCTTTTGCGTTTCAAGTCAGGCTCACCCCCGTAAACCCTCCTCGAAATTCCCTCTTTTGCAGCAACTCAGGCCTTCTCGAACCTTGCGGGCGATGTTCGTCTCGAGGCGGGTGAAGGTCCAGTGAACAGATCTTTAATATTCTTTTACGGTCTATATTAGTCGATATTTATTCCTTTTAATTCATAAGCAACTGAAAGTAGTGATCGTGCGATAAAACCGTACCTGCGCCTGACGCCGCAGCCCAACGGGTAACCCTCATATCTGCGGTGCGGCTGAAATTGCATTCGCGAGCAGGCTCGCTCCCACAGGAATACGCGATCCAATGTGGGAGCGAGCCTGCTCGCGAAGACGGCCTGTTTTTTTGCCTGAAGAACGGTGATTCACATAGATCTATAAAGAATAACCAAATGAATAAATATGATTTATGGATATATAAATCACCTGTTAAGGTCATTCCATCGAAGCGAGATCGCAAACCGCGAATCGCCCGCACCGTTCAAGGAATCGTCTGAATGCTGGTCGTCTCACTCGGTGGCAGTCCCAGCCCGCGCTCCCGTTCCGGAGTCTTGCTGCAACGCTCCCAACGCTGGTTACAAGAGCAAGGTGTGGAAGTGGTGAGTTATCAGGTGCGGGACTTCCCGGCTGAAGACTTACTGCATGCACGCTTCGACAGCCCGAAGGTGATCGACTTGCTGCAACAGATCGAAAACGCCGATGGGCTGCTGATCGCCACACCGGTCTACAAGGCATCGTTCTCCGGTGCACTGAAAACCGTATTGGATTTGCTGCCCGAACGGGCGCTGGCCCACAAAGTGGTGCTGCCCATGGCAACCGGTGGCAGCATCGCCCACATGCTGGCGGTGGACTACGCGCTCAAACCGGTGCTGTCAGCGCTGAAAGCCCAGGAAATGCTCCACGGGATTTTCGCCGTAGACAGCCAGATCGCTTACGGCGAAGGCAGCGCCCAGGCGCAATTGGCGCCGGAACTGGAACAACGACTGAACGAATCGCTGGAATTGTTTTTCAGCGCCATGGCCCGACGGCCCAAGCCGCTCGATCCGAACCTGTTGAATGAACGTTTGTTGAGTGCTCGCTGGAGCATTTAAGCCAGCACTTAAGCCACATCTGAATTTGAAGTACTCACCTTACTCAGCCGCTAACGGTCAAGCAGGTGCAGCCAAAACCCAACTGCAAAAAGGAGAGCGCTATGCGCACTGTCATTTTGCGTCGTGGTCTGGTCGCTCTGTTTGCTGCGGCTGTGTCCTTCGGCGTTATTTCTCAAGCTCAGGCCGAGACGTTACGAATCGGTTATCAAAAGTACGGCACGCTGGTGCTGCTCAAAGCCAAAGGCACGCTGGAAAAACGCCTCGCCGCCCAAGGCGTGGATGTGCAATGGACTGAATTTCCCGGTGGCCCGCAGTTGCTTGAAGGCCTGAACGTCGGCTCCATCGATTTCGGCGTCACTGGCGAAACGCCTCCCGTTTTCGCCCAAGCGGCAGGCGCTGATTTGCTCTACGTCGCCTACGAACCGCCAGCACCCCACAGCGAAGCGATCCTGGTGCCGAAGGACTCGGCGATCAAATCGGTGCAGGACCTCAAAGGCAAGAAAGTCGTCCTCAATAAAGGCTCCAACGTCCACTACCTGCTGGTCCGCGCCCTGGAAGACGCCGGCCTCAAATACACCGATATCCAGACCGTATTCCTGCCGCCCGCCGATGCCCGCGCCGCGTTCGAGCGTGGCAGTGTCGATGCCTGGGTGATCTGGGACCCGTACCAGGCTGCCGCCGAACAGCAACTGCAAGTACGCACCTTGCGTGATGGCCAAGGCATCGTCGACAACCATCAGTTCTACCTCGCGACCAGGCCTTACGCGCAAAAAAATCCTGAGGTGATCAAGATCCTGGTGGAAGAAGTTCGCGCGGTCGGCGAGTGGTCCAAGGCCAACCCCGTCGAGGTGACCCAACAGGTTTCGCCACTGATCGGCCTGCCGGCGGACATCACCCTGACCTCAATGAAACGCCAGGGTTATGGCGCGCTGTTCCTCACGCCTGAAGTCGTCGCCGCCCAACAGAAAATCGCCGACACCTTCTACCAGCTCAAGCTGATTCCGAAGCCATTGAGCATCAAAGACGTGATCTGGACGCCGCCGGCGACCGTTGCCAACGCACAGTAATTCGACTTCCCAAGGAGACTACTCCATGAGCCTCAGTATCTTTTGGTTCCTGCCTACCCACGGCGACGGCCATTACCTGGGCACCGCCGAAGGCGCTCGCGCCGTCGACCACGGTTACCTGCAACAAGTCGCGCAAGCGGCGGATCGCCTGGGCTTCGGCGGGGTGCTGATCCCCACCGGTCGCTCCTGCGAAGACTCGTGGCTGGTGGCGGCGTCGTTGATCCCGGTGACCCAGCGTTTGAAATTCCTCGTCGCCCTGCGCCCCGGGATCATTTCCCCGACGGTCGCGGCGCGTCAGGCCGCCACGCTGGATCGCTTGTCCGGAGGGCGTGCGCTGTTCAATCTGGTGACCGGGGGTGATCCGGAGGAGTTGGCCGGCGACGGTTTGTTCCTCAGCCACGAAGAGCGCTATCAAGCCTCGGTGGAATTCACCCGCATCTGGCGTCGAGTACTGGAAGGCGAAACCGTTGATTACGACGGTCAGCACATCAGTGTGAAGGGCGCGAAGCTGCTCTATCCACCGATCCAGCAACCGCGTCCGCCACTGTACTTCGGTGGTTCGTCGGAAGCGGCGCAAGACCTGGCGGCTGAGCAGGTTGAAATGGTCCTGACCTGGGGCGAACCACCGGCCGCTGTTGCGGAAAAGATCGAACAAGTGCGCGCCAAAGCGGCGAAGCTCGGGCGCACCGTGCGCTTCGGCATTCGCTTGCACGTGATCGTTCGCGAAACCAACGCCGAAGCCTGGCAAGCGGCGGATCGACTGATCTCGCACCTGGACGACGACACCATTGCGCGAGCCCAAGCCTCGCTGGCGCGCTTCGATTCCGTTGGCCAACAACGCATGGCCGCGCTGCATGGCGGTAGCCGCGATAACCTGGAAGTCAGCCCCAACCTTTGGGCTGGCGTCGGCTTGGTGCGTGGCGGTGCCGGGACCGCGCTGGTGGGCGACGGTCCGACCGTGGCCGCACGGGTGAAGGAATACGCGGACCTGGGCATCGACACGTTCATCTTCTCCGGTTATCCACACCTGGAAGAGTCCTATCGCGTCGCCGAATTGCTGTTCCCGCATCTGGATATCGAGCGTCCCGAGCTGCCGAAAAGCAGCGGTTACGTCAGCCCGTTCGGCGAGATGGTGGCCAACGACATCCTTCCCAAAGCTGCGTCCCAGAGTTGAGACGCCGCCATGAAGAAACTCATCCACAACCTGGCCCCTTGGGCGTTGCCGATCGTGCTGATGGCCGTGTGGCAGTTGTCGGTGTCGGCGGGCTGGTTGTCGACACGGATTCTGCCGGCGCCCATCGCCGTCATTGAGGCCGGCGTGAGCCTGGTACGCAGCGGCGAAATCTGGACTCACCTGGCGATCAGCGGCTGGCGTGCGGCGCTGGGCTTCATCATTGGCGGCGGTATCGGTCTGGCATTGGGCTTCATCACCGGCCTGTCGAAATGGGGCGAACGCCTGCTCGACAGTTCAGTGCAGATGATCCGCAACGTACCGCACCTGGCGCTGATTCCACTGGTGATCCTGTGGTTTGGTATCGACGAGTCGGCGAAGATTTTCCTGGTGGCGCTTGGCACGTTGTTCCCGATCTACCTCAACACCTACCACGGCATCCGCAACGTTGATCCGGCGTTGGTGGAAATGTCTCGCAGTTACGGTCTGTCCGGTTTCAGCCTGTTCCGCCAGGTGATCTTGCCCGGTGCGTTGCCTTCGATTCTGGTGGGCGTGCGTTTCGCCCTCGGCTTCATGTGGCTGACACTGATCGTGGCGGAAACCATCTCCGCCAGCTCAGGCATCGGCTACCTGGCGATGAATGCCCGGGAGTTCTTGCAGACCGACGTGGTGGTGCTGGCGATTCTGTTGTACGCGGTGCTCGGAAAACTGGCCGATCTCGCGGCCCGTGGTCTTGAGCGTGTGTGGTTGCGTTGGCATCCGGCGTATCAGGTGACCAAAGGCGGTGCCGCATGACGGCTCAACAACCTCCACGCCTGCTGCGCGGTATTCCGCTGGCAGTGCGCAAGCTGCAAAAAAACTTTGGCTCGCGGCAGGTATTGCGCGAGATCGACCTGCACATTCCTGCCGGTCAGTTCGTCGCCGTGGTGGGGCGCAGTGGTTGCGGCAAAAGTACTCTGCTGCGCTTGCTCGCCGGTCTCGACAAACCCACGGGCGGTGAGTTGCTGGCCGGCTCGGCAGCGCTCGGCGATGCGCGGGAAGACACACGACTGATGTTTCAGGAAGCGCGATTGCTGCCGTGGAAAAAAGTCATCGACAACGTCGGCCTCGGGCTCAAGGGCAACTGGCGTCCACACGCGCTGCAAGCGCTGGAATCGGTCGGCCTGGCGGATCGTGCCAACGAATGGCCGGCGGCCCTGTCCGGGGGGCAGAAGCAACGTGTTGCCCTGGCCCGCGCGCTGATCCATCAACCGCGTTTGCTATTGCTCGACGAACCGCTGGGCGCGCTGGATGCCCTGACACGTATTGAAATGCAGCAACTGATCGAGCGGCTCTGGCAGCAACACGGTTTCACCGTATTGCTGGTGACCCACGACGTCAGTGAAGCGGTGGCGATTGCCGATCGGGTGATCCTGATTGAAGAGGGCGAAGTCGGCCTCGACCTGCTCGTGGAGCTGCCGCGCCCGAGGGTTCGTGGTTCCCATCGGCTGGCGGCGCTGGAAACCGAAGTCCTCAACCGCGTCCTCGCGCTGCCCGGCGAACCACCGCAACCGGAACCTGTTTCACCCTTGCCTGCGCAATTGCGCTGGGCTCAATAACGCAAGCCTCATCTCAACGACAGGAATTAACATCATGACGATCAAAGCCATCAACGTTCGCAACCAATTCAAGGGCTCCATCAAGGAAATCGTGCTCGGCGACGTCCTTTCAGAAATCGACGTGCAGACCGCTTCCGGCATCGTGACATCGGTGATCACCACCCGCTCAGTGAAAGAGCTGGAACTGGTGGTCGGCAGCGAAGTGATCGCGTTTGTGAAATCCACCGAGGTGTCGATCGCCAAGTTGTAAGGCGTGTGCGCTGCGCTTGTATCAGTGAGTTTTGCGGTGCAGCCTTCGCGAGCAGGCTCGCTCCCACAGGGAACTGTGTGTTGGAGATCCAATGTGGGAGCGAGCCTGCTCGCGAAGAGGCCCGCACGGCCAACCAGGAAATCAGACCGCCATAGTTCGCTTGGGTAAATACGGCGGCAGATACAGCCCCAGATACGCATCAAACACCCGCATCCCTTCCTCAGCCATGCGCGGCGTAATCTGGCCGTGTTGTTGCACCGAGCGCGCATAGACGCGGTCGCCCAACTCCATCGCCAACGCAAACACATCGACATCATTCGGCAGCTTCGGTAACTCGAAGTGGTGGTCGAAAAGCTTGTGCATCAGGTCGCCCAGTTCGATGTCGTGTTGGCGGTCGGCCTGGGTGACTTCGGTCAGGCCGTGCTGGGCGAGGATCAGTTGGCGGGCGGCGGCGTCCTCGTCGTAGATTTCCAGCATGCGTTGTTCAACCAGTCGCGAGAGGTCGCGCCAGTCGCGCAGGGCGCCGTGGTCGATGGGCGCTTGCAGGCAGGCACGGAACGCGGCGTGGACGTCGGCGGTCAGGGCTTCGAGCAGGGCCGGGACGCTGGCGAAAAAGTGGTAGACCGAGGAGGGCGGAATCTCCGCGCGCTCGGCGACGCTGTAGATCGACAGACTGGCCACGCCCTCGGCGGCCAGCAGCGTGCGGGCAGCGTCGAGTATCGAATCGATCCGGGCCTGGCTGCGGGCGCGGGGTTTGCGTGGGGTGGCGAGTCGGGTCATTGGAGTCTCCTGCGGGGCAGCGGGCATTGTACGAGGCGGGTTGTGTGTTGTCTTGCCGGACGCCTTCGCGGGCAAGCCTCGCTCCTACAGGGTGATACATGTGACTTGTAGGAGCGAGGCTTGCCCGCGAACCGCCGCAGGCGGCCATAAAAAAACGCCGTCAGCTTCATCAGCCAACGGCGTTTGTTTTTTACTGCAACCGCTTACACGGTATGCAGGTACCAGTTGTATTCAAGGTCAGAGATGGAGTGTTCAAACTCCTCCAGCTCACTTTCCTTACAGGCCACGAAGATATCGATGTATTTCGGATCGATGTACTTGGCCATGACTTCGCTGTCGTCCAGCTCGCGCAGTGCATCGCGCAGGTTGTTCGGCAAGCTTTGCTCGTTCTGCTCGTAGGAGTTGCCTTCTACGGGTGCGCCCGGCTCGATCTGGTTAGTCAGGCCGTGGTGAATACCGGCCAGAACCGAAGCCATCAACAGATACGGGTTGGCGTCGGCGCCGGCTACACGATGCTCGATACGCACGGCATCGGAGGAACCGGTCGGTACGCGGATCGCTACGGTGCGGTTGTCCAGGCCCCAGCACGGCGAGTTCGGCACGTAGAACTGTGCGCCGAAACGACGGTAGGAGTTGACGTTCGGGCAGAGGAAGGCCATCTGCGCCGGTAGGGTCTCGAGCACACCGCCGATCGCGTGACGCAGTGCGGCGTTCTGCTCGGGATCCTCACTGGCAAAAATGTTTTTGCCTTCTTTGTCGAGAATCGAAATGTGGACGTGTAAACCGTTGCCCGCCTGGCCTGGATAAGGCTTGGCCATGAAGGTGGTGTCCATTTCATGGTCGTAGGCGATGTTTTTGATCAGACGCTTGAGCAGGACCGCATAGTCGCAGGCCTTGATCGGGTCTGCCACGTGGTGCAGGTTCACTTCGAACTGCGCCGGGGCACTTTCCTTGACGATTGCATCGGCAGGGATGCCTTGCTCTTTCGCACCTTCCAGAATGTCCTGGAGGCAGTCGACGTATTCGTCGAGGTCGTCGATCAGGTAAACCTGAGTCGAATGCGGGCGTTTGCCGGAGATCGGCGAGCGCGGAGGTTGTGGGCGACCGTTCACGTTCTCCTGGTCGATCAGGTAGAACTCCAGTTCGAACGCGGCGCAGATGGTCAAACCCATCTCGTCGAACTTGGTGACAACTTGACGCAGGACTTCGCGAGGGTCGGCGAAGAACGGGGCACCTTCGAGTTCGTGCATGGTCATCAACAGTTGCGCGGTAGGGCGCTTCTGCCAAGGCTCATTGCACAGGGTGTCAGGGATTGGATAACAGATTCGGTCAGCATCGCCGATGTCCAGACCCAGGCCGGTGCTTTCCACCGTCGAGCCATTGATATCCAGAGCAAATAGAGAGGCCGGCAGGTTGATGCCTTTCTCGTAAACCTTGTGGAGGCTGGTGCGTTCAATGCGCTTGCCGCGCACCACACCATTCATATCCGCAATCAGAAGGTCAACGTACAGAACCTCAGGATGTTCCTTAAGGAACGCGTTCGCTTCGTTAAGCTGAACGGCACGCGGGGGTACCGACATGATGCAACACCTTTGTTGTTAAAAATATCAATCATTGATCTCTTCGGATTCCAGTCAACCCGAACGGCATGCCGAAGTCAAGCGAGGCCTTTTTTGCCCTAAAAAAGCACCTGTGGGGCTTTTTTGAGGCACTTTGGGGCGTTTTTATGCCTTTGGAAGCTTTGGCGTCCGCGGGTTTGAGCGGGCCGTGTTGTATTTTTTACGGGGGTGTTGTGTAAAAAAATGAACAAGGCTAAGCTCGATTCAAACCCATAACAGCAATAATACCGGGGTGCTTCATGTATCGCCTGCCGTTAATCGGCGTCACCATCTGCTCCAGGCAGATCGGTCTGCATGCTCATCACATCAGTGGCGACATTTCTGTCCGCGCCGTGGCCTCAGCGGCTCCGGGCCTGTCAGTCATTCTTGCGTCCCTGGCGGATCGACCGTCTCCGTCCGATATTCTGGACGGTCGCGAGGGCACCCCCATTAGGGTTACTCCATTCAATATAGAACCGATTCACTATAGCGGCTCAGCTATCTCGCAGGGCTTTGCTCGCGATTCTGCACACCCGGCAGTTGCCGCTCGGTCCGGAAAAAACACAATAGCCTGCCGCAGACACGCATTTCAACGCGACGCGGATGCGTCAACTGTCGCCTGACGCTTGCAAGCATCAGGAAACTCAAAGCCTAGAGGCATTTATGAGTAACAACCTCGACCAGCTCACCGATTGGTTGAAAGACCACAAGATCACAGAAGTCGAATGCATGATCGCCGACTTGACCGGGATCACCCGGGGCAAGATTTCGCCGACCAACAAGTTCATCGCCGAAAAAGGCATGCGCCTGCCAGAGAGTGTTCTGTTGCAGACCGTGACCGGCGACTATGTCGAAGACGACATCTATTACGAACTGCTCGACCCGGCCGACATCGACATGATCTGTCGTCCCGACCACAACGCAGTGTTCCTGGTGCCTTGGGCCATAGAGCCAACCGCCCAGGTGATTCACGACACTTACGATAAGCAAGGCAACCCGATCGAGCTGTCGCCGCGCAACGTGCTCAAAAAGGTACTGAAACTCTACTCCGACAGGGGCTGGCAGCCCATCGTGGCGCCGGAAATGGAGTTCTACCTGACCAAGCGCAGTGACGATCCGGACTACCCGCTGCAACCGCCTGTCGGCCGCTCCGGCCGCCCGGAAACGGGCCGTCAATCGTTCTCCATTGAAGCGGCGAACGAATTCGATCCGCTGTTCGAAGACGTCTACGACTGGTGCGAACTGCAGGAGCTGGACCTCGATACGCTGATCCACGAAGACGGCACGGCGCAGATGGAAATCAACTTCCGTCACGGCGATGCCCTGTCTCTTGCTGACCAGATTCTGGTGTTCAAACGCACCATGCGCGAGGCCGCGCTCAAGCACGACGTGGCGGCCACGTTCATGGCCAAGCCCATGACCGGCGAGCCGGGCAGCGCGATGCACTTGCACCAGAGCATCATCGACATCGAAACCGGCAAGAACGTCTTCTCCAATGAAGACGGGACCATGAGCCAACTGTTCCTGAACCACATTGGCGGCTTGCAGAAATTCATTCCGGAATTGCTGCCGCTGTTCGCCCCCAACGTCAACTCGTTCCGTCGCTTCCTGCCGGACACATCGGCACCGGTTAACGTGGAATGGGGCGAAGAGAACCGCACCGTGGGCCTGCGGGTTCCGGATGCCGGGCCGCAAAACCGTCGGGTGGAAAACCGCCTGCCGGGGGCCGACGCCAACCCTTACCTGGCGATTGCCGCGAGCTTGCTCTGCGGTTACATCGGCATGGTTGAAGGCATTAACCCGAGTGCGCCGGTGGTGGGTCGTGGCTATGAACGCCGCAACCTGCGCCTGCCACTGACCATCGAAGACGCGCTGGATCGTATGGAACACAGCGCGACTATCGAGAAATACCTGGGCAAGAAATTCATCACAGGCTACGTCGCGGTCAAGCGGGCCGAGCATGAAAACTTCAAGCGCGTGATCAGTTCATGGGAGCGGGAATTCCTGCTCTTTGCCGTCTGATGCGCCGGGCGCGGGTGGAAATTTCCGCGCCTTTCACTGCAACCTTAGGAGAATTCGCATGACCAGCAACAATCCGCAAACCCGTGAATGGCAGGCCCTGAGCAACGATCATCACTTGGCCCCGTTCAGTGACTTCAAGCAGCTGAAAGAGAAAGGCCCGCGCATCATCACCAGCGCCAAGGGTGTTTACCTCTGGGACAGTGAAGGCAACAAGATCCTCGACGGCATGGCCGGTCTGTGGTGCGTAGCAATCGGCTACGGTCGCGATGAACTGGCCGATGCCGCCAGCAAACAAATGCGCGAACTGCCTTACTACAATCTGTTCTTCCAGACCGCTCACCCACCGGTGCTGGAACTGGCCAAGGCCATCGCCGACATCGCGCCAGAGGGTATGAACCACGTGTTCTTCACCGGTTCCGGCTCGGAAGGTAACGACACCATGCTGCGTATGGTTCGTCACTACTGGGCAATCAAGGGCCAGCCGAAGAAGAAGGTCATCATCAGCCGCAAAAACGGTTATCACGGTTCCACCGTGGCCGGCGCGAGCCTGGGTGGTATGACGTACATGCATGAACAAGGCGACTTGCCGATTCCGGGCATCGTCCACATCGCCCAGCCGTACTGGTTCGCCGAAGGCGGCGACATGACACCGCAAGAGTTCGGTGTGTGGGCGGCCAATCAGCTGGAAGAGAAGATTCTGGAAGTCGGCGTGGACAACGTCGGTGCCTTTATTGCCGAGCCGATCCAGGGCGCCGGCGGCGTGATCATTCCGCCAGACACCTACTGGCCGCGCATCAAGGAAATCCTCGCCAAATACGACATCCTGTTCGTGGCGGACGAAGTGATTTGTGGTTTCGGCCGCACCGGTGAGTGGTTTGGTTCCGATTACTACGACCTCAAGCCCGACATGATGACCATCGCCAAAGGCCTGACCTCCGGTTACATCCCGATGGGTGGCCTGATCGTTCGTGACACCGTGGTCGAGGTGCTCAATGAAGGTGGCGATTTCAACCACGGCTTCACCTATTCCGGGCACCCGGTGGCTGCGGCGGTGGCACTGGAAAACATCCGTATCCTGCGCGAAGAAAAAATTATCGAGCGCGTTCATGCAGAAACGGCACCCTATTTGCAAAAGCGTCTAAGGGAGCTGAGCGATCACCCGTTGGTGGGGGAGGTGCGCGGGGTGGGTCTGTTGGGGGCCATCGAACTGGTTCAGGACAAGGCTACTCGCAAACGTTACGTAGGCAAGGGCGTCGGCATGATCTGCCGTCAGTTCTGCTTCGACAACGGCCTGATCATGCGCGCCGTCGGCGACACCATGATCATCGCTCCGCCGCTGGTGATTACCAAGGCTGAAATCGATGAGCTGGTGACCAAGGCACGCAAGTGTCTGGACCTGACCCTGAGTGCGTTGCAGGGCTAAGTGCTAGGCTCTGGGCGGGGTGCGCGGTTTGCATTTCGCCCAGAGTAAATAAAGGATGGGTCTTTCCTTGAAAGCCCGCCTCGGAAGTTGCCAGACTACCGGTTGTTCGGATGCCCAGTAAAAGGCCGCTGAGCAGGTGGTTAAAAAGAAAAATTGGAGCATTACCCATGAAGGCATTAGGTATGAAAGTAGCTGGTAAAACCCTTCTCGCCATGTCCCTGCTGGGCGTGATGGCGGGTGCTGTTCAGGCGGACGATAAGGTGTTGCACGTCTATAACTGGTCCGATTACATCGCACCGGACACCATCGCGAACTTCGAGAAAGAGTCCGGGATCAAGGTGGTGTACGACGTTTTTGACAGCAACGAAACCCTGGAAGCCAAGTTGCTGGCGGGCAAGTCCGGCTACGACATCGTCGTACCGTCGAACAACTTCCTGGCCAAGCAAATCAAGGCGGGCGTTTACCAGGAGCTGGACAAGTCCAAGTTGTCCAACTACGGCAACCTGAACAAGTCGCTGCTCAAGGCAGTTTCCATCAGCGACCCGGACAACAAACACGCCTTCCCTTACATGTGGGGCTCGATCGGTATCGGTTACAACCCGGAGAAGGTCAAGGCTGCGCTGGGCGTCGATACCATCGACTCCTGGGACATCGTGTTCAAGCCTGAGAACATTGCCAAGCTCAAGGGCTGCGGCGTGAGCTTCCTCGATTCGCCTACCGAAATGCTACCGGTCGCCCTGCATTACCTGGGACTGCCAACCGACAGCCAGAAGAAAGAAGACATCAAGAAAGCCGAAGACCTGTTCCTGAAGATTCGTCCGTCGGTCACGTACTTCCACTCCTCCAAGTACATCTCGGACCTGGCCAACGGCAACATCTGCGTAGCGGTCGGCTATTCGGGTGACGTTCAGCAAGCCAAGTCCCGTGCCGCCGAAGCCGGTGACAAGGTAAAAGTCAGCTACGCCATTCCAAAAGAAGGCGCTGGCAGCTTCTACGACATGGTCGCGATCCCTAAGGATGCGGAAAACGTCGAGGGTGCCTACAAGTTCATGAACTTCTTGTTGCAGCCGAAAGTGATGGCCGACATCACCAACGCTGTGCGTTTCCCTAACGGCAACGCCGAAGCAACTCAGTACGTGAACAAGGAAATCACCTCGGACCCGGGCATCTACCCGTCAGCCGACGTGCAGGCCAAGCTGTATGCGATCGCTGATTTGCCAGCCGCTACTCAGCGTGACCTGACCCGCAGCTGGACCAAGATCAAATCGGGTAAATAAGCAGTAAACCTGTAGCAGCTGCCGAAGGCTGCGTTGAGGTCCGAAGGACCTCCGCTTTTTCGACAGCACAACGGCTCCGCCGTTGAACGCAGCCTGCGGCAGCTGCTACAGATCTTCACAAAGTTTGCTGGAACGGTTTTTCGAGGGTAAGTTGCGCGCCGGATTTGTTGCCGGGCAGCCATGACTGTCATGTAGCGCGGGGCAACTTGGGCCCAACTAATTTTAGAGGACCTCCACTTGCCTGTTTTTTCTTTGTTACGCAATGCGCTGCTGGTCGGTGCCGGGCTGACGCTTGCCGTCAGTGTCCAGGCCGCCGGGACTGTGCATATTTATAATTGGTCGGACTACATCGGTCAGACCACCCTGGCAGATTTCCAGAAAGAGACCGGTATCAAACCGGTGTATGACGTCTTCGATTCCAACGAAACCCTGGAAGGCAAGTTGCTGGCCGGGCGTACCGGCTACGACGTCGTGGTGCCGTCCAACCACTTCCTGGGCAAGCAAATCAAGGCAGGCGCTTTCCAGAAGCTCGATAAATCGAAGCTGCCGAATTATTCGAACCTCGACCCGGTGCTGCTCAAGCGCCTGGAGCAGAACGATCCGGGTAATCAATATGCCGTGCCCTATCTGTGGGGCACCAACGGCATTGGTTACAACGTCGACAAGGTCAAGGCTGTGCTCGGACTCGACAAGATCGATTCCTGGGATGTGGTGTTCGAGCCGGAAAACATCAAGAAACTGCACAGTTGTGGGGTAGCGTTCCTCGACTCCGCCGACGAAATGATGCCGACGGTCCTCAATTACATGGGCCTGAACGCCAACAGCACCAACCCCGAAGACTACAAGAAGGCGCAAGCCAAGTTGCTCGCGGTGCGGCCGTACGTGACGTACTTCCACTCGTCCAAGTACATCGCAGACCTGGCCAACGGCGACATCTGCGTGGCGATCGGTTTCTCTGGCGACATCTTCCAGGCCAAGGCTCGAGCCGCTGAAGCCGGGAAAGGCATGAACATCGCCTACGCGATTCCGAAAGAGGGCGGTGCGCTCTGGTTCGACATGCTGGCTATCCCCAAGGATGCGGCCAATGCCAGGGACGCCCACGCCTTCATCAACTATTTGCTGAAACCTGAGGTGATAGCCCAGGTCAGTGATTACGTCGGCTACGCCAACCCTAACCCGGGGTCGGACACACTGATGGAACAGTCCATTCGCACCGACAAAGCGGTTTATCCACCGCAAGCAGTCCTCGACAAGACCTACGTGTCCATCGAGTTACCACCGAATATTCAACGTTTGATGACCCGCAGCTGGACCAAGGTCAAGTCGGGTAAATAGCTTCAAGGCTCAAACTATCCAAGGTTCGCTCGCCTCGGGCGAACTGAAAATTTTGTTGGGAGTTTCGTAAATGGCAGTTGCCTCCGGCGCCTATAAGAAAGCCCTCGAGGGCGACCAATTACCTAAACAGGTGTTGGTCAAAATCGACCGGGTCACGAAGAAGTTCGACGAGACGATTGCCGTGGACGATGTGTCCCTGGAAATCAGGAAAGGCGAAATTTTCGCCCTCCTCGGCGGTTCGGGATCGGGCAAATCCACCTTGCTACGCATGCTCGCAGGTTTCGAGCGGCCTACGGAGGGGCGCATTTTCCTCGATGGCGTAGACATCACTGACATGCCGCCGTACGAGCGGCCGATCAACATGATGTTCCAGTCCTATGCCTTGTTCCCGCACATGACCGTGGCGCAGAACATTGCCTTCGGCCTCAAGCAGGACAAGCTGCCCTCCGCTGAAGTCGATGCGCGCGTGGCCGACATGCTCAAGCTGGTGCAGATGAGCCAATATGCCAAGCGCAAACCGCATCAGTTGTCCGGTGGCCAGCGTCAGCGTGTGGCCCTGGCGCGTTCGTTGGCCAAGCGACCGAAGCTGTTGCTGCTCGACGAACCGATGGGCGCTCTGGACAAGAAGCTGCGCTCGCAAATGCAGCTTGAACTGGTCGAGATCATCGAGCGCGTTGGCGTAACCTGCGTCATGGTGACCCACGACCAGGAAGAGGCCATGACCATGGCCGAGCGTATTGCGATCATGCACCTGGGCTGGATCGCCCAGATCGGCAGCCCGATCGACATCTACGAAACCCCGACCAGCCGCCTGGTCTGCGAGTTCATCGGCAACGTCAACATCTTCGACGGTGAAGTGATCGACGATGCCGAAGGCCACGCGACCATCACCTGCAAGGACCTGGATCGCCAGATCTACGTGGGCCACGGCATCAGCACGTCGGTGCAGGACAAATCCGTCACCTACGCGATCCGTCCGGAAAAACTGCTGGTGACGCCGACCATGCCGACCTGCGAATACAACTGGTCCAGCGGCAAGGTCCACGACATCGCCTACCTCGGTGGTCACTCGGTGTTCTACGTTGAACTGCCGAGCGGCAAGATCGTCCAGTCTTTCGTCGCCAACGCCGAGCGCCGTGGCCAGCGCCCAACCTGGGGTGATCAGGTTTACGTGTACTGGGAAGACGACAGCGGCGTGGTACTTCGCTCATGAACATGCGCAAACTCAAACGCAGCTTCAACCGAATAATTCCCGGTGGCCGTCAGATGGTCATCGGGGTTCCATTCATTTGGCTGTTCATGTTCTTCATGTTGCCGTTCTTCATCGTATTGAAGATCAGCTTCGCCGAAGCCGACGTGGCCATTCCGCCGTACACCGAAATCTACAGCTTCGTCGACCAGAAGCTGCAGGTGCTGCTCAACCTCGGCAACTACGCGATGCTCGGCGACGACGAGTTGTACATCGCCGCTTACCTCGGCTCGTTGAAGATGGCGCTGTTCAGCACCATTCTCTGCCTGCTGATCGGGTACCCGATGGCCTACGGCATCGCCAGCGCCCGCAAGGAAGTGCAAACGGTGCTGGTGCTGTTGATCATGATGCCGACCTGGACCGCGATCCTGATCCGCGTTTACGCGTGGATGGGCATCCTGAGCAACAACGGCCTGCTCAACGGGTTTCTGATGAGCATGGGCTGGATCAACGAACCGCTGCAGATCCTCAACACCAACATGGCGGTGTATATCGGCGTGGTCTATTCGTACCTGCCGTTCATGATCCTGCCGCTTTACGCCAACCTGGTAAAACACGACCACAGCCTGCTGGAAGCCGCCTCCGACCTGGGGTCGAGCACGTTCAACAGCTTCTGGAAGATCACCATTCCGCTGTCGAAAAACGGCATCATCGCCGGTTGCATGCTGGTGTTCATTCCAGTGGTGGGTGAGTTCGTGATCCCGGAACTGCTGGGCGGTCCGGAAACCCTGATGATCGGTAAGGTGCTGTGGCAAGAGTTCTTCAACAACCGTGACTGGCCAGTGGCGTCCGCGCTTGCAGTCGTCATGCTGGCGATCCTGATTGTGCCGATCATCTTGTTCAACCGTAGCCAGGCCAAAGAAATGGAGGGCAAAGAATGAAGCGCTTCCGTTTTTCAAGTTTCATGCTGGTAGCGGGTCTGCTGTTTATCTACGCACCGATGCTGATCCTGGTGATCTATTCGTTCAACGCCTCCAAACTGGTGACGGTATGGGGCGGCTGGTCGATCAAGTGGTACGTCGGTTTGATGGACAACACCCAGCTGATGGGCTCGGTGGTGCGCTCGCTGGAAATCGCCTGCTACACGGCGGTGGCAGCTGTGGCGCTGGGTACATTGGCCGCGTTCGTCCTGACCCGTATTACCCACTTCAAAGGCCGCACGCTGTTTGGTGGCCTGGTCACCGCGCCGTTGGTCATGCCGGAAGTGATCACCGGTCTGTCGCTGTTGCTGCTGTTCGTGGCGATGGCGCAGATGATCGGTTGGCCACAGGAGCGGGGCATCGTCACCATCTGGATCGCCCACACCACGTTCTGTGCGGCGTATGTGGCGGTGGTGGTGTCGGCGCGCTTGCGTGAGCTGGACCTGTCCATCGAAGAAGCGGCCATGGACCTCGGTGCCCGGCCGTGGAAGGTGTTCTTCCTGATCACTATCCCGATGATCGCGCCGTCGTTGGCGGCTGGCGGCATGATGTCCTTCGCCTTGTCGCTGGACGACCTGGTGTTGGCGAGCTTCGTTTCCGGGCCGGGTTCGACGACCCTGCCGATGGAAGTGTTCTCGGCCGTGCGTCTGGGCGTGAAGCCTGAGATCAACGCCGTGGCCAGCCTGATTCTGCTGGCCGTGTCGATTGTGACGTTCATGGTCTGGTTCTTCAGCCGCCGTGCGGAAGAAAGTCGCAAACGTGCGATTCAGCAGGCGATTGAGGAAGGTGCCGCTGATTCGTGGAAGCAACCGGACGTGCGTCGCGCACAAGCACCGGAAGCGGCTTGAAGGTTGGCCACCAATAGGTGGCCAACCCAGTTCCAATGTGGGAGCGAGCCTGCTCGCGAAGGCGGTTTAACATTCAACGATGATTGTTGATTGATAGACCGCTTTCGCGAGCAGGCTCGCTCCCACAGTTGCTTTAGGCAATCCAAGGCGAATTACGGATGATCTCGACGAAGTTCATCGGCTTGAAGCCTGGCTCGCTGTCCACCAGCACGTCCGCATTCACCGTGCCAAACGTGGTATCCGGCTTGTGTTTGAAGCCGTTGGCGAACGCACACAAGATGCACTCCTTGAACCCTTCACCCCGTGGATGCGCATGCACCACCGCCTCACGCTGTGCGGTGGGAAACGCGGCGTAATCGATCCCCAGCACATCCATCTCAACCCCGGCGGTGACCAGCGCCACGTCAGGACGCAGGTGTTGCGGCACGCCCGGTGTGGTGTGCAAGGCAATCGACAACCACACTTGCTCGAGATCGTCGTCGCTCAGTCCGTAAGGCTTGAGGAACGCTTTGGCGGCATTGGCGCTGTCGACTTCGAAGCGCTGATCGTCCGTGCGATGACCCTCCACCAGGCCCAGATCATGGAACATGGCGCCGACGTAAAGAAGCTCGGGATTGTAGGCCAGCTGCTTGCGTTCACCACTCAACGCACCGAATAGAAAGACCCGGCGCGAGTGGTGGTAAAGCAGGTCGGATTCGACGTCGCGGATGTATTCGGTGGTGGCCCTGGCCAACACGCTGTCGGGGATTTTAATGCCGGCGATGGTGCTGCTCATGGTGCTTTCCTTATGGGGAACGCCGTGGCGGCGCTGATGGAGCAAGTCTGTTCCCGCAGCCAAAACCGGACAATCGATGCATGGCTGCGATCCTTGCCAATGAGCATGCATATCGCGCCAACCTCGCTTGTTGCGCACAGATTGACTAGGGTTGCATAGACCTTGTAGGAGCGAGCTTGCTCGCGATGGACGTCAACGATGACGGGATCTGCCTGTATGAACGCGGCGCCCTCACGTTCATCGCGAGCAAGCTCGCTCCTACAGGTCAGCATTGCAATTCAATGCCATAAAAGGCCAATCCTGCCATGAGTAAAACCGTTGCCATCGTGGTGTTCGCCGGCGTTCAGTCACTGGACGTTACCGGTCCCATGGATGTGTTTTGCGAAGCCAATCGTTTCCTTGAGCCGGAAGATCACTATCGGCTGGAGGTCATTGGCGTGGGGCGTGGGGTGATGCCGTGTTCCAACGGGTTGTCACTCAACGCCCACAAGCATTTCAGTGAAGCGCTGGAGGCGTATGACTTGCTGCTGGTGGCCGGAGGGCCGCAGTTACCATTCATGGATTTCGGCGCCGCATTCGATGCGTGGCTGCGCGATGCCTGCGTGCGGGCTCAACGGTTTGGCTCAATCTGCAATGGCGCCTTCATGCTGGCCCGGGCCGGATTGCTCGACGGGAGAACGGTGACGACCCATTGGGATGACGCTGCGGCGCTGGCTCGGTTGTGCCCGTCGACTCAGGTCGAGGCCGATCGCTTGTATGTGCAGGACGGCGAGCTCTACACCTCGGCGGGGGTCACGGCGGGGATTGATTTGTCGTTGTACCTGCTCGCGCGCGATTACGGTCCGGACGTGGCGCTCAGCGTGGCCAAGCGGCTGGTGGTGTTCACTCAGCGATCGGGTGGGCAATCACAGTTCAGTCCGTTCCTCACGCCACACGCCGAGCCCGATTCTGCCGTGGCGTTGGTCCAGCTCTACGTGCTGGCCAACCTCACCGGCGACCTGACGATCGCTGACCTGGCCAACGCCGCCAACATGAGTGCCCGCAACTTTTCCCGGGTGTTTGCCAAAGAAGCGAAAATCACCCCGGCGGAGTTCGTCGAGCGGGCGCGGGTGGACGCGGCCAGAGTGCTGCTGGAAAGCACCAGCGCGCCGCTCAAGACGGTGGCGTACCAGTGCGGATTTCGTGATGCCCAGCACATGCGTAGCGTATTCAACCGCCGGCTGGGCGTGACGCCGCAGCAGTTCAGGCTGAACTTTTCGGCGATGATTTGAGCGATACATTTGAGGGCCCCTTCGCGGGCAAGCCTCGCTCCTACAATGGATACGCATATCCCTGTAGGAGCGAGGCTTGCCCGCGAAGGCATCAGCCCGGCCAACAAAAATCTACTGCGCAACCCGCGCCGGCAACAGCTTCAACGTGCTCCGCGTATTGGCCGTCACTTCTTCATCGTTGAGATGCGCCTGGAAATAAATTCCTTCGAGGTACGCCTCGGCCTGGTCGTCATAGTGGTCGTCGAAGGGCACGCCGCTCTGGCCGACCGGGTTGACGGTCAGGCTGTGAGTCGGGTCGGCGAAATCGATCAGGCGCCGGGTCGACGGGCCGTAAGTCACTGGCCATGGCGCCGGACCCATCTTGGCCGAGAGGTTGTTTGGTACTTCATGGCTGCCGGGCGCCGGGAACGGCCCCACATTGAAGATGTGGTCCAAGGGCTTCTGCTGCCCCAGTGGATGGCCATGGGTCAGCGTGTGCGCCTTGCCCCACTGCCATTGCGAGAAGTCCGCACCCAGTGTGGTCTTGAGATGAGCGATGCTCGCCTGCCACGCCACCTTCACCGTATCGGCGCGGGTTTCCTTACCGGGCGTGTTGCGGTTGTCCCACCACGGCGAATCGGGATTAGCGGCCAGGCGTGGCAGCGCAGCGTCGATGACACGGGTCGAGAGCAACGTTTCGAAGAAGTCATTCCCCAGTTCGTCGTGCATTGTCACGTCGGCCAGGTTGAACAGGAACTGGTTGAACACCGTGGCGCTGGTGGAGTCCAGCGGGTAATCACCTTTCCACTGCGCCAGTTGCTCCACCAGTTTGAGTTCGGCGGGATCACTCACCACTTCACGCAGTACCGGCAACAGTGGCGCCAGCACTCGTGGGCCGTAGGCAGTGGTTGTGCCCAATTGCAGTTGCTGGCTGGCATCCAGGTCCCACTTGATGTTTTTGTCGCTCAGCTGGCGGTCGAGCTGCTGGCCCCTATCAGCCAGGTTGTAGTAGCCGGGTATCTCCATGCCGGTTGGCGAAACCGGCTGGAAGTTGGCGGAGACGATGTAACCCCGCTCCGGGTTCTCCTCCTGCGGGTTGGCGCTGAATGGGTAGAAGCCGTCCTTGTCCGCCTCGGCCGTGCTGCCGTCGAGGATGAACCACGGGCGTACGCCTGCCGGGCGTTTTGGCAATTGCGCCGCGGCCCACCAGCCGATGTCGCCCTTGGCATTGGCCCAAACGATGTTCAGGCCTGGCGCCTGGATCTTGGCCGCGGCATTGCGGGCCTTGGCCAGGGTGTCGGCGCGGTTGAGCTGGTAGAAGCCTTCAAGGATCGGGTTCTGGCTTTCGAGGAAGCCCCACCACATGGCGATCGGCGTTTTGCCGACGCCGTTGCCCAGCGCGTCGTTGACGATCGGGCCGTGGGGTGACTGGCGCAGCACCAGTGTGACCGGCGCCTGGCCCTTGACCGCAATGTGCTGTTCGCTGGTCACCATGTCGACCCATTTGCCGTGGTACCAGACCTGATTGGGGTTGTCCGGGTTGACCTTCTCGGCGATCAGGTCGAGGTCGTCGTTCTGGAACATGGTGATGCTCCAGCCGAAATCGCTGTTCATGCCCAAGGAAGCGAACGGCATCAATGCCTGGTAGTGGCCGTAGAGTTCGAAGCCCGGCGCCGAGAGCTGCGCTTCGTACCACACCGACGGCGTCGAAAAGCGGATATGCGGATCTCCGGCCAACAGCGGCTTGCCACTTTTGGTGCGACTGCCGGAGATCACCCAGGCGTTGCTGCCTTCGAACTGCGGCAAGCCATTGTCCGCCAGTGCCTGTTCGCTCAGGCGGGCCAGGGCGTTGAGGTCTTTCCAGTCGGCGCTGGCGAGGGGCGCTGTGGCGTTGCGGCGATGTTTCGCCAGCATGCCTTTGGACTGCCAGTCGAGATCGAAGACGTTCAGATACTCGGCGCCCAACTGATCGCGCACGAAGGTCAGCAACGGCTCGGTACGAAACGCCGCCGCAAAGCTGTAGGCCATGTAACCGGCAATGCTGATGGTGTCCTGAGCAGTGAAAGGGCGTTTTGGAATGCCCAGTACATCAAACTCGGCGGGTTTTGGATGGCTGTCCTGATACTGATTGATGCCGTCCAGATAGGCTTGCATCGCGGTCCAGGCGGGCGACTGTTTGTCCATAGACGCGAAGTAGGATTCGGCGCGTTCGCGAATACGCAGGCTGCGCATCAGTTTGTCGGTGTCGAGCAGTTTCGGGCCTAGCACCTCGGCCAGCTCGCCGCGGGCGAGACGGCGCAGCACTTCCATCTGAAACAGTCGATCCTGGGCGTGGACGTACCCAAGGGCGCGGTACAGGTCGGTTTCGTTTTCGGCGCGGATATGCGGGACACCGCGCTCGTCGTAGCGCACGGTAACGGACCCTTGCAGGTGCTGCAGCTCAACCATGCCCTGGCGTGTCGGCTGTTTGCTGTAGACGTACCAGCCGGCGCCTGCGGTGAGCGCGAGAATCAGCAGGACGAGAACGGTCAGGCTACGTTTCATGGAGATTCCTTGTTGTAATAAGTGACAACGGTCCCTGGCGCCATTGTTTAACACGGCACGGCGAATTGGCCCATCGCACTTAGGAGGGATTCGCGTTTCCTGTGGGCCTTACTTCTTTATGTCGATGGGCCACGGGCAGTAACACCCAACCGCCAGTGTGTGCGTGGCATTCACCGCACGGCCCTCGTTCAGCGCTTGCAAGATCGGTTCGATGAAGCTGTTGCTCGAATTGCAGGTCAGGCCTTCGCTGTACGGGCCGAAATACGCCAGTTTGCCGCTGCGATCCCAGATCGCCACGGCAGGGCTGGCGGGGATCTGCTCCGACCCTGGCAACACGGTGATGGCTTTCAGGCTGCTCAAGGTGCTTGGCAATTGGCCGTGGCTGCCGGGCTTCTGCAAGGCATAAAATTCCACGCCCTGCGGCGCATAACGCTCTACCAGTTCGGTCAGGTGTTGTTGATTGCCGACGTTGCACGGGCACGCCGGGTCCCAGAAATGCACCAAACGGATGGCGCCAGGTCCGGCGAGGTCATCGGGCAGGCGCAATGGGTCACCGGAGAATACGGCGGCGTGTGAGCTGAACGCCCGCAGGTAGCGACTCTGGAACCAATCGTAAGCCGCCCACAACACGCCGGCACACACGAGGGCGAGCAGGCTGGCAAGCAGGGTGGCGCGGTAGGACGCACGCATGGGTTTCGATCCTCGAAGGTCGCCCAGCTTGCCATGCTTGCCGCGACAGATGAATATCGCAGACCTATAAAGTCCGTTTCGCGTTCTGGAATTGCTCATGTCTGCCACTTTCGACCCCGATCATCTGCGTGCGAGCCTGCGGCCATTGGCTGATGGGCAACCACTGTCGGTCGAGGCGCTGGCTTATCAGCGGTTCTACGGGCTGGATTTTCCGGGGCATCACTTTCGCAGGGGCCTTGGGCGGTTTGAGGTCGATGGTTATGACGTGGTCAGCCAGGTCTGGTGGCCCGAGAAGGCGAAGGCGACGTTGTTGTTGTTTCACGGCTTTTACGATCACACCGGACTTTATCGGCATGTGATTGAGTGGGCGCTGGATCAAGGTTTTGCGGTGATTGCCTGCGATTTACCGGGGCATGGACTGTCTAGCGGCGAGCGGGCCAGCATCAAGGATTTCGCCGAGTATCAGGACACGCTGCAAGGCTTGTTCGTTGAGGCCGCGTCCCTGGATCTGCCACAGCCGTGGCACCTGTGCGGGCAGAGTACCGGCGGCGCGATTGTGATCGATCACGTGCTCAACGCGGGCATCGGCAGTCCGGCCCAGGGCCAGGTGATTCTGCTGGCGCCGCTCATAAGGCCGCGGGCCTGGGGCTGGTCGCAACTCAGTTATTACCTGCTCAAGCCTTTCGTCAACGCCATTGCCCGACGCTTCAGCGAGAACTCCAACGACCCCGATTTTTTGCCGTTCCTGCAAGCCGATCCGTTGCAGCCGCTACGGTTGCCGACGGCCTGGGTCGGTGCACTGGCGCGCTGGATCAAACACATCGAAGCCGCACCGTATAGCATCCGGCGACCATTGATTGTGCAGGGGCAGGCAGACATGACGGTCGACTGGGAGTACAACCTTGAGGTGTTGAAGACCAAGTTTGATCGGCCGCAGGTGTTGATGTTGCCAGAGGCGCGGCATCATCTGGCGAATGAGACGCTGGCGTTGCGGCGGGAGTATTTCGGGTTTTTGACCAAGCGAATCAAGGGCCGAAACTTTTAGTGACTGTCAGGGCCTCTTCGCGAGCAGGCTCGCTCCCACAGTGGCCCGAATTTTCCAGGCAGGCACAGTTCAATGTGGGAGCGAGCCTGCTCGCGAAGGGGGCCTTTAAGGCACCGAAGATCACTGGCTAAGGTTCGCAGTGTTTTGCCCCACCGCCAACCCTGCCCGAATCGCCGCCAGCGCCGCCTGATAGTAAGCCTGGCCCTCAGCCGACTCGGCAAAGGTGGCGAATTCTTCCAGTTCGTTGTCCGACAGGTCGCGGTAGACATACAGCAGCGTGTTGTTCAGGTCACTGCCGATCTGGTCCATCAAGCGCTGACGCTGACTATTCAACAGGCCTTGCGCCTGACCGCCCCCGAGCAGGCCGGGGATCATCGAACTCAGGCTGTCGGCTGCGACGCCGGCAATCGCCAGACTGACTTCAGCGCCGGCCTCGCGAGCGGGCAGGGACTGGGCCAAGTGGCCGATGATCAGCAAGCGGCTGTCGCTGGCCTGCATCTTGGGCAAGCCCTGGGCATTTTTCGCCAGTTGGTCGCGACGGGTTGCCAGCAGTTCGGCGGCAACGACTTTTTTGCCCAGCGGTGACTGAAAAAACGCCAGGGCCGGTTTTGGATCGGCGAGGTTCTTGCGCAGCTGCGCTTCGGCGCGCTGGTCTACAGCCTGAGGGGCGAAACGCTGATTACTGTTGTCGACCAAGGCCTGGAACACCGCCGGTGGCAGGCTGCTCTGATAACGCTGCTGGGCGGCCGAAAGGGCATCGTTGAAATGCGCGCGTTGATCTGGCCAACCGGCGACCTTGTACAACTGGTCGTGGCTGTCTGCCCAGGCGGGCAAAGCACAGAGCATCAACAGTGAAAAAAGCAAACGGCGCATAGGGACTCCTGTCGGCAGCCGACTATTCTCCGTGCGGCATACGGACTTGTCGAGAATTCGTATCAAGCCGCCGCGTGGCTCTGTCGGATTTTCAGGCACAGGAATACTATGCGGCCTATGCAAATATCCTCTGATCACCCGCTGCTGTTACGTATCGTCGACGACCTCGCTGCACACGGCTGGTCGCAGCAGAATATTTTCCTGCCCCAGGCTCTGACCGAGGAGCTGGCGGCCGAGTGCCGTAAACGTGCCACCGAGGGCGAGTTGGCCCCGGCCGCCGTAGGGCGCGGGCCGTTATCGGAGATTCGCGAGGGGATTCGTGGCGACCACATCCAGTGGATCGAGCCCGGTCAGGCGTTGGCTTGCGACAGCTATCTGCAGTTGATGGACAGCCTGCGCGAAGCAATGAATCGCGGTTTGTACCTGGGCCTGGAAGACTTCGAAAGCCATTTCGCGATGTACCCGCCTGGCGCTTTTTACCTCAAGCATCTCGACCGGTTCCGTGACGATGACCGGCGCATGGTATCGGCGGTGGTCTACCTCAATGACGGCTGGCTGCCTGAGCACGGGGGCCAACTGCGCATGTACCTGAAAGAGGGCGTTGAGCACGATGTGGTGCCTACCGGCGGATGTCTGGTGGTGTTCCTGTCGGGCGAAGTCCCCCACGAAGTCCTGCCCGCGACCCGAGATCGCCTGTCGTTGACCGGTTGGTTCCGGCGTCGCGGCAACGAGCCGTTCTGATCATGCAAAAAATTCTGGTAAGCCGCTGCCTGCTGGGGCATCGCGTACGTTACGACGGCGGGGCCAGTGGGCCATTCGATCAGCTGCAACTGTGGGTCGACGAAGGTCGGGTCGTGCCGCTGTGTCCTGAGGTGGCTGGCGGGTTGCCGACGCCCAGGGCCGCAGCGGAAATCCCGGGCGGGCAGGGTGGTGACGTGCTGGACGGCCATGCCTCGGTGATCACCACCGAGGGTGAGGATGTCAGTGCGCAGTTTTTGTCGGGCGCTTGCCAGGCGCTGGAGCTGGTGCAACAACACGGCATCCGGATCGCGGTACTGAAGGCTAACAGCCCGTCCTGCGGGAATTTGCTGACGTATGACGGGACGTTCAGCGGTGTGAAGATCAGCGGCGAAGGTGTCACTGCTGCGTTGCTCAAACGCCATGGCGTGCACGTCTTCAGTGAGCTGGAGTTAGCTGAAGCCGCGGCAGCACTAGTCCATCTCGCCTGACACCGAGCACCAGTGGGAGCGAGCCTGCTCGCGAAGGGGAGTCACATTCAACATCTCTGTCGACTGTCATCCCGCATTCGCGAGCAGGCTCGCTCCCACAGGGGTATTCACCAACCTGAAATCAGGGTTTGGGCGCCACGCTCGTGTCCGCACCCAACCACTTCTGCGACAACGCCTCCAACCGGCCATCCGCCTTGATCCGCTGCAGCGCGTTTTCCAGGCTGGCGTGAAATGCCGGGTTCCCCTTCTGGAACGGAATCGCCAGGCTCACCATCGGGTTCGCCTTCGGCTTCTCTTGCGTCAGCGACTGCACCAGCAGTATCGATTGCGGCTCTTCTTTCTGCGCGATCAATTGCGCATGGGTGTAACTGTAAGGTTCGCTGAAGTCGAAACGATCCTTGAGCGCCGAGGTCATTGTTATGTGGTTGATCGCGATGTCGTACTTGCCGGTTTCAACGCCGGGCAACAAATCGCTGGCGTCGGTGACGACAAAGTCAGCCCGCACATCCAGTTCGTCGGCCAGCAGTTGGCCCAGTTCGACTTCGAATCCGGTGAGTTTGCCGTCGTCCTTGTAATTGAAGGGCGGTGTATTCGCCTCAAGCGCAATGCGCAATTCGCCACGGTCGTTTACGTCGTCAATCAGTTCGGCATGAGCCAAGGGGCTCAAAAGGGGTAGCAGGCAGATCAGGCCAGGCAAAAAACGCATGGTCACTCCTTTGAATTCATTTTGCGATGCTCTGATTCAGGCTCGCTTTGCTATGGTTATTGAGTGGCTTCGACACCGAATGGCCGTGAAGTTGTCATGACTGCGCGGATTTTACGAAAAAACTGGAGAAGAGAATGAAAACGTTTATGTCTCGAGCAGCATTCGCTGGTCTGTTACTGGGTGCTTCGATGCTGGCAACGGCTGCGACTCCGGCTCCCAAGGGGGCAGAAGTGTTCATCGTATCTCCCGAAGATGGCGCTACGGTCCCGCAAACGTTCACCGTCAAATTCGGCGTCAAGGATATCGCTCTCGCACCGGCAGGCGATACGACGAAAAATACTGGCCATCACCATCTGCTGATCGACGTCGACAAGCTTCCTGCCGAAGGCGCGCCGATTCCGAATGATGCCCACCGTATGCACTTCGGCAAAGCGCAAACCCAGGCCGATATCAAACTGGCACCGGGCAAGCACACCCTGCAGCTGGAGCTGGGCGACAGCGGCCACATGCCGTTCGATCCTCCGATCGTTTCGAAAAAAATCACCGTGAATGTGGAATGACTTTTCCACAGGCATGAAAAAGGGAGCTCCGAGGAGCTCCCTTTTCGCTCACTCAAGTCGCTATCAGAACAACACTCGGCAACGAATGGTGCCGTTGATGTGCTGCAGCTTCTCTTGCGCCAGGTCCGAGTACTCGGCGTCGACGTCGATGACCACGTAGCCGACTTTCTCGTTGGTCTGCAGGAACTGACCGGAGATGTTGATACCGTTTTCGGCGAAGACCTTGTTGATCTCGCTCATCACACCCGGAATGTTCTCGTGGATGTGCAGCAAACGGTGCTTGCCAGGGTGAGCCGGCAGGGCCACTTCCGGGAAGTTCACGGACGATACGGAGGTACCGTTGTCGCTGTACTTGACCAGTTTCTCGGCCACTTCCAGGCCGATGTTGGCTTGTGCTTCAGCGGTGGAACCACCGATGTGCGGGGTCAGGATCACGTTGTCCAGGCCACGTAGCGGGCTTTCGAACTCTTCTTCGTTGGAGCGAGGCTCTACCGGGAATACGTCGATGGCCGCGCCGATCAGGTGCTTGTCCTTGATCGCGTCCGCCAGGGCGTCCAGTTCGACCACGGTGCCACGCGCCGCGTTGATCAGGATGCCGCCCTTCTTGATGGCGCGGATTTCCTTCTCGCCGATCATCCACTGGGTCGCAGCGGTTTCCGGAACGTGCAGGGTGACAATGTCGGACATGCCCAGCAGTTCGTGCAGGTTGCCGACCTGAGTGGCGTTACCCAATGGCAGCTTGGTCACGGTGTCGTAGAAGTACACCTGCATGCCCAGGCCTTCAGCCAGGACCGACAATTGAGTACCGATCGAGCCGTAACCGACGATGCCCAGCTTCTTGCCGCGGATCTCGAAGGAGTTGGCCGCGCTCTTGATCCAGCCGCCACGGTGGCAGGAAGCGTTCTTCTCAGGGATGCCGCGCAGCAACAGGATCGCTTCGGCCAGTACCAGCTCTGCAACGGAACGGGTGTTGGAGTACGGCGCGTTGAACACCGCGATACCGCGTTCGCGAGCCGCGTTCAGGTCGACCTGATTGGTGCCGATGCAGAAACAGCCAACAGCCACCAGTTTCTTCGCGTGATCGAAGATCTCTTCGGTCAATTGAGTGCGGGAGCGAATGCCGATGAAGTGAGCATCAGCGATCTTTTCCTTCAGCTGGGCTTCCGGCAGAGAACCTGTGAGGTACTCGATGCTGGTGTAGCCCGCCGACTTGAGGACGTCGACAGCCGATTGGTGGACGCCTTCGAGAAGAAGGAACTTGATCTTGCTCTTATCGAGAGAAGTCTTGCTCATCTGCGTAAACCTGTATCCCGGAGAAAAATGGCAGGAAATGGTCAACAGACGCTGACCCGAACGGCAGGAAAGCCGTCGCCGCAGAATAGCCTTTCGGCACTATGCTGCGGGGGCGGTATGCTAGCATATGCACCCCGCTAAACACTCATTCCTGCGACGTGAAGCGTTCTCAGGATGACCATGAATTGTTCGAGAGTTCTGTCGATGACCAATCCTGCCTTGATTGAAGAGCTGAAGACCCTGGTTGAGCCTGGCAAGATGCTGACCGATGCCGACTCCCTGAATGCTTACGGTAAGGATTGGACCAAGCATTTCGCTCCGGCCCCGACCGCCATCGTATTCCCCAAGACCACCGAGCAGGTCCAGGCCATCGTGCGCTGGGCCAATGAGCACAAGATTGCGCTGGTGCCGTCCGGTGGGCGTACCGGGCTTTCCGCTGCAGCGGTGGCGGCGAATGGCGAAGTGGTCGTGTCCTTCGACTATATGAACCAGATCCTCGACGTGAACATGACCGACCGCACAGCCGTGTGCCAGCCGGGCGTGGTCACCGAGCATTTGCAGAACGTGGCCGAAGAAAAGGCCTGTACTACCCGGTGGACTTCGCTTCGGCAGGCTCCAGTCAGATTGGCGGCAATATCGGCACCAATGCCGGCGGGATCAAGGTGATTCGCTACGGCATGACCCGCAACTGGGTCGCCGGTATGAAAGTCGTCACCGGCAAGGGCGATCTGCTGGAACTGAACCGCGACCTGATCAAGAACGCGACCGGCTACGACCTGCGTCAGCTGTTCATTGGCGCGGAAGGGACCCTCGGTTTTGTGGTTGAAGCGACCATGCGTCTGGATCGTGCCCCGAAAAACCTCACCGCGATGGTCCTCGGTACTGCCGATTTCGACTCGATCATGCCGGTATTGCACGCGTTCCAGAGCAAACTCGACCTGACCGCATTCGAATTCTTCTCCGACAAAGCCTTGGCCAAAGTCATGGCGCGCGGCGACGTGCCGGCGCCGTTCGAAACCGATTGCCCGTTCTACGCGCTGCTGGAATTCGAAGCGACCACTGAAGAAGTGGCCAACCACGCCCTGGAAACTTTCGAGCATTGCGTCGAACAGGGCTGGGTGCTGGACGGTGTGATGAGCCAGAGCGAAACCCAGCTGCAGAATCTCTGGAAGCTGCGCGAATACATCTCCGAAACCATCTCCCACTGGACGCCGTACAAAAACGACATCTCGGTCACTGTGTCGAAAGTCCCGGCGTTCCTGAAGGAAATCGATGCGATCGTCGGCGAACACTACCCGGATTTCGAAATTGTCTGGTTCGGCCACATCGGCGACGGCAACCTGCACTTGAACATCCTCAAGCCGGAAAACCTGAGCAAAGATGAGTTCTTCGCCAAGTGCGCAACCGTGAACAAGTGGGTGTTTGAAACTGTCGAGAAGTACAACGGTTCGATTTCCGCCGAGCACGGCGTGGGCATGACCAAGCGTGATTACTTGACCTACAGCCGCTCGCCAGTTGAGATCGAGTACATGAAAGCCGTCAAAGCGGTGTTCGACCCGAACGGCATCATGAATCCGGGCAAGATTTTCGCTGTTTGAATCAACGAACCAGGAGTCGGTAATGAGCTATCAGCACCAGTATGTCGACGGTACGCGTATTCACTTCCCGCTGGGGAAAGTGGTGTGCATTGGCCGCAACTACGCCGAACACGCCAAGGAACTGGACAACCCGGTGCCTACCGAGCCATTGCTGTTCATCAAGCCAGGCAGTTGCGTGGTACCGCTGGAAGGTGGCTTCAGTATCCCCACCGAGCGTGGCTCGGTGCATTACGAGGCAGAGATCGCGGTGTTGATCGGCAAGCCGTTGTCGACCAAACCAAGCCGTGAAGAAGTGCTGGATGCCATCTCCGGTTTTGCCCCGGCGCTGGACTTGACCTTGCGCGAGAAGCAGGCCGAGCTGAAATCCAAGGGCCTGCCATGGGAAGTCGCCAAATCCTTCGACGGCGCGGCGGTGATTGCCCCGTTTGTGTCCGGCAGCAGCTTTGCTGACCTGACCGACATCGGCATCCGCCTGACCATCAACGGCGACGTTCGTCAGGATGGCAACAGCAAGGATATGCTCAACCCGATCGTGCCGATGATTCAGTACATGGCCGGCTGTTTCTCGCTGCAAGCCGGCGACGTGATCCTCACGGGCACGCCGGTTGGCGTGGGCCCGCTGAATGTCGGTGATGAACTGGTGCTGGAATTGCCCGGTGCCAGTCGCTTCACCAGCAGCGTCCGCTAGTCGAAACATCGCTGAACCCTTGTAGGAGCGAGGCTTGCCCGCGAAGGGAGCCATGCGGTCTAGCTGGGACACCGCGTCATCGTTCTTCGCGGGCAAGCCTCGCTCCTACAAGGTGCCCATCTCTGCACTTCTGGAACACAACTCGTCATGGCCACCACACCGATGCCCACGTTTAAAACCGCCCGTCGCTCGAGCTTCTTCAAGCGTTGGTCTTTCTGGCTTTTGCTATTGGCCGCTGCCGCGTATGGCCTGGCGTTTGCGATGCATTGGGACAATCGTGGCGTGCTTTGGTTGCGCGAGCGTTTTGTAAGCCCGAGCGAACGTCAGGCGAGCGTCTGGCTACCGGATTATCGGGCGGTGATCGATGCCAAGCTGCTGCCGGGCATGGAGAGCGACGAAGCGTCGGACCTGGCCTACGATCCGCAAACTAAAACCCTGTTTTCGGTAATGGGCAAAAACCCGTTCCTGGTCGAGCTGAACCTGCAGGGCGACGTGCTGCGCAAGATGCCACTGGTGGGCTGGAGCAACCCGGAAGGCGTGACGGTCATGGGCAATGGCCTGCTGGCCATCGTCGATGAGCGCCAGCATCTGCTCACCATCGTCAAGGTCGATGCCAATACCCGCGAGCTGAACATCGCCAACTTCCCGAAATACGACCTCGGCCCTTCAAAAAACCAGAACAAGGCGTTCGAAGGCGTTGTCTGGGATTCGCGCAATCAGCAAATGCTGCTGGGTGAAGAGCGTCCACCGGCACTGTTCACCTGGAAAAGCAGCGATGGGCAGACCCTCACCGGCGACAAGCAAAAACTCGCCAGTAATGCACTGGACATGCGCAACCTGTCAGCCCTGGCCATAGACCCGCGCACCCATCACACACTGGTGTTGTCTGCCGACTCTCACCTGCTGCTGGAGTTGGACGAGAAGGGCAAACAGGTCAGTTTCATGGCTTTGCTGGGCAGCTTCAATGGCCTGAACGAGACCATTCCTCGCGCCGAAGGCGTGGCGCTGGACGAGGCTGGCACGTTGTACATGGTCAGCGAGCCAAACCTGTTCTACGCCTTCAAGAAACCGGCACAACCCTGACAAACACCCTATAACCAATGTGGGAGCGAGCCTGCTCGCGAATGCGGTGTATCAGTCAGCAACTCTGAGACTGACATACCGCATTCGCGAGCAGGCTCGCTCCCACAGGTTTTGCAGTGTTCTTGGGCTTATTGGGCGCGGAGGGTCTTCACGCCTTCGCTTGTGCCCAACAACAGCAAATCCGCTGGACGTGCCGCGAACAAACCGTTGGTCACTACGCCGACGATGGCGTTGATCTGCGTCTCCAGCTCCACCGGGTTGGTGATCTGCATGTTGAACACGTCGAGGATGATGTTGCCGTTGTCGGTCAGCACGCCTTCACGGTAGACCGGGTCGCCGCCCAGTTTCACCAGCTCGCGGGCCACGTGGCTGCGGGCCATCGGGATCACTTCCACTGGCAACGGGAACGCGCCGAGGACCGGTACGAGTTTGCTCGCGTCGGCGATGCAGATGAAGGTCTTGGCCACGGCAGCGACGATCTTCTCGCGGGTCAGGGCTGCGCCGCCGCCCTTGATCAGGTGCAGGTGCTCGTCGCTCTCATCGGCGCCGTCGACGTAGAACTCCAGGTCGCTGACGGTGTTCAGCTCATACACCGGAATACCGTGGCCCTTGAGGCGCGCGGCGGTGGCTTCAGAGCTGGCGACTGCGCCATCGAACGCGCCTTTGTGCTTGGCCAGTGCGTCGATAAAGCAGTTGGCGGTGGAGCCGGTGCCGACCCCGACGATGCTCTTGTCGTCGAGTTTCGGGAGGATGAAGTCGACGGCGGCCTGAGCCACTGCCTGTTTGAGTTGATCCTGGGTCATGCGGGCTCCGAGGTGCCGAAGAGGGGGGACGAAAGGCCAGCATTATAGGCTTCGGGGCGGGCAAGGTCATTGCCCGATTGGCGGGTCACGACTGATAGCTGCACCCGTAACCCTAACCGTGACCGTTACCCGTAGGAGCGAGGCTTGCCCGCGAAGAGGCCGTCACATGCAGCACAAATATTGGCAGTGAGATCGCTTTCGCGGGCAAGCCTCGCTCCTACAAGTGTGGTCGTGCGGCCGAAAGGCAGGTTAGACTCCTTGGCCCTGCCCAACCCGCTCAGTGATGCTTTCCGATGCTCGAACAGTACGTCAAAAAGATCCTCACCTCGCGCGTTTATGACGTTGCCGTAGAAACTCCATTGCAGACTGCTCGCCAGCTCTCCGAGCGGCTGGGCAACAATATTTGGCTCAAGCGCGAAGACTTGCAGCCGGTGTTCTCGTTCAAGATTCGGGGCGCTTACAACAAGCTGACTCAGCTCAGTGACGAAGAGCGCGCACGCGGCGTGGTCACTGCGTCTGCGGGCAATCACGCGCAGGGCCTGGCCCTGGCGGCGAAAGTGCTGGGCGTGAAAGCAACCATCGTGATGCCCAAGACCACCCCGGAAATCAAGGTCGAAGGCGTGCGTTCCCGTGGTGGCAAAGTGGTGCTGCACGGGGATACGTTCCCGGAAGCCCTGGCCTACTCGCTGAAACTGGTCGATGAAAAGGGCTATGTCTACATCCATCCGTACGACGATCCCCACACCATTGCCGGGCAGGGCACGGTGGCCATGGAAATTCTGCGCCAGCACCCTGGGCGTCTCGACGCGATTTTTGTTCCGGTGGGCGGCGGTGGCTTGATCGCCGGCATTGCGGCTTACGTGAAGTACCTGCGCCCGGAGATTAAAATCATCGGCGTCGAACCGGACGACTCCAACTGCCTGCAAGCCGCCATGGCGGCCGGCGAGCGCGTGGTGCTGCCGACGGTGGGCCTCTTCGCCGACGGCGTTGCGGTGGCCCAGATCGGTCAGCACACCTTCGACATCTGCAAAGACTACGTCGATGAAGTCATCACCGTCAGCACCGACGAGATCTGCGCGGCGATCAAGGATATTTACGACGACACCCGCTCGATCACCGAACCGGCTGGCGCCCTGGGCGTGGCCGGGATCAAGAAGTACGTCGAGCAGCGCGGCGTCACCGGGCACACTTTTGTGGCGATCGACTCCGGCGCCAACGTCAATTTCGACCGCCTGCGCCACGTTGCCGAGCGCGCCGAGCTGGGCGAGGGCCGCGAAGCCATCATCGCCGTGACCATCCCCGAGAAGCCGGGCAGCTTCAAGGCGTTCTGCGAAGCCATCGGCAAGCGTCAGATTACTGAATTCAACTACCGCTACAACACCGGCAGCGAAGCCCACATCTTCGTTGGTGTGCAAACGCATCCAGAGAATGACCCGCGCAGTGCGTTGCTCGCCAGTCTGACCGAGCAGGGTTTTCCGGTGCTGGACCTGACCGATAACGAACTCGCCAAGTTGCACATCCGGCACATGGTCGGTGGCCGCGCAGCCCAGGTGGTCGATGAAGTGGTGCTGCGCTTCGAATTCCCGGAGCGGCCAGGCGCGCTGTTCAACTTCCTCAACAAGCTCGGTGGGCGCTGGAACATCTCGATGTTTCACTACCGCAACCACGGTGCAGCGGATGGTCGCGTGGTCGCGGGCCTGCAAGTGCCCCACGAAGAACGTCATCTGGTTCCCGCTGCGCTCGAGGAAATCGGCTACCCGTACTGGGACGAAAGCGACAATCCGGCCTATCAGCTGTTTCTTGGCTGAGGGGCTACGCTGATGGGCAGCTCATAAGGAAATCGAACAATGGAAACGTTAACCGCCCTGAAAATGGCTCATATGGTGGCGACGGTGGTGCTGTTGGTCAGCGCGCTCGGACTGGCCATCTGGGTCTGGCGCACACGGCGTAATGGCGATGCGACAGCACCCGCGCGCACCTTGCAGCGGCCGCGCGTGTTCATCTGGCTGCTGATGGGGCTGGCGCTGCTGAGCATGCCATTTACCGGCTGGTGGATGGTGCATCTGGTGGGCTGGCCATTGGGGCAGACCTGGTTGCTGGCTTCCAGTGTGCTTTACACCCTGGCGGCGCTGGGCTGGTTCTGGTTGCTGGTGCGCTTGAATAAGTTGCGCAAGGCGCCGGGAGGCAGCGGCAAGTTCACCTTCGCCCTCGCACTGTTCAGCTTCGTCTGTTTTATCGCCATTGCCGGGTTGATGGGCGCGAAGCCGGTTTAAGGTTTAAGACCGAGTCGACCCCTTCGCGGGCAAGCCTCGCTCCTACAGATTATGCGTCGTACCCATTTGTGGCGCGCAACACAAATCCTGTAGGAGCGAGGCTTGCCCGCGAAGGCGATATCAGTCGCGCAGAGTAATCACCGGCCAGCCACGCTTCTCGGCCTCAGCTCGCAAATTCGGGTCAGGATCAACCGCCACCGGATTCGTCACCTGCTCCAGCAACGACAGGTCATTCATCGAGTCGCTGTAGAAATAGCTGTCTTGCAGCGAATGCCCGGTTTCTTCCAGCCAACGATTCAGCCGGGTCACCTTGCCTTCCCGGAAGCACGGAACGTCAGTGCTGCGCCCGGTATAACGGCCCTCGATCATTTCGCATTCAGTGGCAATCAGGGTTTCAACACCCAATCGCTGTGCAATCGGCCCAGTCACAAAACGGTTGGTGGCGGTGATGATCACCAACTTGTCGCCGGCCGCGCGGTGTTTGGCCAGCAACTCGATACCCTTGGGCAGCACGATAGGTTCGATGCAATCGCGCATGTAATCGCCGTGCCATTGAGCCAGCGTGGACATTTCAGTGCGGCCGAGGACTTCCAGGCAGAAGTTCAGGTAGGCGTCGTTGTCCAGCCTGCCGGCCAGATAATCCTGATAGAACTCATCGTTGCGTGCCTTGTAGGCGACGGCATCAAGGAAGCCGCGTTCGCACAGGTAATCGCCCCAGGCGTGGTCACTGTCGCCGCCCAGAAGAGTGTTGTCCAAGTCGAATAAAGCCAGCCGCATTGCAGTTACTCGCTGAAAAGTCTGTAGAAAGGTGTCCAGAATACGGACTTTTCACAAGAGTGCACATAAGGTTGGCCGGCTCGTTGCTGCCTTCACAACCTTTGTGGAACAATGCGGCGACATGCGTTTGCGAGGTTGTTGCCGTGATCGACCCCGATGGTTTCCGCCCCAATGTCGGGATCATTCTCACGAATGATGCCGGACAGGTGCTATGGGCTCGCCGTATCAATCAAGATGCCTGGCAGTTTCCACAGGGTGGAATCAACCCCCAGGAGACGCCGGAAGACGCCTTGTACCGCGAGTTGAACGAAGAAGTGGGTCTTGAGCGCGAAGATGTTGAAATTCTCGCCTGCACCCGGGGCTGGTTGCGCTATCGTTTGCCGCAACGTCTGGTCAGGACGCACAGCCAACCGCTGTGCATCGGCCAGAAGCAGAAATGGTTTCTCCTGCGCCTGATCTCCAACGAGCAGCGGGTGCGGATGGATTTGACCGGTAAACCGGAATTCGATGGCTGGCGCTGGGTCAGTTATTGGTATCCGTTGGGCCAGGTGGTGACATTCAAGCGCGAGGTGTATCGACGCGCTCTCAAAGAGCTTGCCCCGCGCCTTTTAACGCGCGACTGACGACGGAGTTCGACCCCGAGCCATGCTCAATACGCTGCGCAAGATCGTCCAGGAAGTTAACTCCGCCAAGGATCTCAAGACGGCGTTGGGGATTATTGTGTTGCGCGTCAAAGAGGCCATGGGCAGCCAGGTCTGCTCGGTCTACCTGCTTGACCCTGAAACCAACCGCTTCGTGCTGATGGCCACCGAGGGCTTGAACAAGCGCTCGATCGGCAAAGTCAGCATGGCGCCCAACGAAGGTCTGGTTGGCCTGGTCGGCACGCGTGAAGAACCCCTGAACCTCGAAAACGCCGCGGATCACCCGCGCTACCGTTACTTCGCCGAGACAGGTGAAGAACGCTACGCTTCATTCCTCGGGGCGCCGATCATTCACCACCGCCGCGTTGTCGGCGTGTTGGTCATTCAGCAAAAAGAACGCCGCCAGTTCGACGAAGGTGAAGAAGCCTTCCTCGTGACCATGAGCGCGCAGCTCGCCGGTGTTATCGCCCACGCCGAAGCCACCGGTTCGATCCGCGGCCTTGGCCGTCAGGGTAAAGGCATCCAGGAAGCCAAGTTCGTCGGCGTTCCGGGTTCCCCGGGGGCGGCGGTGGGTACGGCGGTGGTCATGCTGCCACCGGCCGATCTGGACGTGGTGCCCGACAAGACCATCGCCGACATTGACGCCGAACTGGGTCTGTTCAAGACCGCCATCGAAGGCGTGCGCGCCGACATGCGCGCGTTGTCGGCCAAGCTGGCAACTCAGCTGCGTCCCGAAGAGCGTGCGCTGTTCGATGTCTATTTGATGATGCTCGACGATGCCTCGCTAGGCAGTGAAATCACCACCGTAATCAAGACCGGCCAGTGGGCCCAGGGCGCGTTGCGTCAGGTGGTCACCGAACACGTCAACCGTTTCGAATTGATGGACGACGCCTACCTGCGCGAGCGCGCCTCGGACGTCAAAGACCTCGGTCGCCGCTTGCTGGCTTACTTGCAGGAAGAGCGTCAGCAGACCCTGGTCTACCCCGACAACACCATTCTGATCAGCGAAGAATTGACCCCGGCGATGCTCGGCGAGGTGCCGGAAGGCAAGTTGGTCGGCCTGGTCTCGGTGCTCGGTTCCGGCAACTCCCACGTCGCGATCCTGGCGCGTGCCATGGGCATTCCGACGGTGATGGGCCTGGTCGATCTGCCGTATTCCAAGGTCGACGGCATCCAGATGATCGTCGACGGCTACCACGGCGAGGTCTACACCAACCCGAGTGACGTGCTGCGCAAGCAGTTCGCCGAAGTAGTCGAGGAAGAGAAACAACTGGCCCTCGGGCTGGATGCGCTGCGGGACTTGCCGTGCGTGACCATCGACGGTCACCGCATGCCGCTGTGGGTCAACACCGGCCTGCTGGCTGACGTGGCGCGGGCGCAGAAGCGCGGCGCCGAGGGCGTAGGTCTGTACCGCACTGAAGTGCCGTTCATGATCAATCAGCGCTTCCCGAGTGAAAAAGAGCAGCTGGCGATCTATCGCGAGCAACTCGCCGCCTTCCACCCGCAACCGGTGACCATGCGCAGCCTGGACATCGGCGGCGACAAGTCGCTGTCGTACTTCCCGATCAAGGAAGACAACCCGTTCCTCGGCTGGCGCGGTATTCGCGTTACGCTCGACCACCCGGAAATCTTCCTGGTGCAGACCCGCGCCATGCTCAAGGCCAGCGAAGGCTTGAACAACCTGCGGATTCTGCTGCCGATGATCTCCGGCATTCACGAACTGGAAGAGGCCCTGCACCTGATTCACCGGGCCTGGGGCGAAGTCCGCGACGAAGGTTGCGACGTGCCTATGCCGCCGATCGGCGTGATGATCGAAATTCCGGCAGCGGTTTATCAAACCAGGGAACTGGCGCGGCAAGTGGACTTCCTGTCGGTCGGCTCCAACGACCTGACCCAGTACCTGCTGGCCGTGGACCGTAACAACCCGCGGGTGGCCGACCTTTACGACTACCTGCACCCGGCGGTGCTGCAAGCCTTGCAGAACGTGGTGCGTGACGCCCATGCCGAAGGCAAGCCCGTGAGTATCTGCGGCGAAATGGCCGGTGATCCGGCGGCAGCGGTGCTGTTGATGGCGATGGGTTTCGACAGCTTGTCGATGAACGCCACCAACTTGCCGAAAGTGAAGTGGATGCTGCGTCAGATCAACCTGAGCAAGGCCAGGGAGCTGCTCGCCGAGTTGATGACCATCGACAACCCGCAAGTGATCCACAGCTCGCTGCAACTGGCGCTGAAGAACCTTGGGTTGGCGCGGATGATCAATCCGGCTTCGGTCAAAACCCTTTAAACCTTCAGTGGCCTCTTCGCGAGCGGGCTCGCTCCCACATTGGATATGTGTCGATCGTAAATCCAATGTGGGAGCGAGCCCGCTCGCGAAGGCGTCCATCCAATCAACAACGACTAAACCCTGATTTCCACTTCCCCAAGATGCCCGCCATACGGCCCGAAACTCCGTTCGACCATCACCCGCGTCCCATCCGCCTGCACAATCAACGCTGTACTCGCCCGCGTTCCATAACTCTGACTGGCGATGAACACACTCGACAGCAGCGTCTCGGTGGCCAACCCTACGCCGGTGTCCGGCAGCTCGGTAAACGGTGCGGTCTGAGAATCGCCCAGCAACGCCAATAACGCTTGCGGCTGCGGATCTTCCAGCACTTCCTTCAGTGCCGCCCGTGCCTTGAGCAACTTCGGCCAAGGCGTATCCAGACCGGCGTTCGACAACCCATAAACCCCCGGTGGCAACATCACAGCCCCAGACTCCCGAGCATTGAAATGCCACAGCTCATGGGCATTGCCGACCAACAGGTTAAAGCCGGCATATTCCACTGACCGGCTGACAACGTCGCTTAAATAGTCATCAATCGGCTTGTTGCCGCTGAGAAATCGCGCCACCAGCTCACCTCGCGACGTGCGGGCGGGTGGTTGATGCGGGTCTCGAATATTGGTCAGTGCGGCGAAGCGTCCGTTGGCGCCGATACCCAGCCAGGTGCCACCGGCCTCCAGGTCTCGGCCGGCATAGACGTGCGGCGCTTCGGGCCATTGCGCCAGGGGCAGGCTGGGCCGGGCGTAGAACTCATCGCGGTTGGCCGCGACGATCAGTGGCTGGGCTTGGCCCGGTCGCCAGGCGAAAACAATCAGGCACATAAGGTGGTCCTTGTGTGTTTTTTGTCCACTTTACGCAGACATCACGCTTCTATCCATCGCCATCCAGTAGAGCTTGAGGCCACGCATCCGTTACCATGCCGGTGCTTTTTTTGAGAAGCGGCTAAGGAACACCATGGAATTTCTGCTTTACCTGGCGCTGGGTGCTTGCGCAGGCGTACTGGCCGGGCTGTTCGGGGTTGGAGGCGGGATCATCATCGTTCCGGTGCTGGTGTTCAGTTTCACCTTGCAGGGCTTCGACGCCTCGATCCTGACGCATCTGGCGGTGGGTACTTCCCTGGCGACGATCATCTTTACCTCGGTCAATGCGGTACGTGAGCATCACCGTCGCCGCGCCGTGCGTTGGCCGATTTTCGTCTGGATGACCGTCGGCATTCTGATCGGTGCCGGTTTCGGCGCGCTGACGGCTGAAGCGATATCCGGGCCGAACCTGCAGAAAATCATCGGCGTGTTTGCGTTGGTCATCGCCGCCCAACTGGCGCTGGAGGTCAAACCCAAGGCCAGCCGAACGGTGCCCGGTAAACTCGGTCTGACCTTGGCCGGCAGTGTGATTGGCTGGGCCTCGGCGATTTTCGGGATTGGCGGCGGCTCGCTGACCGTGCCGTTCCTGACCTGGCGCAGCGTGCCGATGCAACAAGCGGTGGCCACTTCGTCCGCCTGCGGGCTGCCGATCGCACTGGCAAGTGCATTAAGTTTCATGATTCTGGGCTGGCACGATCCATTGCTGCCGGCCCATAGTCTCGGTTTTATTTACTTGCCGGCGTTGCTTGGCATTGCCCTGACCAGCATGGTGTTCGCCCGCCTCGGTGCGCGACTGGCCCACCAGCTATCACCGAAGTTGCTGAAAAAGCTATTCGCCGCTTTGCTGTTCTGCGTAGGCCTGAGCTTTCTGCTCTAGCCCGCAATGTTGGCTTAATCCTGAGGTGGCAGCGTCGCCCGGGAATTTTTAAAGGTTTCAACTCTAACGAGGAGTCGCAATGCTGCCTTACCCGCAGATCGATCCGGTGGCCCTGGCCATCGGTCCGCTGAAAATCCACTGGTACGGTTTGATGTACCTGATCGGCATTGGCGGCGCCTGGCTGCTGGCGTCCCGTCGGTTGAACCGTTTCGACCCGACCTGGACCAAAGAGAAGCTCTCCGACATGGTTTTCTGGATGTCGATGGGCGTGATCGTCGGTGGCCGCCTCGGCTATGTGCTGTTTTACGATCTGAATGCTTATCTGGCCAACCCGACGCTGATCTTCGAGGTGTGGAAGGGCGGCATGTCGTTCCACGGCGGGTTCATCGGCGTGATGCTGGCGGCGTTGTGGTTCGGTAAAAAGAACAACAAGTCGTTTTTCCAGCTGATGGATTTCGTCGCACCCATGGTGCCGATCGGCCTCGGTGCCGGGCGTATCGGCAACTTCATCAACGCTGAGTTGTGGGGCAAACCGACCGACGTGCCGTGGGCGATGATCTTCCCGCCCTTCAGCGATCCATCGCAGTTGCCGCGTCACCCGTCGCAGCTGTACCAGTTCGCGCTGGAAGGCGTGGCGCTGTTTGCGATTCTCTGGCTGTTTTCGCGCAAGCCGCGGCCGACCATGGCCGTGTCGGGAATGTTCGCGCTGTTCTATGGCATTTTCCGTTTCATCGTCGAATTCGTCCGCGTACCGGACGCTCAGCTGGGCTATCTGGCCTGGAATTGGCTGACCATGGGCCAGCTACTGTGCGTACCGATGATCATCGCCGGGCTGTTCCTGATCTGGCTGGCGTATCACCGCGCACCGGCGTCTCCAGCGGCGGCAGTATAAATTCGAACCCGGGGCTCTGGTCCCGGGTTCAAGGACACAGGTAACTCATGAAGCAATACCTCGAACTGGTCGCCCACGTCATCAAGAACGGCACCCGGCAGGCCAACCGCACCGGCGTGAACACCATCAGCTTTCCGGGCGCGATGCTGCGTTATGACCTCAAGGAAGGTTTTCCGGCGATTACCACCCGCAAGATGGCCTTCAAATCGGCCATCGGCGAGATGTGTGGTTTTCTGCGCGGGGTGAACAACGCCGCCGAATTCCGCGCGCTGGGCTGCAAGGTCTGGGACCAGAACGCCAACGAAAACGCCCAGTGGCTGGCCAACCCGTTCCGTCAGGGTGAAGACGACCTCGGCGAGATCTACGGCGTGCAATGGCGCAAATGGCCGGCATACAAGCAGATTCCGGTCAGCAACCAGGCCGCCATCGAGCAGACCCTGAGCCAGGGTTATCGTCAGATCGCTGAAGGCGAAGAAGACGGTCAGGCTTACGTGGTGCTGTACAAGGCGATCGACCAGATCCGTCAGTGCGTCGACACCATCATCAAGGACCCGGGCAGCCGCCGCATCCTGTTCCACGGCTGGAACGTCGCTCAGCTCGATGAAATGGCCCTGCCGCCGTGCCACCTGCTGTACCAGTTCCACCCGAATGTCGAGACCAAAGAGATTTCTCTGACCCTCTACATCCGCTCCAACGACCTGGGCCTGGGCACGCCGTTCAACCTCACCGAAGGCGCCGCGCTGCTGAGCCTGATCGGTCGCCTGACCGGTTACACGCCACGCTGGTTCACCTATTTCATCGGTGACGCCCACGTCTACGAAAACCACCTGGACATGCTCAACGAACAGCTCACGCGCGAGCCGTTCCCGATGCCGAAACTGGTGATCAGTGACCGTGTACCGGAGTTCTCCAAGACCGGTGTCTATCAGCCCGAATGGCTGGAGTTGATCGAGCCGAGTGATTTCTCGCTTGAGGGCTATCAGCACCACGCGCCAATGACCGCGCCAATGGCGGTTTAAGCCTGACGCAATTCCTGTGGGAGCGAGCCTGCTCGCGAATGCGGTGGATCAGTCGACATCAATGTTGTCTGACACACCGCATTCGCGAGCAGGCTCGCTCCCACATTTAGTTTTGTGGTGTGCTTAGTGGCCGTGGCTACGGCCAACGTGAGAAGGCTCAGCTTCCGTCGCCACCACTCCGCCGCTCACTTCCAGGCGCTGCAAAATCCCGCACTGATCAATGTCCGGCCCTTCGCTACAGCGTTGGCGCAGGTCGAGCAGTTGCGTCTGTAACGCCAGCAATCCATCGATCCGTGCCTTGACGTGATGGATGTGCTCATCGATCAGCGCATTTACGTTTTGGCACTGATCCTGTGGACTGTCGCGCAGGGCCAGCAGGCTGCGGATTTCTTCGAGGGTCATGTCGAGGGTGCGGCAGTTGCGGATGAAGGTCAGGCGTTCGGCGTGGGCCTGGGTGTAGACGCGGTAGTTACCGTCGCTGCGGGCCGGTTCCGGCAGCAGGTTTTCGCGCTCGTAATAGCGGATGGTTTCCACGGCGCAGTCGGTGAGTTTGGCCAGTTCTCCGATCTTCATGACGGCAATCTCCAAATGGGTGCTTGACCCTATAGTGGCTACAGGGTCTTTACTTGGCAACAGGCACCTTTATGGACGCGACCCAATGAGCGATTCCCAACACACCCATCCACCTGAGGCTGAGCACCCGCACAGCCACAAGCTGCAACCCGTGCAAAAGCATGACCATGGCGCCCACGGGGATTCCTGCTGTTCCGCCAAGGTGGCGGCCCCGACGCTGATCAAGTTGAGCGCAACGCCCACCGCCGGCGCGCGGCTAAGCAGTTTCCGCATCGATGCGATGGACTGCCCCACCGAGCAAACACTGATCGAGAACAAACTCGGCAAGCTCGCGGGTGTGCAGCAGCTGGAATTCAACCTGATCAACCGCGTGTTGGGCGTCACCCACGACCTGCCGAACACAGCACCCATCATCGACGCGATCAAATCCCTCGGCATGCAGGCCGAGCCGCTGGAGCGGGGCGTCGAAGCGCCAATCCCGGCGCCAGTGAAAAAGCCCTGGTGGCCGTTGGCACTGTCTGGTGTGGGTGCGCTGGCTGCTGAAGTTATCCACTTCACCAACGCTGCGCCCAATGCGGTGGTGGCGGTCATTGCACTGGTCTCGATTCTTGGGGGTGGTCTTGGCACTTATAAGAAGGGCTGGATCGCGCTTAAGAATCTCAATCTGAACATCAATGCGCTGATGAGCATCGCGGTGACCGGTGCGATCCTGATCGGTCAGTGGCCAGAAGCGGCGATGGTGATGTTCCTGTTCACCGTGGCCGAATTGATCGAAGCCAAATCCCTGGACCGTGCGCGCAACGCGATTGGCGGCTTGATGCAGATGGCACCGGAACAGGCCACGGTGCGGCAGGCGGATGGCAGTTGGGTCGAGCAGGACGTGAAAACCATTGAGCTGGGCGCCCGAGTGCGAGTGCGGCCCGGTGAGCGCATTGGTCTGGACGGTGAAGTGGTGTCGGGCAGTTCGACCATCGATCAGGCGCCGATCACCGGCGAAAGCCTGCCGGTGGAGAAGACCCTCGGCGACAAGGTCTTCGCCGGCACCATCAATCAGGCGGGCTCCCTGGAGTATTCCGTCACCGCTGCGGCCAACCATTCGACGTTGGCGCGGATCATCCATGCCGTCGAGCAGGCTCAGGGTGCGCGGGCGCCGACCCAGCGTTTCGTCGACAGCTTCTCGAAAATCTACACGCCAGTGGTGTTCCTCCTGGCCCTCGCCGTTGCGGTGATTGCGCCGCTGTTCATGGGCGCGCTCTGGTTTGACTGGATCTACCGGGCGCTGGTGTTACTGGTGGTCGCTTGCCCGTGTGCGTTGGTGATTTCGACGCCCGTGACCATTGTCAGTGGCCTCGCGGCGGCGGCGCGCAAAGGGATTCTGGTCAAGGGCGGCGTCTATCTGGAGGGCGGTTACAAGCTCGATTACCTGGCGCTGGATAAGACCGGCACAATCACACACGGCAAACCGGTGCAGACCGACTACCTGTCGCTTGATCTAATCGCCGACCAAATCGCGCCGGGCATTGCCGCCAGCCTGGCCGGGCGCTCCGATCATCCGGTGTCGCTGGCTATCGCCAACGCGGCTGCGGATAAGCAGCTGACGCTGCATGCTGTAGATAACTTCGAAGCTTTGAGCGGTCGCGGTGTGCGCGGTGAAATCGGTGGTCAGCTCTATCACTTGGGCAACCATCGCTTGGTGGAAGAGTTGGGCCTGTGCTCGCCTGCGCTGGAAGAAAAACTGTTCGCGCTGGAAAAGCAGGGCAAATCAGTGGTGTTGCTGCTCGATCAATCCGGCCCACTGGCGCTGTTCGCCGTGGCCGACACCGTGAAGAACTCCAGCCGCGAGGCGATCCAGCAACTGCACGATCTGGGGATCAAAACCCTGATGCTGACCGGCGACAACGTCCACACCGCGCAGGCCATTGCGGCGCAAGTCGGCATCGACGTAGCGAAGGGCGACTTGCTGCCGACCGACAAGCTGCAAGCCATCGAAGCCCTGTATGCACAGGGCCATAACGTCGGCATGGTCGGTGACGGCATCAACGACGCCCCGGCGCTGGCACGCGCTGAGATAGGTTTCGCCATGGCCGCCGCCGGCACCGATACCGCCATCGAGACCGCCGATGTCGCCTTGATGGACGACGATCTGCGCAAGATTCCCGCGTTTATCCGGTTGTCACGACAGACATCGAGCATCCTCAAACAGAACATCGCGCTGGCATTGGTCATCAAAGCGATCTTTCTTGGGGTAACCTTCGCCGGGCTCGCCACCATGTGGATGGCGGTGTTTGCCGACATGGGCGTGAGCCTGTTGGTGGTGTTCAACGGTTTGCGCCTGTTGCGCAAATAAGTGATGAGGGACGGGTGTGCTGAGTGCCGAGCTGAAGGCGTTTTATATGGTTGCCCGCCTGGGCAGCATCACCCTGGCGGCGAAAAAGCTCGGCTTGAGCCAGCCCACGGTGACCACCCAGATCAAGCACCTGGAAAGTCAGTACTCGGTTGAACTGTTCTACCGGGGCGGCCGCCGTCTCAGCGTCAGCGATGAAGGCGCCCGGCTGTTGCCGATGGTCAAGACGCTGTTGCAGCAGGAAGCCGACATCGAGTTTTTCCTGCGCAACAGCGGCCAGGTCCAGGGCACCTTGCGCATTGCCGCAACCGCGCCGTATTACATTCTCGACCTGGTAAAAGCCTTTCGCGAGCGCTTGCCGCAGGTGGAAGTGTCGGTGGAGATCGGCAACTCCCAGCAGGTGCTTGAAGCGCTGGAGGATTACCGGGTCGATGTCGCTGCTTCCTCGCAGTTGCTCGACGATGCGCGGCTGATTCGCCGGGTGCTCGGCAGCGATCCGCTGGTGCTGGCGGTGCATCGCAATCATCCGCTGGCGGTGCATGACCATGTGCCGCTCAGTGCATTGGCCGGACATACCTTGTTGATGCGGGAGTCGGGCTCGACCACCCGGCGATTGACCGAAGAATTGCTGGCCAGCGCAAGGGTGAGTTTCGGGCCGTTACTGGAGATTGGCAGCCGCGAGTCGATTCGCGAGGCGGTGCTGCGCAACATCGGCATCAGCATCATTGCCCGGCAGGAAGTGCCGCACGATCCGCAATTGCGGGTGCTGACCATCGAGAATGCACCGCAAATCCCTGAGTACTTGTACTGCCTCAAGGAACGAAAAGGCGCACGGCTGCCGGCGGCGTTTCTGGGGTTGGCGCAGGAAATGGCTCCGGCCTGAGCGTTGTGGTGATGGGGTTGGCCCCTTCGCGAGCAGGCTCGCTCCCACAGTAGAATGCATGCCCCTGTGGAAGCTCCTCGCGATAGTGGTGTATCAGGCGACACGTTGTAGGGGCCGCAGGCGCAGGCGTTGTTGCGACAGGAACTATAGAATAGGGGTGTTAACTTTTGGCGGTTACTAATAATGTTTTCAGCGTGTTGGGCTTACGCTCACAGCTGGGCTAAGGAAGTCTATGTGATAACCGGAAGACCCATCACCAATAGCTATATGTACCCCGCGGATACCCTCATTCATTTGTGAGTTGATTTTGTAATCAATATCTGGCGCGATAGCCTCGTTTACCCCGATGGCGAACTCCGTCAGCTTAAGCCCACGAGAGCCAGCCGCAAGATCCAGAAGCTTTATGTGCTCCTCGTTTTTTATTTTTAGTGAAGTGATGGTGTTGTCTTCAACTGATAAAAGGGCCCCTTCTTCCGATATGCGATCACTCAGCCATTTAAGTGAGTCTTTCAGGCCCTCAGGCAGTATCGGATTAGGCTTTCTCAGTACAGTCAGTATTCCTGCGATTTTTAGCGTGCCGCTAAAACAAAATGGGCAAGGTTCTTGTGGGTTCATGTGTGCGTAATGAACTTCAAAAAACTCTGCTACAGACTGAACAAAATCGTGTGACACGTCTTCTGCAAGTATTGCGTAAGGCTGGGCGTGCGGGAAAATTGTGACTTGCGCATCGGCGTCATTACCAGACAGAATAAATGATTCATTTGAATTCAGCATGTTTAACACGGACCGCTGTGTGCATAAGGCATGTTCAAAATTGCTGCTCAGCAAAAGCTTCAAGCTATAAAGCGCACTAGCTACAGTGGGTTCGAACACTTGAGTCGCGCAGAAAACGCTTTTCTTGCTTTCTGTGTTTTTTGCTAGTTCAAATGTCATTTTTGCAGCGTCATTGCTAAAAGAGAAAACAATACTGTTTTTTGGCAGTTTTTCTAACTCATAAATATTGGTTGTATTGAATCCTAAGTGCGCGCATTTTTTGAGGAAGTCTTCTGAGTCTGCAATAATTGATAGCTCCTCATGGCCGAAGAGCGTCGATATCATATTTGGTGGTGACATAAAACCCTCCTGGTTTTCCAATGCGCGGCAAGAATGCTTGCCGCGCATTGGTATTATTTAATCTTCAGTATGAGCCCAAGCCAGCGGTGCCCATCCAAAATTATCCGGCCCAGAAGTAATCCGGTTAAGCTTCTCTTTGACGACTTTTTGAGTTTTCATTTGATCTTCCTTTTTCATTTTATGGTTTTTTTGCTCCCGAAAGTGCTTGGGAGTGGATTTATTAATACAGAATTTTCTAATGTGTTAAATGGTTTGTTAGGCGTTTTTTAGAATAAATTCTGTTTTTGCGACTCTCGGAATGTTCAGTCGGTTATTTGTGTAGGTTGCAGCTGTAGTCCTGTTCCGAAATTTTGATTTTTTCATTTTTTTTATTGCGGTCGATGATCTTGTGTCGTTAGGTTTATTTATGGGCTTGGTTTTTTGGCTCAATGTCCAACTGTAGATCGAGGGTTATATAGTGAATGCATCAAAGAAATATTTGGCAGATACATCTGTCCATCAGGCCCTTTTACTGGTTGATCTAACCGAAACAAGCGCTCCCGATCACGCCGTCCGATTGATGCTAAATGAAATCCTTCAAGGACTCGCTGAAAAAGGTTGGCCCCATGCGCAACTACAAACGGGGCCGCGGATTGTGTCCGCTGAAGAAAATTACGGTTTGCTGGGTTATGACCCGGCAGAAGTCACGCTCGGGAGTGAACACACCCGATGGGTCGATGAGTGTTCCCTGTTACGAACACAAACCACCAGTCAGATTCCGGCGGCGCTTCAGCGTGCAGCTCAACTGCGGCAACCGGGAGAGACGATATTGCTAGCAGCGCCAGGTATCACTTTTCGTCGCGATAGTCGGGATCGATGGCATTGCGCGGAACCGCATCAAATGGATATCTGGGTGCTGGGTGACCCCGAACTGTCTACACATGAGCATCTGTTGCGTCTGGTCAGCGACATCCTTAAGTCTGCCGTTCCCGAAAAACCCTGGGTCTACAGCGACAGTCCGCATCACTACACGGAGGACGGAATCGAGGTGAATGTGTTGAATGATGACGTCCTGGTCGAAGTGCTGGAGTGCGGTCGCATTGCGAGGTCGTTGTTACAGCGCTTGAAGATAGATCCGCTGCAACATGGAGGGCTGGCGCTCGGGATGGGGTTGGATCGCTTGACCATGCTGCGCAAAGGCATCCCTGATATTCGCTTGCTGCGTGATCAGAACGTGCGAGTACAGGCACAGATGCATGATTTGAATCCATGGACTGCGGTATCTCGTTTGCCTTCGATTGCTCGTGACATTTCGTTGGCGGTAACGCCGGGGTTGAGTGAGGAAGTATTGACCGAAAAGATGTTGCAGGCTGCCGGCGACTGTTCTGACTGGATTGAGGAGATGCAGGTCAAGGGACGTTGGGGGTTCTCGGATTTACCCGTGCAGGCAATTGAGCGTCTCGGGCTGCTGCCAGGCCAGGAAAATGTGCTGCTGCGCGTGGTACTGCGTGATTGCTCACGATCAATCACTACCGCTGAGGCGAACGCTTTGTATGCGGACATTCAGGCGGCGATGCATGAAGGTGTGCCAGGGGCGGGTTACAGAATGGACCTTCCTAAACCTTGAATCCGCGCGCCAGCAAGTTCGTTCCCTCAGGGGGAATGCGATCAACTGTAGGAGCGAGGCTTGCCCGCGAAGACGTCAGACCAAGCAACACATAACCCCAACCCAAATCCTTGAATACCACTATCAGCCGTTTTTGCCTCACTGCCACATGACGGACGCATTACCTCCCTAGGATGGCCTTCATCTGCTTGATGAGGCCTGTCCATGAACCACTCGACCGCAACTGCCCTGACCAACCCCGGCGCCCCGATGAAAGTGCGCGGCGTGCAGAAACGCTTTGGCGCCTTCACCGCGCTGGACAACGTTTCCCTCGATGTGGCGGCCGGTGAGCTGGTGTGTCTGTTGGGCCCGTCGGGCTGTGGCAAAACCACCTTGCTGCGCTGCATCGCCGGTCTGGAGCAGCAAGACAGCGGCGAGTTGTACCTCGGTGATCGCGACGTTTCCCATCTGGCGCCCCAGGCCCGTGACTACGGCATCCTGTTCCAGTCCTACGCGCTGTTCCCCAATCTCACCGTCGAAGCGAACATTGCCTACGGCCTTGCCGGTAGCGGTCGCGATGAAGTGCGCAAGCGTGTCGGTCAGATGCTGGAGCTGGTTGGCCTGATCGGCAGCGAAAAAAAGTACCCCGGCCAATTGTCTGGTGGCCAGCAACAACGCGTTGCGCTGGCTCGCGCCTTGGCGCCTGCACCTTCGCTGTTGTTGCTGGACGAACCGATGTCCGCCCTCGACGCCAGGGTTCGCGAGCATCTGTGCACCGAACTGCGTCAGTTGCAGCGCAACCTCGGCATCACCACGCTGATGGTCACGCACAACCAGGACGAAGCCATGCTGATGGCCGACCGCATTGCCGTGATGAACAACGGTAAGGTCGAGCAGTACGCCACGCCGCAGGAAATCTACGACCGCCCGGCGACACCGTTTGTGGCGGAGTTCGTCGGTCAGGGCAACTGGCTGCCATTCCGCCGCAGCAGTGACAGCCACGCCCAGGTTGGTGGCCTGAACATGCGCCTGGCCGACGGCAGTGCGAAAACCGCCTCGGGCCGGTTGTTCTGCCGCCCCGAGGCGATCAACGTCAACCCGCTGGTACACGAAGAAAACCTGTTCCCGGCCAGGGTTCGCGAAATCACCTTCCTCGGCAACCGATGCCGCATGAGCTTCGAACTCGATCAACTGCCAGGTCATGCGTTGCTGGCCGAACTCGCGCCGGAAGCCATGCCGCGTCTCGGCGCACAGCAGATCATGGTCGCCTTGCCTCCGCGCAGCCTGCAGGTGTTTGCCTGATGAGCGCGAACATCGCGCTGCCGATACCGCACAAGCAGGTTCCGCAGACCTCCCGTGCCGAGATCGGCGATCGGGTGTTCGTCGTTGGCGGCAAAGTCCTGTTGCTGGTGTTGCTCGGCGTCGCCGTGTTGATGCCGTTGCTGGCGATCTTCTGGCGTGGCTTCAGCTCGGAAGCCGGGCAGGGCGGTGGTCTGGTCGCCGCCCGCGAACTGGTGAACAGTGCGAACTTCCACTGGCTGCTGGGCAATAGTCTGAAAGTGTCCCTCAGCGTGGCGGCGATTGTCGTACCGCTGGCCTACCTGTTTGCCTACGCGCTGCAACGCACGTTGATACCGGGCAAAGGCATCTGGCGTGGGCTGTCGCTGTTGCCGCTGATGGCGCCGTCGATGCTGCCGGGGATTGCACTGGTTTACCTGTTCGGCAATCAGGGCCTGTTGCGTGGTTTGCTTTCGGACAATATCTACGGCTTCTGGGGCATTGTGCTGGGTGAGGTCATCTACACCTTCCCACACGCCTTGATGATTTTGCTGTCGGCGCTGTCCCTGGCCGATGCGCGACTGTTCGATGCCGCCTCGAGCATGGGCGCCAGCCCGGCCAAAGCCTTCTGCAGCATCACCTGGCCGGCGACGCGTCAGGCAGTGTTCGCAGCGTTCTGCCTGGTCTTCACCCTGACCATCACCGATTTCGGCGTGCCCGTGGTGGTCGGTGGCGACTATCAAGTGCTGGCGCTGGAAGCCTACAAGGCCGTGGTCGGCCAGCAACAATTCGGTCGCGGTGCCTTGATCGGCATGGTCCTGCTGTTGCCGGCGCTGTTCAGCTTCGGTGTCGATGCGTGGTTGCGTCGGCGTCACGGCGACTCCATGAGCGGTCGGGCGCAAGTCTTCAAGCCAGCACCGTCAAAACGGCGGGACCGTTGCTACCTGGCGATTGTGCTGCTGATCTGCGCCGCGCTGCTGTTGGTCTTCGGCATGGCGGTGTTCTCGTCGCTGGTGAAATTCTGGCCGTACAACCTGTCGCTGTCGCTCAACCATTACCAGTTCAACGACACGGCGGGTGGCGGCTGGCTGGCTTATGGCAACAGCGTGAAGATGGCGGTGTGCACGGCGCTGATCGGCAGCGTGCTGATCTTCACTGGCGCCTACCTGATGGAAAAAACCAAGGGCCAGCGCGGACTGAACCTGACGTTGCGCATGCTCAGTTTCGTACCGATGGCGGTGCCGGGTCTGGTGCTGGGGTTGGGTTATGTCTTCTTCTTCAACCTCAACGGCAACCCGTTGCACGTACTCTACGGGACCATGACCCTGCTGGTGGTCTGCACCATTGCGCACTATTTGACCACCGCACAAATGACCGCCACCACCGCGTTGCGCCAGCTCGACGCCGAATTCGAAGCCGCCGCGCTGTCGCTCAAGGCGCCGTTGTATCGGCACTACTTGCGCGTCACCGTGCCGATTTGCCTGCCAGCGCTGCTGGACATCGTGCGCTACCTGTTCGTCTCGGCCATGACCACGGTCTCGGCCGCCATCTTCCTCTACAGCCCCGACACCATCCTCGCGGCCGTGGCGGTGCTGAACATGGACGACGCCGGCAACGTCGGCGGCGCGGCGGCGATGTCGACCCTGATTCTGTTCACCTCGGCGGGCGTGTCCCTGCTGCTGGCCTGGGCTTCGCGCGGCTTGCTGCGCCGCTCTCAGGCCTGGCGGCAGACCGCGCCCGGTCACTGATTCAACCCTCAACTCAACTGCCGGTAAACAAAAGGTAAAACGACATGTTCAAGCCCCTGGCTTTAGCCGCTGCTGTCCTCACCGCTTTCAGCCTGAACGCCTTCGCGGCGAAAACCGAGTTGACGGTGTACACCGCCCTCGAAGCCGAACAACTGACGGCCTATAAGGCCGCCTTCGAAAAGGCCAACCCGGACGTCGAGATCAAGTGGGTGCGCGATTCCACCGGCATCATCACCGCCAAACTGCTGGCCGAAAAAGCCCGTCCGCAGGCTGACGCCGTCTGGGGCCTGGCCGCTTCGAGCCTGGCGATCCTCGACCAGCAAGGCATGCTGCAAAGCTACGCGCCACAAGACCTGGGCAAGATCGGCAGCAACTACCGTGACGCCGCCAACCCGCCTGCCTGGGTCGGCATGGACGTCTGGGCCGCGACCATTTGCTTCAACACCGTCGAAGCCGCGAAGCAAGGTTTGACCAAACCCGTGAGCTGGCAAGACCTGACCAAGCCTGAGTACAAAGGCAAGATCGTCATGCCCAACCCTGCCTCGTCCGGCACCGGTTTCCTCGACGTCAGCGCCTGGCTGCAAACCTTCGGCGAGAAGCAAGGCTGGCAGTACATGGACGAGCTGCACCAGAACATCGGCCAATACGTTCACTCCGGTTCCAAGCCGTGCAAATTGGCTGCGGCGGGCGAATTCCCGATCGGTATTTCCTTTGAGTACCCGGCTGTTCAGCTGAAGCGTCAGGGCGCGCCGCTGGACATCATCCTGCCGAAAGAAGGCCTGGGTTGGGAAATCGAAGCGACGGCTGTGATCAAGGGCACACCGCATGAAGACGCGGCGAAGAAACTGGCAGATTTCTCGGCCAGCCCGGCGGCGATGGAGTTGTACAAAGAGAACTTCGCCGTCCTCGCGCAGCCAGGCATCGCCAAGCCACAGACTGAACTGCCAGCCGATTATGAGCAGCGTTTGATCAAGAACGACTTTGCCTGGGCGTCGAAGAATCGCGATGAAATCCTGACTGAATGGCGCAAGCGCTATGACGGCAAGTCCGAGAAAGTGGTTGCCAAGTAAGATTTTTATTGGCTGACAGGGCCTCTTCGCGGGCAAGCCTCGCTCCTACAGTTTTTGTGTTGTTCGCGGATATCGCGCCCTCCACAACACCTGTAGGAGCGAGGCTTGCCCGCGAAGGCGGTCTCGAATTCAGGACATCACTTAATGACACACCCCAACGACATGCTGATCGTAGGCGCCGGAATCCTCGGCCTGTCCCACGCCTACGCCGCCGCCAGACGCGGCCTCAAAGTCACCGTTTTTGAACGCAGCGAAACCCCTCTGGGCGCTTCGGTGCGCAACTTCGGCCAGGCCCTCGTCACCGGTCAGCCACCGGGGCCGATGCTCGAACTGGCCAAGGCCTCCCGCGACATCTGGGGGCAATGGGCACAACTGGCCGGTTTGAAACTCAAGCGCAACGGCTCGTACCTGTTCGCCCGCACCGAAGCCGAAGAACACCTGCTGGAAGCATTCTGCGCCGGCCGCGCCTTGGAGCACGATTATCGCGTCGACCTGCTGCGCGGTGCTGCCCTGCGCGATCTTTATGGCGGCCAGTTCAGCCATCACCGCGCCGTGTTGCACGGCATGGACGATCAACAACTGTATTCGCGCGAAGCGATTCCGGCATTGATCGATTACCTGCGCCGCGAACTGAACGTGACGTTTCACTTCTCCACCCTGGTGCGGGACATCGAACCGGGCCGCTTGCACAGCACGGCCGGCACCTTCAGCGCCGAGCAGATTATCGTCTGCTCCGGTCACGACTATCAGACCTTGCTGGCCGAGTCGATCGCCGAGCTCAAGCCGCACATCTGCCGCCTGCAAATGCTCCGCGCCCGACCGCAGGTCAACCTCAACCTGCAACACGCGTTGCTCACCGGTTTGAGTTGCGTGCACTACGGCGCGTTTGCCGATCTGCCGGAAGCGGCGGCGGTGCAGGCGCAGATCCTGAGAGAACAACCGCACCTGCATGAAAACGGTATTCACCTGCTGATCAGCCCGACGCCTTACGGCGAATTGATCATCGGCGACTCCCACCATTACGGCAGTGATCCGTCGCCATTCAATGCCGAGCAGGTAGACGACTGGATGCTTGAGTTGGCCGAACAGACCTTGGGTTGCCAGGTGCAAGTGGTGGAACGCTGGCAGGGCGTCTACGGTTCACGAGGTCCGGGCCCGTTCTCGTTCCTGCGTCCAATGCCGGGCGTGAGCGTAGCGTTGATGCACACGGGTGTCGGCATGAGCGTCGGGCCGGCGATGGCCGAGCGTAACGTAGCGACTGTATTGGGAGCGCATTGATGGACCGCAATGCGCAAGTGATCGCCGAGGTGTTTGGGTTGTACGAACGCTTTGGCAGCAGCGATTACATCGGTGAACCAGTGTCGCAGATCGAGCACATGTCCCAGGCCGCCGAACGGGCCATGGCCGAAGGCTTCGATGACGAAGTGATACTGGCCGCGTTCTTCCACGACATCGGGCACATCTGCGCCGAGACTGCCGAGAACATGGGTGGCTTCGGCGTGGTCAGCCATGAACGACTGGGGGCGGACTACTTGCGCCGTGCAGGTTTCAGCGAGCGCATGGCGCGGTTGGTGGAATACCACGTCCAGGCCAAGCGTTATCTGACCTTAAAAGAGCCTGGGTACTACGAGCGCCTCAGCGAAGCCAGCCGTCGCACGTTGGAATATCAAGGTGGCGTGATGACCGCTGAAGAGGCAAAAGCGTTTGAGCAAGACCCGTTGTGTGCGATCAGCTTGCGCATGCGGCAGTGGGATGAGTTGGCCAAGGAGATGGGCGTGCCGGTGATTGATCTGGCGGTGTTGAAGGAAAAGGCGTTGCATCTGCTGGGCGAGTAATGCCTCGAAACCGAGTCGCTGCCTTCGCGAGCAGGCTCGCTCCCACAGGTGAATGCATTCCAAATGTGGGAGCGAGCCTGCTCGCGAAGAGGCCCGCCAATGCCTACAACTGCTGCGCCAACACCTCAACCTGCTCCTGCCGGTCCGCCTGACTCAACTTCGATCGCGGATTCAGTGACGACCACTGCGGATAAGCCCGAGCCTTGTTCAGGGCCTCGGGAAGTTTGCCTTCGCGCCAGCTCTTGTCCTGAGGCGTGGCCACTTGAACGCTTTCCAATGCCGCATGCCCGCGAGCATTCAGCGCCTGCACCAGCTGCCGCTGACGCAACGCCAACAACCTCAACACGCTGTCATCAACAGTCAACTCCCGCTGCCCTTTGATCTTGCCCATCAATCGGCTGCCATAACTGCGCACGGTTTGCAGGGCACCGCCGGCAATGGCGCCGGCCAGTGCGGCGGCGCCGAGGGTCAGGCCGCCCACCAGTAAATCCACCCCGGCTCCGGCTGCCGCGCCGGCCGCAATGCCGCCGCCGACCCGCACGCCGAGTTGCTTGAGGGTTTGCGGGTTGAACAGGTCATCGCCCCAGCGACCATCGAGCAACGGCAGATCGCTGGCCGCCGCATCCTGCGGGCGGAAGGCGTAGAGCTTGAGTAACGCTTCGACGCAACGTTGTTCTCGTTGTCGAACCGCTGTGCGCAGTTCGCTGATGGCTTGCTGTTCCTGCTCGGCATTGCTGGCCACGCTGCGACGACACGCTGCGCAATCGATCAATAACTCGGCAATCAGCCGGGCCGCACTTTGCTGACGAGCGAGGCGTTGAGCCTGCTGATCGGCGATCAAACGCTCAAGCTGTTCACGGGCGTTTTCCAGCAACAGCGCGAGGCTCTCGTAGAGTCGACGTTCGCCATCCTCCGGCGGCGCGACGCTGTCGAAACGGACCAAGGCATGCAAGCCAAGGCGCGCCAGCGCTTCACGCCACTGCGGTTCACGATGGTTCGCGCTGCTGACAAAATTCAGTACCGGCAACAGCGGTTTGCCGCAGCTGGCCAGCACTTCCAGTTCGTCACGGTACTTGGCCAGCACCGGCTCGCGCGCGTCGATCACGTAGAGGCCGGCGTCCGAACTCAACAGTTGGCGCAGCACCTTGGCTTCCTGTTCGAAACGTTGTCGCGCTTCGCTGCCCTCAAGGAAGCGCGCCAGCCGCGCAGGGCCGTCGAGCCGTTCGCCTGGGCGCTCCAGCCGTTCGAGATAGTCGAGCAGGGCGATGGCGTCTTCCAGGCCCGGCGTATCGAACAGGTCGAGCAACGGTTCACCGTCCACCGACAACCGCGCGCCTTCGACGTGGCGGGTCGTGCTCGGCCGATGGGAAACTTCACCGAAGCCGACGTCACGGGTCAGGGTACGCAGCAACGACGTTTTACCGACGTTGGTGTGGCCGACCACGGCAAGCTTCAACGGCGGCTTGCGGGGGTTAGTCATGCCCGGTCTCCAGCCAGTTCATCGGCGCGCAATCGGCAAAGGGCAGTTCAAGCTGTTGCAACGCGACGTGCCAATCGCCCAAACGCTCCGCGTCCAGCGCTTCACCCAGCGGTGCTTGCAGCAACCAGATGCGGGTGGCGCTGGCGTTGCGCGCCAGCTCGGCAATCAGCGCCAGGCTGCCGCGATCCGGCGAGCGACGTGGATCGCACGCGATGGCTAACCGGGCCGGAGGGAAACGACTGAGTTGTTCAAGGAGCTTGTGCCGGGATTCGCGACTGTCGAGGATGCCGGCATTGTTCACGTTTTTCGGCAGGGCGGGCGGCCACGGACGTTGCTCGTCGAGCTCGATGGCGACCAACAGCGCGCCATCGCTCTGTAGCTCGCTGACGCCGCTTTCGACGGTATGAAGTTGCTCTGGCGCGGCATCGCTGATGCCCAGGCGTTCGCTGCTGGGCATTAACCGTTCGCGCAGTTGCGCGTAACCGGGCAGGTTCAGGTCCAGGCGCAACGACGCTTGGCCGCAGGTCCAGCGCCAGCGGCAGAACAGGGCCAGCAGCAGGCGCGGCAAAACGCCGTAAACCACCAACACACCGACCAGCCAGGTGGCCCAGGCCTGGCGGGCGCTTTCGATGTTCAGCGCGGTGTCGCCGCTGGCGCGGATCATCTCGACCGTCGGAACGTTGAAGCCCAGCAAGGCGGGCAGGGCGCCGAGGGCTTGGGTCATGGTCACAAAGGTGTCGGCGCTGAGGAGGGTGGTTTCCCAGACGAAGCCGTAACGCCGGGTCGCCATCAACATCAGCAGAATCACCAGGGCGCTGAGCATCGCCAGCAGCCACAGGCTGTTGACCAGCACGCCAATCGCCCAGCGATTGAGTTTCTGTCGTTGCAGTAACAACACCAGGGCCGGCGCCAGTTGCACCGCTTTGGCATCGCGGGCGAGTTTTTCGCTAAGCCACAGCCACAGGCGACCCAGTGTTGCACCATGGTCGCTGGCCAGTACCAGGCCCAGCGCCCAGCTGAGCAACAGCATCAGGTTCAACCCCAGCAGACTGCCCAAGGCCCAGAACACATTGACCGGCATTTGTCCGTCGTTCAACGCGGCGAACCCCAACCCGGCGCCGCTGACCACGGCCAGCACTGCCAACACCAGCAGCGCCAGTCGCGCACCTTGCAACCAATGGGTGAGGGCGGTGGTCAGCCCATCGCGTTCGGCCAGCCACAGGGCGCGGCGTTGAATCCTTGTCGGCAAGTCGCCGCCCGCGCTGCGGGCCAGTCGGTTGGCTTCAAGATCATCCAGCGGGCCGGCGTGTTCTTCGCGCAGGCGAATGGTTTCCGTCAGCCAGAGGTTATTCAGTTCAGTCACGCGGCATCCCGTCGCTTAAATGAACGGTGAGCATAACCGCTGTGGCGCTTATCGGGGTACGGATGGCTCTGGTATCCTCGCCGGCATGACTAAATCACTCCCCCTCAGCCTGATCGCAGCCCTCGGTGAAAACCGCGTGATCGGCGTCGACAACAGCATGCCCTGGCACTTGCCGGGGGATTTCAAATACTTCAAGGCCACCACCCTCGGCAAGCCCATCATCATGGGGCGCAAGACCTGGGATTCCCTCGGACGTCCGCTGCCGGGCCGATTGAACATCGTGGTCAGCCGTCAGGCGGACCTGGTGTTGGAAGGCGCGGAGGTTTATCCGTCGCTGGAAGCCGCGGTGATTCGGGCACAGGAATGGGCGCTGGCGCAGGGCGTCGATGAGGTGATGCTGATTGGTGGCGCGCAGTTGTATGCGCAGGGAATGGCACAGGCGGATCGGCTGTACCTGACGCGCGTGGCATTGAGCCCGGAAGGGGATGCGTGGTTTCCGGCGTTTGATGTGAGCCAGTGGAAGTTGGTATCGAACATCGAAAATCCGGCTGTGGATGACAAACCGGCCTACAACTTCGAAGTCTGGGAAAAAGCTTAAGGGCATCGCGAGCAAGCTCGCTCCCACAGGGATTTGTGTCGGTCACAAATTCAATGTGGGAGCGAGCTTGCTCGCGATGAGGTCGGCCCAGTCGCTGAAGGTCTCAAGCGTGAGTCGGCAAGCCTAACAGCTTGATATTTAATGAATTAATGTCAAAAAAGTCTGATAACTGTCGTTTTTGGAATAAGCGCGTGTCGTGCTCGGGAATGCATCTGGCGCAATGGACACGTTAGCGGTCGCTGATAGGCGAGGACTGTCACACTTATTTGTTAGCGTCGATCTCTTTTAAATCAGGGAGATTTGACGATGAAGTTTGCACCGAAATTTTTGGCTGCAGCACTTTGCCTGGGCCTCGCCGGCCAGGTGCTCGCAACGGATTTGAAGCACTGGCCAGCCGATCAGGCCAAGGCGCTGGACGCAATGATTGCGGCCAACGCCAACAAAGGTAACTTCGCGGTGTTCGACATGGACAACACCAGTTACCGCTACGACCTCGAAGAGTCGTTGCTGCCGTTCATGGAAAACAAGGGCCTGATCACCCGCGAGAAACTCGACCCCTCCCTGAAGCTGATCCCGTTCAAAGACACCGCCGACCACAAGGAAAGCCTGTTCAGTTACTACTATCGCCTCTGCGAAGTCGACGACATGGTCTGCTATCCATGGGTCGCCCAGGTGTTCTCCGGCTTCACGCTCACCGAGCTCAAGGGCTATGTCGACGAGTTGATGGCGTCCGGCAAACCGGTGCCCACCACGTATTATGACGGCGACGTGGTCAAGACCCTCGACGTCAACCCACCGAAAGTCTTCACCGGCCAGGCCGAGCTGTACAACAAACTGATGGAGAACGGCATCGAGGTCTACGTGATGACCGCCGCCTCGGAAGAGCTGGTGCGTATGGTCGCTGCCGATCCGAAATACGGCTACAACGTCAAACCGCAAAACGTGATCGGCGTGACCACAATGCTCAAGGACCGCCAGACCGGCGAGCTGACCACGGCGCGTAAGCAGATCACGGCCGGCAAGTATGACGAGAAGGCCAACCTCGGCCTCGAACTGACCCCTTACCTGTGGACGCCGGCGACCTGGATGGCCGGTAAGCAAGCGGCGATCCTGACCTACATCGATGAGTGGAAAAAACCGGTCCTGGTCGGTGGCGATACTCCGAGCAGCGACGGTTACATGCTGTTCCACAGCGTCGACGTGGCCAAGGGCGGCATCCATTTGTGGGTCAATCGCAAAGACAAATACATGACTCAGCTTAACGGCATGATGGCCAGGCACGCCGCGGCCCAGGCCAAGGAAGGGTTGGCGGTGACGGCGGACAAGAACTGGGTGATCGTGAAGCCGGAAGAGATTCAGTAAGACCCAGGCGCTGCCTTCGCGAGCAGGCTCCCACAGTTGGATCTGTGATCAGCGCAAATCCCCTGTGGGAGCGAGCTTGCTCGCGATGAGGCCAGTGGGCGCAATGAAAGCCTCTGTTTAATAAACATCTCCAGACACTCTCGCAGGCTACACATTCTTGCGTAGCGGACTACGCGTACGTCAGAATCCGCCGACTTGTGCGCCTGGGCGCCGGGGTTCTATCGTTCCCTCGTCGCTGAATATCAGTGATCGGGTTTGGTAGCCCGGGTGTGTAGGTGCAATGCATCATCATTTGCAGTGTTTTTTCGTCTCTGCTTTTTATGGTGGTCATGCACAGGGCGTCTTCGGGCGCGCCGGTTTCCTTACACCCCGGTCTACCAACCTGCGCATGGCCGCCACCCATTCGTTTGGTAGCGAGGGTGATGGCTCCTTGTCTTATGGTGTAAGGAGATTCATCAATGTTAAAAATCACCCCCGATCCCCCAGAGCCCGACGATCTGGCCGCCCGCATCAATGCCACCTCTCGCAAACCCAGTAGAACATTCATGATCGCGCCCGGCCTCGACACGGAAAGCCTGTTGGCCCACGCCTGTGAATCACTCGCTTCGGCAAATGTCATGGCCAGCGATTTCGCTGGACTGCTGGAAGGCACGCAGCGCAGCACGATGCTGGGGATTGCGCAGGTCATCATGTTGGGTGAACTGGCGGTGAACCAGGCGCTGGATAACCTCGACCCGCAGGATTAAAAGAAAAATCGACACGACTCTCACTCTGTAGGAGCGAGCTCGCGAAGAGGCCCGCAGACGCAATGAACATGAGTTGTTTAAAGCGCATCGCTAAACACTCTCGCGGCCGACACAACCTTGCGTAATAGACTACGACTACCTCAGAAACCACTGACTTGTGCACCCGGGGGGCAGGTTCTATCTTCTTCGTATCGCTGCACATCAGTGATCGGGTTTTGGTAGCGCGGATTTTACAGGCGCATGGTTCTACCTTTTGCAGGGTTTCCGTCTCTGGTTTTATGGCGGCCATGCGTAAGGCGCTTTCAGGGGCTCCGGATGACTGGACTGGTCTACCAGTTTCCAAATATCAATCGCGTGCCACTGATTTTTCGGGGTGCTCATATCATCAGTTAACCCCTGGCGTCGCTCAATAGATGTTGCTTACATGGATAATATCCGAATGAATAAACCTTTAAATAAAATGCTAAAAAATATCTTCTCCTAAATTCTTTGGGCTCATGCATGGCTAAGGAGGGCGGGGAAAACCCTCATGGCTTTTGTGAACTATGAAACTATTAATATTTCTCTTGGCTGATAAAACTGTAAGAAAACGGGGTATTCCGTGTGCCAAGGAATTGCATGCAGGTTATTGCATAAATTTATCGCCCGGTTGCACGTTTGGCATTTTGAATGGACTCTTTTTGATAGCGGAGAAAACTCTTGAATCCTGTAATTTTGTTTGCGCCTGCAAAAATTCTACTTCAACATTCCGAAGCAGATTGGCTAAGTGTATTGGGCAACAACAGCCTGATTTATAGCGACTTGTCAGCGAAGGAGTTGCTGACACAACAGTTTCCGACGCTGACCTCAGCTTTGCGGCTCTATGCAAACTTCAATGACTCGGGCGTGGTTGAACTGGATGCGCTGACCGCCGCAAAAGAGCTAGGAACTAACACTCTGGTGGCACTGGCTGAAGTCGATCTGTTGCGCGTGGCGCGGATCAAAGACCGGCTCAGTGGTTCGACAACGCACTACGAAGAGATGACTTTACTGTATCGCGACAAATTCCTGATGAAACAAAAACTGGCGGAGCATGGTATCCGCATCAACCCCATGGCGGTCGTCCGCTCTGCATGCGAGATCAATGACTTCGCTGAGCAATATGGTTTTCCCCTAGTAGTGAAGCCCCGCGATGGCCGCGGCTCCGGTGGGGTCCGTGTGTTGCACGATGACGCTGAAGTTCGTGGCTACCTGCACGAGCAGGACAGTACAACGCTACACAACCTGATGGTCGAAAAGTACATTAATGCATCGTTGTTGAACGTCAATGGACTCTACATTGGCGGCCGGCCGGTGATCATCTCGCCGGTGCGCTCAACGGTGACCTGCCTGGATTTCCTTGACGGTAAAAGTCTCGGTTTCCAGATGCTGGCCGAGCACAATCCGCTTCACCAACAATGCGTGAAACTCACCCGACGGATCGTGGAGCAGGCACTGCCGCGACTTGGCACAATGCTGTTTCATCTCGAGATTTTTATCGACGGTCAGGATCTGGTCGTCTGCGAAATCGCCTGCCGCCTTGGCGGTTGCAGCGTAAACCAGGAGTTGACCGACGCTTACGGTGTGAACCCACGTTTGACCCTGATTGACGCGGAGCGGGGCGGAAAATCGGCATCGCTCAAAGAATTGATCAAGCCGCGCCGCTTACTAGGACAATTGAATATTCCGCCGCGTACCGGCAAGTTGATCGAGTACCCGGCACACATCGATTTGCCTTTCATTCGTTATTGCTCTGTCACCGCAAAAAAGGGCACGGACTACGCAGGGATGAAATTAACCAATGGCGAAATTGTCTCGGCGATTGTCGAGGGCAATAGTGAAGAAGCCGTCAGCGATCACCTCACGCAACTTGATAGTTGGGTCAGAGACACGTTTATCTGGGAATAACGGAAACTTCTCACCTGATGCTTTAACGGAAGACGAAAGGCCTCGTTATTCACGGCTGCTTTTCGCAAAACCCCGACTGACGGTTACCCTCGTCAGCCGGCGTAATGTTGCATGCCATGATCTGGTATGACGACGTACACCAACAGGTGTTATCGCGCCTGCTGAAAATCGATCTAAGGATAGATATGCACAAGGTAGCAGTGGTCGGAATGGGCTATAGCGGTGCCATTCTTGTGGAACGATTAAAACACCTGACGCCCGCATTGAAAGTGGATGTCTACGATCCCACTGGTAGCACCGGATCTGGCCGAGCCTATCAACGGGACAATCTAAATAATCTGGTCAATCGCCCGGCCAGCCTCATGTACCTGCGCGAGCACGGCGACTTCAAACATTGGTTGCGCGAAAGTCCCGTGACGCATGCCAAATCTTATCAACCGAGGCCGGTGTTCGGCAGGTTCATCGAAGAGACACTCAAGTCGTCTCTGCGCGCCCATAGCGCCATCCAGTATCACCGGGAGCGGGTGATCGGGATAACCACTGAGCAGGGCTGCTACTCCCTGGAAACCGCCAGCGGCGAATGTGTGGGCTACAGCGCTGTGGTTCTAGCGACCGGTAACTCCGAGCCGACCGATATCTATCGGCTAAAAGGCATTGAGCGCTACATCAACAATCCCTATCCGACGACCAAGCTTGCCGACATCCGCTCGGGGAGTATTGGTGTGCTCGGCAATCAGTTATCGGCCATCGATGTGGCGCTAACCTTGCTCGACGCCCACCCTGACAATCACGTCACGATGCTCACCCGAAGTAGCAAGATTCCCAACTACTGCGAGCACTACTATCCGCGCCCGCTCAAGGTGCTGAACGAGAGCAACCTCAAGCAACGACTGCGAGGCACCGGCTCGGTACTGAAAACCGTACAGGCAATGTTCGACGAGGAGCTAGGCGCACACGGCATCCAAGTCAACATCGAGGCCTTGATGCACGATCACACTCAGGCCTCGGTTGCCCGAGAGGCGATCTACTCGGTGTTCTCTTCGACCAACCTGATCGTGCCGATGATCTGGAACCTTTTATCCGAGCGCGACCGAAAAGTCTTCGTCGGGCGATACCGAAGCGCCTGGCGCCAACTGCGGGTGCCGATTCCCAAGGAAAACTGGAGCAAGATTCATCAATATATCCATTCCGGGCGGTTGGCCTGCAAAACCGGTTTGGCGGATGTCAGCTTCAGCGGGGATCAATTCGTGGCACGCGGGCGGGATTTTCAGTGCGCGTTTTCCGATTTGGTTAACGCGACTGGGGCCGGTGATGTGATGGAGGGCGCGTTGTACAAAAAACTGACAGCCTCCGGGATTTGCGTTCAGCATCAGTACGGGGGAATCGATGTGCGCTTTGACGACTGCCGGGTGATAAACGAAATGGGGCCGACAAATATTTTCGCAATCGGCGCCCCTACCGCTGGGGTGTTCTACGCGGTCAGCAATATAGATGTCCTGCAGATGCAGGCGGAAATCATCTACAAAAACCTTCGTGCATTGGGTGCTTGAGGACCTATGAAAACCTTACTGTGTTTGCTGATTGCCACTGCGGTGGGCGCTGGTTTGCAGTATGGCGGCGTGCCGCATGGCCTGTTGCTGGGCTCGATACTCGCGACCGCATTGATCGTCAGCAAACGGCAATTTTCGCCGAGGATGCCGCTCGGTCTTGGCTACGTGCAAATCGTATTGGGGATCGCCACCGGCCTGATGTTCGAGGCCTGGGACAGCCAGACAGTCGCCGCACTGTTGCCCAGCCTGGGCTTGATGCTGTTGTGCCTGACAGCGCAAATTGTCGCGGCGGGTTTGTGGCTGCGCAAAGTGTCGGGATGGAATCTCAAGGACTCTTTGCTGGCTGTTTACCCCGGCGCACTCGCGGCGGTGTTTGATTTGCTGCAGTCCGAGCGGGCGTCGAGCAAGGTGATCGTCGTGCACTTGGTCCGGCTGCTGTCTATCACATTGCTAGTCAGTCTTTGCATCCCCGGTCCAGCCGACGCAATGCTTGCCGATAGCAGCCCGCTGGGCATCAACACCGTGCTGACGTTGTTGTCGCTGATCGCCCTGTGTCTTGTGCTTGGGCGCTTGCTGTTACGCATCGGCGTCCCGGCACCGTTCATGCTCACCGCGATTGTCGCCACCGGCGTCTACGTCAAACTGGGCTATCTGCAAGGCTTCCACATGCCGGCATGGAGCGTCGATGCCGCCGCCGTTATCCTTGGTGTGCTGATTGGCTCGAAATTCAAGGACATTACCCCGGCGGAGCTCATGCGCCACGGCCGCGCCGGGTTTATGTCTGTCGCGCTGATGTTGTTGGTTGCTGCGGCGTTTGCCGGAGTAGCGGGCCGGTTGTTGGGAAGCGAACCCTTGGCATTATGGTTGGCGTATATGCCAGGGGCCATCGAAACCATCGCTATCGTCGCCTTTGGTGGCGGGCTGAATGTGGTGTTCATCCTATCCCACCACTTGGTACGGATGGTCGTGTTGCACTTTGCTCCGGCCTTGATTGTTCAGGCGCGACAGCGGAAAAATGTCTGATCAGGTAAAAGATTGGGGAGAAATGTGCATCACTTCTACAAAAAAATGCCCCGCACTTGGCGGGGCATTTTTTTGTTCGACGGTTAAGCCTTACAGCCCGTCGAGCATCGCCTTGTTACGCACAGCACCCTTGTCGGCACTGGTCGCCAGCAGGGCGTAAGCCTTCAGCGCGGTGGTCACTTTGCGTGGGCGTTTTTCCACCGGCTTCCAGCCTTTCTGATCCTGCTCGGCACGGCGGCCAGCCATTTCCTCGTCGCTGATCAACAGGTTGATCGAGCGGTTCGGAATGTCGATCAGCACTTTGTCGCCGTCCTGCACCAGACCAATCGCGCCGCCTGCGGCCGCTTCCGGCGAAGCGTGGCCGATGGACAGGCCCGAAGTGCCGCCGGAGAAACGACCGTCGGTGAGCAGGGCGCAAGCCTTGCCCAGGCCTTTGGATTTCAGGTACGACGTCGGGTACAGCATTTCCTGCATGCCCGGGCCGCCTTTCGGGCCTTCGTAACGAATGATCACGATGTCGCCGGCCTTCACTTCGTCCGCGAGGATGCCGCGTACGGCGCTGTCCTGGCTTTCGAAGATTTTCGCGTTGCCTTCGAACACGTGGATCGATTCGTCGACGCCAGCGGTTTTCACCACGCAGCCGTCCAGCGCGATGTTGCCGTAGAGAACGGCCAGGCCGCCTTCTTTCGAGTAAGCGTGTTCGACACTGCGGATGCAGCCGTTTTCACGGTCGTCGTCCAGGGTTTCCCAGCGGGTCGACTGGCTGAACGCGGTTTGCGTCGGGATGCCCGCAGGACCGGCCTTGAAGAAGTGATGCACAGCTTCGTCGGTGGTCTGGGTGATGTCCCACTTGGCAATGCCTTCAGCCAGGGTCTTGCTGTGCACGGTCGGCAGGTCGGTGTGCAGCAGGCCACCACGGGCCAGCGAGCCGAGGATGCTGAAGATCCCGCCGGCACGGTGCACGTCTTCCATGTGGTACTTCTGGATGTTCGGCGCGACTTTGCACAGTTGCGGCACGTGACGGGAGAGACGGTCGATGTCGCGCAGGTCGAAATCGATCTCGGCTTCCTGGGCCGCGGCCAGCAAGTGCAGGATGGTGTTGGTGGAACCGCCCATGGCGATGTCCAGCGTCATGGCGTTTTCGAAGGCCTTGAAGTTGGCGATGTTGCGCGGCAACACCGACTCATCGTTCTCGCCGTAGTAACGCTTGCAGAGCTCGACGATGGTGCGGCCGGCTTGCAGGAACAGCTGTTCGCGGTCGCTGTGCGTGGCCAGGGTCGAACCGTTGCCCGGCAATGCCAGGCCCAGGGCTTCAACCAGGCAGTTCATCGAGTTGGCGGTGAACATGCCGGAACATGAACCGCACGTCGGACAAGCGCTACGCTCGTACTCAGCGACTTTCTCGTCAGAAGCGCTGGAGTCGGCGGCGATGACCATGGCGTCGACGAGGTCGAGACCGTGGCTGGCCAGTTTGGTCTTGCCGGCTTCCATCGGGCCGCCGGACACGAAGATCACCGGGATGTTCAGGCGCAGAGACGCCATCAACATGCCAGGGGTGATCTTGTCGCAGTTGGAAATGCAGACGATGGCGTCGGCGCAGTGGGCGTTGACCATGTACTCGACGGAGTCGGCAATGATCTCGCGGCTCGGCAGCGAATAGAGCATGCCGTCGTGGCCCATGGCGATGCCGTCATCCACGGCGATGGTGTTGAATTCTTTGGCTACGCCGCCAGCACGTTCGATTTCGCGGGCGACCAGTTGCCCCAGATCTTTCAGGTGCACGTGGCCCGGTACGAACTGGGTGAAGGAGTTGGCAATGGCGATGATCGGCTTTTTGAAGTCGTCATCTTTCATCCCCGTTGCGCGCCACAGTGCGCGGGCGCCGGCCATGTTGCGGCCATGGGTGGATGTTTTCGAGCGGTAATCAGGCATGAAGCACTCCGGGCGGCTAATCAGGTATCAAAAGGGAAGTGAGCTTCTATTGACGTCTGGAACACTCAGAAATGGCCGTGTGTCCGGAAGTTGCCGATAACTTTGCGGGATCGCCGCGCGCTTCAGCTTGAGCTCATAAACCCGCCGGGGGATGACTGGCGATGAATGTCGCGATTCTACACGGCTGGCGGCAGGAGGGAATGCCCACGAACGAGGGGCTAATGCTTACGTGACATACGGATGCATGAACTGGAAACGTGTAGGCGCGAGCAAGCTCGCTCCTACAAGCAGGGAGCCATTAACTGTTAGGCAGCAACCGGCACGTAATGCTCTTGATGTAGCGAGTCTCGGCAATTGCCGGGTGTACCGGGTGATCCGGGCCCTGGCCGCCGCGTTCGAGCATCTGGATGTTGCGGTCCAGGTGACGGGCGCTGGTCAGCAGGATGTTCTGCAGGTCGTCTTCCGGCAGGTGCATCGAGCACGAGGCGCTGACCAGGATGCCGTCCTTGCTGAGCAGGCGCATGGCTTGCTCGTTCAGGCGACGGTAAGCGCCTTCACCGTTTTTCATGTCTTTCTTGCGTTTAATGAACGCCGGCGGGTCGGCCACGATCACGTCGAAGCGTTCTTCGCTGGCTTTCAGTTCTTTCAGGGCTTCGAACACATCGCCTTCAATGCAGGTCATCTTGTCGGCGAAACCGTTCAGCGCGGCGTTGCGCTCGACGCCGTCGAGGGCGAAGGCCGATGCGTCGACGCAGAACACTTCACTGGCGCCAAACGCGGCCGCTTGCACGCCCCAGCCGCCGATGTAGCTGTACAGGTCCAGTACGCGTTTGCCTTTGGCATAAGGGGCCAGGCGTGCGCGGTTCATGCGGTGGTCGTAGAACCAGCCGGTTTTCTGACCCTGGATGACCGGAGCTTCGAATTTCACGCCGTTCTCTTCCAGTGCCACCCACTCCGGCACCAGGCCGAACACGGTTTCGACGTAGCGGTTGAGGCCTTCGGCGTCACGGGCGGCGGAGTCGTTCTTGAACAGAATGCCGCTTGGCTTGAGCACTTGGGTCAGCGCGGCGATCACGTCTTCTTTATGCGCTTCCATGGTCGCCGATGCGATCTGTACCACCAGAATGTCGCCGAAACGGTCGACCACCAGGCCTGGCAACAGGTCGGAGTCGCCGTAAACCAGGCGATAAAACGGCTTGTCGAACAGGCGGTCACGCAAGGACAGGGCGACGTTCAGGCGATGCACCAGCAACGACTTGTCCAGCGGCAACTTGATGTCGCGCGACAGCAGGCGGGCGCAGATCAGGTTGTTCGGGCTCATGGCAACGATGCCCAGCGGCTTGCCGCCGGCAGCTTCGAGGATCGCCTGATCGCCGGCCTTGAAACCGTGCAAAGGGGTCGCCGCTACATCGATTTCGTTGCTATAGACCCACAAGTGACCGTTTCGCAGGCGACGGTCGGCGTTGGCTTTAAGGCGCAGGCTAGGCAGGGACATGACGTCGCTCCGGAAAAAAGAGCGGGAGTATAGCGTGTTGAGGGAGGCGGCGGGTTTGATGGGCGATGAAACGCTGATGACGCTTTCGCTGTAGGAGCGAGGCTTGCCCGCGAAAGCGATTCCGAATGTGACGCCGACAATGAAAGTTCCTGCGATATGTCGGATCCAACTTTATAAAGGTTAGAATCGCCGCCTGACCCAGAGTGCGTACTTATGTCCCAAGAGCTGACGCCCGAACAAATCCAACAGTCCCTGCAAGGCATCAGCGTGCCGGCCCAGCCGCAGATCATGGTGGATTTGCAGATGGAGCAGTACATGCCGGACCCGGATCTGGAAGTGATCGCCAAGCTGATCGCCCAGGACCCGGGGCTCTCTGGCTCGTTGTTGAAAATCGTCAACTCGCCGTATTACGGCTTGAGCAACAAGATCGCCTCGATCCAGCGCGCGGTGAATCTGCTGGGCAGCCGTTCGATCATCAACCTGATCAACGCGCAGTCGATCAAGGGCGAGATGAATGACGACACCATCGTCACCTTGAACCGTTTCTGGGACACCGCTCAAGACGTAGCGATGACGTGCCTGACCCTGGCCAAGCGCATCGGCTCCCAGGCTGGCGACGAAGCCTACGCGCTGGGCCTGTTCCATGACTGCGGCGTGCCGCTGATGCTCCAGCGTTTCCCCAACTACATGACCGCTCTGGAAGAGGCTTACGCCAACGCCAGTACCGAATGCCGGGTGGTCGATACCGAGAATCGGGTGTTCAATACCAACCATGCCGTGGTCGGTTATTACACGGCCAAATCCTGGCGCCTGCCTGAGCACGTGAGCAACGCGATCGCCAATCACCACAATGCGCTGGCAATCTTCAGTGATGAGTCGTCGCGCAACAGCCAGCTGAAAAACCTGCTGGCGATCCTGAAAATGGCCGAGCACATTTGTGCGTCTTACCGGGTGCTGGGCAACCAGAACGAAGACCATGAGTGGAATAGCATCGGGCATTTGGTGCTTGATTACGTCGGTCTCTCGGACTACGACTTCGAAACCCTCAAACAAACGATTCGCGACCTCGGCACTCACCGCTAAGCGTCGAACAGCCTGATTCGAGATCTCCATGCCTGAACTGCCAGAAGTCGAAACCACCCGCCGTGGAATTGCGCCGCACCTGGAAGGCCAGCGCGTCAGCCGGGTGATTGTGCGTGAGCGCCGTTTGCGTTGGCCGATTCCTGAAGACCTGGATGTGCGGCTGTCCGGCCAGCGCATCGTGCTGGTGGAACGGCGTGCGAAGTACCTGTTGATCAATGCCGAAGTCGGCACGTTGATCAGCCATTTGGGTATGTCGGGGAATTTGCGTCTGGTGGAAGTCGGCACGCCGGTAGCCAAGCATGAGCACGTGGACATCGAGCTGGAATCCGGCCTGGCCCTGCGCTACACCGACCCGCGACGGTTTGGCGCGATGCTCTGGAGCCTCGATCCGCTCAATCATGAATTGCTGATTCGGCTGGGACCAGAGCCGTTGACCGATCTGTTCGACGGCGAGCGTCTGTTCCAACAGTCCCGCGCACGCTCCATGGCGGTCAAGCCGTTCATCATGGACAACGCAGTCGTGGTGGGCGTCGGCAATATCTACGCGACTGAAGCCCTGTTCGCCGCCGGAATCGACCCGCGCCGTGAAGCCAAGAGCATTTCCCGGGCGCGTTATTTGAAGCTGGCGATCGAGATCAAGCGAATCCTGGCTGCCGCTATTGAACGAGGCGGCACCACATTGCGGGACTTTATCGGTGGCGACGGTCAGCCGGGGTACTTCCAGCAGGAACTGTTCGTGTACGGCCGTGGCGGTAACCCCTGCAAGGTCTGCGGCACCGAGTTGCGAGAAGTGAAACTCGGGCAGCGCGCCAGCGTCTTTTGCCCACGCTGTCAGAGCTGAAACACCGGCGGTCGACCCGGCGAAAGTGGTGTTCGTGAGGTGTCTGGGGTGTATTGGGGAGGGGGTTGAGCTGCGGGAGTGAATTCAGTTACATCTTTGGTGTGGCTGATGGCCCTTTCGCGAGCAGGCTCGCTCCCACATTAGATCTGCGTCGGTCACAAAACCCCTGTAGGAGCGAGGCTTGCCCGCGAAGGCGCCCTCACAGGCGCCGAATGGCTCAAGCCTTACCGGTAATAACCAGATACTTCGCCATCAACTCTTCTTTCGTCTCCGGATGCGCTTCATCCAGTGGGATGCAATCCACCGGGCACACCTGCTGGCACTGAGGTTCGTCGTAGTGGCCGACGCACTGTGTGCACAGGTTCGGGTCGATCACGTAGATCTCTTCGCCTTGGGAAATGGCGGCGTTCGGGCATTCGGGTTCGCAGACGTCGCAATTGATGCAATCGTCGGTGATGATCAGGGACATGCTAACTCCAGCCAGGGCCGCGGGCCCGGGCGCAATAAACCAATGCGGGTAATTGTGCCGCATTGGCGCCCGCAGTGCACGCGGGCGCCGCTTGAGCGGTCGTTACTTCTTGAAGCGTTCGGTGAGGGCGTCCGCCACCACTGGGTGGACGAATTTGGTGATATCGCCGCCCAAAGCTGCGATTTCACGGACCAGCGTCGAGGAGATGTACGAATAACGCTCGGAGGGTGTCAGAAACAGACTTTCTACATCCGGTGCCAGCTGGCGGTTCATGTTGGCGAGCTGGAATTCGTATTCGAAGTCCGACACCGCACGCAATCCACGCAAGAACACGTTGGCGTTCTTCTCTTTGGCGAAGTGCGCCAACAGCGTCGAGAAGCCGACGACTTCAACGTTCGGCAGATGTTTAGTGACCTCGCGGGCCAGCTCCACACGCTGTTCCAGGGGAAACAACGGGTTTTTCTTCGGGCTGGCAGCGACAGCGATAATCACATGATCGAACAGGCGCGAGGCGCGTTCGACCAGATCGCCATGGCCCTTGGTAATAGGGTCGAAGGTACCTGGGTACAACACTCGGTTCATCGCGTCGTCCTGGCGGGAGTCCGTTGGGGAGTCGGATGGTATCGCAGCCTTCCCGGTCGGCCAAGTCGCCTGTTGGGTAAGAAAGCACTATAGACGATACGAATATTCTCTCTTTTCATGAGTTTTTCAAACGTTCAGCCAGGGCGGATGCCAGTTGCGCGGTCAGCCCGTAGACCGACAATTGAGGGTTTGCGCCAATGCTGGTGGGGAACAGCGAGCCATCGTGGATCGACAGATTGCTGAGTTGGTGATGGCGGCCAAGGCTATCGGTCACGGCGTTTTTCGGGTCTTCGCCCATTGCACAACCGCCCATCACATGGGCACTGCCCAGGCGTGTGCGATAGAGCTCAAGGCTCAAACCGTCGATCAGCGTGCGCGCTTCGGCGAGGGTCTTCACATAGCGAGCGTCGGCGTGCATCGGCATCACCGAATGGGCACCGCCTGCGAACTGGATCTCGGCCATGCTGTGAAACGCCCGGCGTAAACCGTCCCAGGCATAGGGTGAAACCTGGTAGTCGAGCACCGGCGTGCCGTCACCGCGCAACTCGACGCTGCCGCCGGGGCTGTCCGGGTGAAAACCGTCGCGTAGCAACGCGAGCATGGCATGGGTGTGCGGCAGGTTTTCCATATGCCGGGCGTTTTCCTGGCCGAAACCGCCGAGCAGGGTGGTGGCCAGCGCCGGGTGCAGTGGCGGCACTTCCAGTTTGTAGGACATCTTGCCGGTGGTGCCGTCCTGCCATTGGAAATGGTCGGAATAGATCGACTGCGGCGCCCCATAGAACGGGTTGATCACCTCGTCGAACAGCCCGGCGGACATGTTGACCAGATGCAGGAAGGTGCGTTTGCCCAGCCGTTTGTGCGGATCCGGCGCCTCGGAACGCAACAGCAGCGCCGGGCTGTTGATCCCGCCGCCGGCCAGCACGTAATGCCGCGCCTTGACCGTGATGGTCTTGCCCGTGGGCGCGACACAGCGATCGTCCATCGCGACACAGTGCAGGCCGGTGACCTTGCCGTCCTTGATCGAGAGTTTTTCGGCGCGGGCCAGGTAAAGCAGCTCGCCACCTTTTTCCAGCGTCGCCGGAATCGTCGTGACCATCATCGATTGCTTGGCGTTGGTCGGACAGCCCATGCCGCAATAGCCCAGGTTCCAGCAGCCGCGCACGTTACGCGGGATCACATGCCAGGCGTAGCCGAGCCGCTCGCAACCTTTGCGGATCACATCGTTGTTGGCATTGGGCGGCACTCTCCACGGCGCGACCCCAAGGCGTTGTTCCATTTTCTCGAACCACGGCGCCATCTCGGCCGGGCTGTGCCCTTTAACGTTGTGCTCCTTGGCCCAGTGTTCCAGGGTCGGTTGCGGGGTGCGAAAGCTCGACGTCCAGTTGATCAGCGTGGTGCCGCCCACTGCCCGGCCCTGAAGAATGGTAATCGCGCCGTCCTTGCTCATGCGGCCGATGCCTTCCTGATAGAGGCTGGTGTAGGCCTGGTCTTCGAGCATCTTGAAGTCGCTGCTGGTCTTGAGCGGGCCTTCTTCGATCAGCAACACCTTGTAGCCGGCGGTGCTGAGGATTTCGGCGGTAGTCCCGCCGCCGGCACCGCTGCCGATGATTGCCACGTCCGCTTCGAGGGTCAGGTCCTGGGTCAAGTGCGACCCGTTGTAGGTTTTCCAGCCGCGGGCCATGCCTTCGCGAAACGGATCGGGTACGGGCATTTTCAGGTTCTCTTGTTTTTATGTTTTGGATGCTGTGGTGAGGCGGCTGACGCCTTCGCGGGCAAGCCTCGCTCCTACAGGGACCCTTTCTGTAGGAGCGAGGCTTGCCCGCGAATGGGTCACCACGGTTTCAAACCGTAGGCGGTCCGGGATACCCGCAATGTGCCCACGATTCGGAGCGGCTGTACCACGCCATCATCACCAGTTGCTGCAACGAGCTATGCCCCATGCGCAGCAGGCTCAACGAACTGTTTTCCCACCGATCCAGAAAGTGCCGGATCTCATCACCGCTGGCGTTTTCCCAGCTGCCCCAGATCCCCGTCAGGGGGCCGCGGGTCACCGCCATTCCCAGCACGTCGAACAATTGCTGGGTCAGCTTGAGCATTTCCGGCGACAGGTGATTCAGGCCGTTATCCAGGCAGTTCAAGGTCTGGTCGACCGATGCCAGCATTTTTTCCACCGCCACGGCGCCGTCGAGCATCACCGGGATCAGCGCCCGCAAAAACAGCAGATCGCCGCTGCGCAGAATCGCAAAACCGTTGGTCGGAGTGCTCGAGGAGCAACCGCTGAGGCTCGCACCCAATCCGGCCGTGGCCAGAAAAGCACTCGCGCCGAGGCTGAATTTAAGCAGGCCGCGCCGTGACAGCGCGGGTGTATCGGACAGGCTTGGGCTCATTATTGTTATTACCCGATGGGGATGATCGTTAGCGGATAAACAGCTTCTTGATCAGTTTCTGAATGGATTTGCCGTACGGCGGGTAGATCAGTTTTGCCGCGTTGAAGCGCTGTTTGATCAGCACACCCTTGGCCTTGCTGAAGGTCAGGAAGCCTTCGTGGCCGTGGTAATGGCCCATGCCCGAGGCCCCGATGCCGCCGAACGGCATGTCGTCCTGGGCGACGTGCAGCAAGGTGTCGTTCAGGCACACACCACCGGAATGGGTTTCGTGGAGTACACGGTTTTGTTCGCGCTTGTCGTAGCCAAAGTAGTACAGCGCTAGCGGACGAGGTCGTTGGTTGATGTAGGCAAACGCTTCATCGAGACCCGTGTACGGAACAATCGGTAGTAGCGGCCCGAAGATTTCGTCCTGCATCACCGTCATGTCGTCGCTGACGTTGAGCAGCACGCTGTGGCCCATGCGTCGGCCCTGGCCTTGCTCGAACAGCGGGATCAGCAGCGCGCCCTTGCTGGTGGCGTCGCTGATGTAGCCATTTAACCGAGCCAGTTGTCGGTCGTTGATGATCGCGGTGTAGTCCGGGTTATCAGCCAGCGTCGGATAAAACCCGCGAACCGCCTGACGATAGGCCTCGACGAAAGCACCGACGCGGTCCTCCGGCACCAGCACGTAGTCCGGGGCGACGCAGGTTTGCCCGGCATTGAGCGTCTTGCCGAAGGCGATGCGTTCGGCGGCGTCCTTGAGTGGCACATCGCGAGAGACAATGGCCGGAGACTTGCCGCCCAATTCGAGGGTCACCGGCGTCAGGTTCTCGGCCGCCGCGCGCATCACATGTTTACCGATGCTGGTGGCGCCGGTGAACAACAGGTGATCAAAACGCAGCCTGGAGAACGCGACGCCGATATCGGCTTCGCCCAACACCACACAGACAAGGTCTTCGGGAAAGATCCGGGCCAGCAGTTCCTTGAGCAGCAAACCGGTGGCGGGCGTCGATTCGCTGAGTTTCAGCATCACCCGATTGCCCGCCGACAAGGCGCCCGCCAACGGCCCGATGGCCAGGTACAGCGGGTAATTCCACGGCACGATGACGCCGACCACACCCAGCGGTTGGTAAACCACTTTGGCCGAAGCCGGCTGGAAGGCGACGCCCACCTTGCGCCGCGAAGCTTTCATCCAGCTTTTGAGGTGCTGGCTGGCGTAATGAATGCCGTGCAGGCTCGGCATGAGTTCGGCGAGCAAGGTTTCATCGGCGCTGCGGTGGCTGAAGTCCTGGCTGATCGCGTCGATCAGGGCCTGGCGTTCGTTGCTCAGCAGAGCCCGCAAGGCCTTGAGCCATTGCTGGCGCTGAGCCGCTGGCGGCATCGGGTTGGCGGCATACGCTGCGCGCTGGGCATCGAACAGTTTTTGGAGCTCTTCCAATGGCTGCTGGAGAGTCTGCAGGTAGGCAATTTCAGCGGTCATGGTCAGCTCCGGATTTATTGTGCTGTGGAACTTTTTAGAGTCTATGCTCTAGAAAGTCAAATACCATCTTGGCATCGCTTTGTTTTATCCACTCGCGGATAGGTCGTAAGATGCCCGTCAACGCACTCTGAATTAAAGCCCAAGCCATGGCCCCTCGGATCAAAACCAGCGAGCGCATCGTGCAGAACAGCCTGGAGCTGTTCAATCAGCAGGGTGAACGCAGCATCAGCACCAACCACATTGCTGCCCATATGGACATTTCGCCGGGCAATTTGTACTACCACTTCCCCAACAAGCAGGCGATTATCGCCGTGCTGTTCAGTGAGTACGAAAGTCTGGTGGACAGCTTTTTGCGTCCACCGCAGGGCCGGGCAGCCACGGTGGAAGACAAGCGCTTCTACCTTCAGGAATTGTTGGCGGCGATGTGGCGCTACCGGTTTTTGCATCGCGATCTTGAGCACTTGCTCGACAGTGATCCGGAGCTGGCGGCTCGTTATCGGCGCTTTTCCCAGCGTTGCCTGATCCATGGCACGCATATCTACGCGGGCTTCGTTGAAGCTGGCATCCTGTGCATGGACAAGGTGCAAATCGAATCCCTGACGCTCAACGCCTGGATCATCCTCACGTCCTGGGTGCGTTTTCTGTGCACCACACGGGAAAATTCCAATCACCTGAGCGAGCAGGCGATTAAACGTGGGGTGTATCAAGTGTTGGTGCTTGAGGCCGGGTTCGTCACCGATCAAGCCCGCGATGCGGTGAATGCGCTGTACGAGGAGTTTTACGTGCCGCTGGCCCAGACGCTGGAAGACGTCCATCACGACTCAAAACTGCCTTAATCACAGGAGCCCGTTATGCCCATTGCGCAATTGATCAGCCCGTCAGCGTTGGACCTGAAAAAGGAGCAGCCGGGGCTGGTGATTCTGGATTGTCGGTTTGCCCTTGAAGACCCGGATTACGGTCAGCGCAGCTATGCCGAGGGGCATATCGAAGGCTCGAGCTTTGCCGATCTTGAACGTGATTTAAGCGGGGCAGTGGTCAAGGGTGTGACCGGACGTCATCCGTTACCCAAAGCGCAAGATTTGATCGAGCGCCTGCAAGCCTGGGGCATCAACGCCGATAGCGAAGTCGTTTTGTACGACGACGGTCCTGGTGCGTACGCGGCGCGGGCCTGGTGGCTGCTGGCCTGGCTGGGCAAGCGCGAGGGTGTGTTCATCCTCGATGGTGGGCTCAAGGCCTGGCACGCAGCCGGTTTGCCGTTGAGTCTTGATGCGCCGCACATCGAGCGCGGCACGTTCACCGGGACGCCGGACCACGCGCTGGTCTTGAGCACTGAGCAACTTCAGCAACGCCTCGGCGAGCCTGCGCTGACCTTGCTCGATGCCCGTGCCTTGCCGCGCTTCAAGGGCGAAGTAGAACCGATCGACCCGATTGCCGGGCACATCCCCGGCGCACAATGTGCGGCGTTCAACGAGAACCTGGGCGGCGATGGGCGTTTCCTGCCGGCCGATCAGCTCAAGCAGCGATTTGCCGCGAAGCTGGGTAATCGTTCTCCCGATGATCTGGTGGCGTACTGCGGCTCGGGCGTAACGGCTTGCCACAACTTGTTCGCGTTGTGCCTGGCCGGTTATCCGTTGGGTTCGTTGTATGCCGGTTCCTGGAGCGAGTGGATCAACGATCCCGCGCGTGGCGTCGCCACTGGCGAGTGAACCTCAATCCAATGTGGGAGCGAGCCTGCTCGCGAAGGCTGTGGGTCAGCAGACATCAATGTCGACTGATACTCCGCTTTCGCGAGCAGGCTCGCTCCCACACGTTGATCTTTGTTGTTTTCAAAAACTGGGTAGTTGCCGGGCGCTGCGATACGCCCCCGGCCCCACCCCGTAAACCTGTTTGAATTGCCGATTCAGATGACTCTGGTCGGAAAATCCCAATTGCGTGGCCACGTCCAAAGGCAGGCAACCACCTTGTAATAAAGCCCGTGCCCGAGCGATGCGCTGCTGCATCAGCCAGGTATGGGGTGGCATGCCGGTGGCGCGACGGAACACCCGGGCGAAGTGGAAGGGCGACAGGTTCACCGCCGCCGCCAGCTCTTCCAGAGAGGGTGGCGAAGCCAGTTGCGTTTGCAGCAATTCCTTGGCCAGGGTCACCGCGCGGTGCTCCTTGCCGGGTTTGCCAGCGTCCGGAACCGCCGCGTGACGCTGCAACAACGACAGCATCAATTCCCGCCAGGCCGTCTGCTGTTGTAGGGCCGTAGACGGGCTTTCCAGCAATCGATGCAATTGGCAGAAACCCGCCACCAGGTCAGGGTCGCGATACAGCGTCGCGCCAAACGCCGGCAAGTGGTGGGTTGGCAGTTCCAACTCGTCCAGCAACGACAGAATCTGCCCGCTGTCGGGATAAAACGCCCGGTACAGCCAGCCATCTTCCGTGCCTTTATGCCCGGTGTGCAGTTCGTCCGGGTTGATCAACACCAGTGTGCCGCTGCCCGCCAGGTGTTCGGCACCGCGATACCGATAACGCTGGGCGCCGGCCATGATCATGCCGATCACATAGCCGTCGTGCACATGGGGTGCGAAGCGGTGTTCGATGTAGCGTGCGGACAACAATTCGACCCCGGTCAACGGCGCGGTTTGCCAGAATCGGATCGACTCGCCCTGAGCGTTTTCCATGTGTTACTTACGCCCTGTGGCGGCCAGCCATTGCGGGATCCGCCGTTCGAGGTAGTAACCCGGCTGCCGGATCGAGCCATCGACAAAGCCGACATGCCCGCCCTTCGCTTGCAGTTCGAACTGAGTGCAAGACGACAATTCTTCCGGCAGTGGCAGGCTATGAGGAAACACAAAGGGATCGTCGGCCGCGTGAATGATCAGGGTCGGTGTGCGAATTTCGCCCAGGAAATAACGACTCGATGCGCGGCGATAGTAATCCTCTGCATCGACAAACCCATTCAGCGGCGCCGTGACCCGGCCGTCGAAATCCCAAAAAGTACGCATGTTCTCCAACGAGCCGAGTGCAGCCAGGGCGGCCAGACCCTCCTCGTGCCCGTCATGCTGAAACTGCCGCTGCTTGTTCTTGATGTAGGTGACCATCTCGCGCATGAAGTGCGCCTGATAGACCTTCGAGAACCCTTGGCCAATACGGTCGGCACACTGATCCAGACGAAACGGCACCGACACCGCCACGGCGCCGAGCACGCCGCTCTCACTGCCAGTCTCGCCCAGGTGTTTGAGCAAGACATTGCCACCCAGGGAATAGCCGACTGCGTACAACGGCGCCAGAGGGCGTTTGGCCCGCAGGTGTTTGATGGCTTCGGCCAGGTCTTCGCTGGCGCCGGAGTGGTAGCTGCGCGGCAGCAGATTGGGTTCACCCGAACAGCCGCGCCAGTTCAGCGCGACACTGGCCCAGCCTTGGGCGCCGAGCGCTTTTTGCACCCCGGCGACATAAGGCGAATTCGACGAGCCGGTCAGGCCGTGCAACACCAGCACCAACGGCGCATCGGCGCTGTGCGGGCCGTGCCAGTCCAGATCGAGAAAGTCGCCATCTTCGAGCCACAAGCGTTCACGCTCACGCTCGATGTGCGTGGTTTTGCGCCACAGCGGTCCCCACAAGGTCTGCAGGTGCGGGTTGCCTAGGCCGAAGGCCGGGGTGAAACGTTCTGACTGAAAGGGCACGATTGCTCTCGATGCAGCGGTGCGCAACCTGTGCGCACCTTTTCAGGCCGGTCGATTAACCGGCGATCTCTGCCATACGTTGCCACAACGCGTAATACACCCGCCCGGATTTCTGCTCCCGGTGCAGGCGCCAGTTGCCTGGCAATCCAAGGCTCGACGGTGCGTTTTCGCTTTCAGTGTAGATCCAGGCCTCGCTGGCCAGCCACTGACGCTCTTCAAGCAGCGTGCAAACGGTGGGCAACAGGTTCTGATTGAACGGCGGGTCGAGGAACACCAGGTCGTATTCGGTGGCAGTCTGGGTTTCCAGATAGCGCAGGGCATCGGCTGTCTGGATCTGGCCGGTTGTGCAGCGCAGGGTGCCCAAATGCTCCTTGATGCTTGCCACTGCGATGTTGCTGGCGTCCAGCGCCTGGCCCATCGCCGCGCCACGGGACAACGCCTCGAGAAACAAGGCGCCGCTGCCGGCGAATGGATCGAATACCTTGGCGCCGGCGACGTAAGGCGCGAGCCAGTTGAACAAGGTTTCACGCACCCGGTCCGGCGTCGGACGCAGGCCCGGCGCATCAGGGAAGCTCAGCTTTCGGCTGCCCCATTCGCCGCCAATGATGCGCAGCTGGTTTACGCCGTTATGGACGTTGTGTACGGGTTTTTTAGGACGAGTGGCCATTAATGCTCCGGAACCCCGAGCGGCTGCTCGGCAGGTTTATCAGATGGGGCCGGTAACGGCTTTTGCGGCACGGTCGGGCCAGCGCTGACGACGACCATTTTGTCCGTGCTCAAGTGTTTGTTCAGTGCGGTTTTGACCTGCTCGACGGTCAGGCTCTGGGACTCACGCATAAAGTCATCCAGATAGGTCAGCGGCAGGTTATAGAAGCCCATCGCGCCGAGCTGGCCGACGATATCGGCGTTGCTGGCGGTGGACAGCGGGAAGCTGCCGGCCAGTTCACGCTTGGCGTCGTCGAGTTCTTTTTCGGTCGGGCCGGTTTTAAGGTAGTCGGCGAGCACATCTTGCACCAGCTTCAAGGTGCCTTCGCTCATTTCGGCGCGGGTTTGCAAGTTGATCATGAACGGGCCGCGCGCCTGCATCGGGGTGAAACCCGAATACACGCCGTACGCCAGGCCGCGCTTCTCGCGCACTTCGCTCATCAGCCGGGTGCCGAAACCACCGCCACCGAGGATCTGGTTACCCATGGACAAGGCCGCGTAGTCCGGATCGTCGCGGTCGATGCCCAGCTGCGCGAGCATCAGGTTGGTCTGCTTGGACGGGAACTCGATGTGGCCGATGCTGGGCTTGGGTTCTTCCGGCTGCGGGATTTTCGCCAGCGCCGGGCCTTTTGGCAGTGCGCTGGAGACTTGAGCGGCAATGGCTTGAGCCTCGGTGCGGGACAGATCGCCCACCAGTGCAATCACCACGTTGCCGGCGGCGTAGGCTTTCTGATGAAACGCCTTCAGTTGAGCCAGTGTGATGGCTGGAACGGACTTCGCCGTGCCGTCGCTGGAATGTGCGTAGGGGTGATCACCGTACAAACGGTCCATCAGCTCCAGACTCGCCAGTTTGCCGGGGTTTTGCTTCTGGTACTCGAAGCCGGCCAGCATCTGGTTCTTGATGCGGGCAATGGAATCGTCCGGGAAGGTCGGTTTGCCGATGACCTCAGAAAACAGCTTTAACGCGGGTTCGCGCTTGTCGGCGGCACTGAGGCTACGCAAGGACGCCAGGGCCATGTCTTTAAACGCACCATTGCCAAAGTCCGCGCCCAGGCCTTCGAAGCCCTGGGCGATAGCGCCGACGTCTTTACCGGCGACGCCTTCGTTGAGCATGGCGTTGGTCAGCAACGCCAGGCCGGGCACATCGCCGTCCTGGCTGCTGCCAGCAGCGAAGATCAGGCGCATGTCGAACATCGGCAATTCCCGGGCTTCGACGAACAGCACCTTGGCGCCTTCAGCGGTGTTCCAGGTCTGGACGTTGAGGGTGCGATGGCTCGGCGCTTTTCCGTCGAGTTCTGTCAGCGATTGCAGCTTCTGGCTGGACTTGGCTTTGTCGAAGACCTCGCTGGCCGTCGAGTCATTGGATCGCACCAGATAAAAGCCAGCGGCCCCGATCAGGGCGGCAGCGACCAGGCCAATCAGGACCAGGCGCGGTTTATTACGCTCACTCATGAGTCGTCTCCTCTGGCAGTACATGGGCGACACTGAGACGTTCGCGGGTGAAATACAGCTTGGCGGTGTTCTGGATGTCTTGCGGGGTCACGCTTTCGAGGTCAGCGAGTTCGGTGTCCATCAGCTTCCAGGAGAGGCCGACGGTTTCCAGTTGGCCGATGGCGGTGGCCTGGCTGGTGATCGAGTCCCGTTCGTAGACCAGGCCGGCAATGACCTGCGCGCGAACACGTTCCAGTTCCTCGGGGGACGGCGCGGTGGTTTTCAACTGTTCGAGCAGCTGCCACAAGCCGGCTTCCGCCTGGTCGATGGTTATGTTTTTCTGCGAGTTGGGCGTTGCCGACAGCGAGAACAGGCTGTCGCCGCGGGTGTAGGCGTCGTAGCTCGACGAACCGCCGGAGACCAGTTCTTCACCGCGCTCCAGTTGTGTCGGGATGCGTGCGCTGTAGCCGCCGTCGAGCAGGGCCGAAATCAAGCGCAAGGCATTCACCGACTGCTTGTCTTTGGCGGTGGCGACGCTCGGCACGTTGAAGGCCAGCATCAGGCTCGGCAATTGAGTCTTAACATGCAGAGTGATCTGCCGTTCGCCGGGCTCGGCCAGTTCCAGGGGGATTTTCGCCGGTGGCACGTCGCGCCTGGCGATCGGGCCAAAATAACGCTGGGCCAGGGTTTTGACCTCGTCCGGCGTCACGTCGCCGACCACCACCAGGGTGGCGTTGTTCGGCACGTACCAGGATTGATACCAGTGACGCAGCTCTTCGACTTTCATGCGATCCAGGTCAGCCATCCAGCCGATGGTTGGCGTGTGATAGCCGCTGGCCGGGTAAGCCATCGCCTTGAACCGCTCGTAAGCCTTGGACATCGGCTTGTCATCAGTGCGCAGGCGACGTTCTTCTTTGATGACTTCGATCTCGCGGGTGAACTCGTCGGCCGGCAGGCGCAGGTTGGCCATGCGGTCAGCTTCCAGCTCGAAGGCCACGCCCAGACGGTCACGGGCCAGCACCTGGTAATACGCGGTGAAGTCGTCGCTGGTGAATGCGTTCTCTTCGGCGCCGAGGTCGCGCAGGATCAGCGAAGCTTCACCGGGGCCGACTTTTTCGCTGCCTTTGAACATCATGTGTTCCAGTGCGTGGGACAAACCGGTCTGACCCGGGGTCTCGTAGCTGGAGCCGACCTTGTACCAGATCTGGGAAACCACCACCGGCGCACGATGATCTTCGCGTACGACGACCTTCAGGCCGTTGTCGAGCGTGAATTCGTGGGTAGGTTGCGGGTCGGCAGCGAAGGCTGAAAGTGGCAGACAAACTGTGCTGAGCAGCAGGCCTGCAGCGCGGCGGGCTAGAGCATTCATTCGTTTTTAAACCTGTTGGGTTGCCCGCTTGTTCTTAGCGTCAGCGGGCGAGAGGGTGCTAGGATACTGATCCGTTTTACTGGCGGCCACGCCTATCAGGCCTTTGATCGGCCGGAAGGTTGTATGGGTTACCGGCAGAAGCTTTGAGTTTGTCCGCTATACTCTGCGTTTTCGCCGACGATGCCGTTCCAGTCCTTCGTGTTAGTCGACCTTTGAGGTGCTGATTTCACCTCGACAAAATGTTGCGCATGAACAAGCGGCGTCAATCGCAGTCTGTTCTGCATCGAATATTTATTTGCCGGGGCGCCCTTTGGCGCGTCGCTACCGTGAGATAGCCGTCCTCCATGTTTGGTTCCAACGACGACAAAAAGACCCCAGCTGCGGCTGGCGAGAAGAAAAGCCTGTTCGGATGGCTGCGCAAAAAGCCGCAGGAACCCGTCGTCGAACAGCCACAACCACTGCCTGAGCCAGTACCTGCGCCGGTTATAGAAGCAGAGCCTGCGCCGAGTGTCTTGCCGATCGCCGAGCCGGTGTTTCAGCCGATAGCCGAGGCAGCGCCTGATCGTGTCGCCGAAGTCGTGGCCCAGGCGCCGCTGACCCCCATTGCTGCGCCGTGGTTGACATTGCCAGTGGCGGAAGAGGCGGTGGCATTGGTCGACGATGAGCTGGCGCCGCACATTACGCCTGCGATACCTGCGCAAACTGCGTTTGTGCCTGAGCCCGTTCAGGTTCCGGTGGTTGAATCGGTTGTAGCGCCCGTCGTAGTGGCTGAGCCTGCGCCGGTCGCTCCAGAGCCTGTCGCTCCTGCATTCGTTGCCCCGGCGGCTCCGGTGACTCAAGCGCCTGCACCTGCACCAGTGCCTGCACCGGTTATTGCTCCCGTCGAACCCCCTGCCGAGCCTGTGCGCACCGAAGAAACCAAAGCCGGTTTCTTCGCCCGCCTCAAGCAAGGCCTGTCCAAGACCAGCGCCAGCATCGGCGAAGGCATGGCCAGCCTGTTCCTGGGCAAGAAGATCATCGATGACGAGCTGCTTGAAGACATCGAAACCCGGCTGCTGACCGCCGACGTTGGCGTTGAAGCGACTTCCGTGATCATTCAGCGCCTGACCCAGAAAGTCGCCCGAAAAGAGCTGGCCGATGCCAATGCGTTGTACAAATCCCTTCAGGCCGAGCTGGCGGCGATGCTCAAGCCGGTCGAGCAGCCGCTGAAAATTACCTCGCAGAACAAGCCGTTTGTGATTCTGGTCGTCGGCGTCAATGGTGCCGGCAAGACCACGACCATCGGCAAACTGGCGAAGAAGCTGCAACTTGAAGGCAAGAAAGTCATGCTCGCCGCCGGTGATACCTTCCGTGCCGCAGCTGTCGAGCAATTGCAGGTTTGGGGTGAGCGCAACAAGATCCCGGTGATCGCTCAACACACCGGCGCCGACTCGGCTTCGGTTATCTTCGATGCCGTGCAGGCCGCCAAGGCTCGGGGCATTGACGTCCTGATTGCGGACACTGCCGGCCGTCTGCACACCAAAGACAATTTGATGGAAGAGTTGAAGAAGGTTCGCCGGGTCATCGGCAAACTCGACGCCGACGCGCCGCACGAAGTGTTGCTGGTGCTCGATGCCGGCACGGGCCAGAACGCCATCAATCAGGCCAAACAATTCAACCAGACCGTCGAACTGACCGGCCTGGCGCTGACCAAGCTCGACGGCACCGCCAAAGGCGGGGTGATTTTCGCCCTGGCCAAGCAGTTTGGCCTGCCGATTCGCTACATCGGCGTCGGCGAAGGCATCGACGATTTGCGTACTTTTGAAGCAGAACCCTTTGTCCAGGCACTGTTTGCCGAGCGGGAGCGTTCATGATTCGTTTCGAACAGGTCGGTAAACGCTATCCGAACGGTCACGTCGGCTTGCATGAGCTGAGCTTTCGAGTCCGTCGGGGCGAATTCTTGTTTGTCACCGGCCATTCCGGTGCCGGTAAAAGCACCTTGTTGCGCCTGCTGCTGGCGATGGAGCGCCCGACCACCGGCAAATTGCTGCTGGCCGGTCAGGACCTCGGCACTATCAGCAGCGCACAGATTCCTTACCTGCGCCGGCAGATCGGCGTGGTGTTCCAGAATCACCAGCTGCTGTTCGATCGCACGGTGTTCAACAACGTCGCGTTGCCTTTGCAGATCCTGGGCCTGTCCAAAGCCGAAATCGCCAAGCGTGTGGATTCGGCCCTGGAGCGCGTGGCGCTCTCGGACAAGACCGATCTGTACCCGGGCGACCTGTCCACCGGCCAGCAACAGCGCGTCGGCATTGCCCGTGCCATCGTTCACCGTCCGGCCTTGCTGCTGGCGGACGAACCGACCGGTAACCTCGACCCGCGCCTGGCCGCCGAGATCATGGGGGTGTTCGAAGACATCAACCGTCTGGGCACCAGCGTGCTGATCGCCAGTCACGACCTGGCGCTGATCGCCCGCATGCGTCATCGCATGCTGACCCTGCAACGCGGACGATTGATCGGTGACGGGGAGGCTGGCGAATGAGTGCGACACGTAGTCCCAAGGTTTCCGAGCGCGTGGCCCCAAAGGCTGCCGATCCACAACAGCAGAAGAAAAAACGCGACGATGACGACGGTCCGGACTTCGCCACGCTGTTTCGTGCCTGGGTCGAAAGCCATCGCGCCAGCCTGGTGGACAGCTTGCGCCGCTTGGGCAAGCAGCCCATCGGGAGCTTTTTCACCTGCATGGTGATGGCCGTTGCCCTGAGTTTGCCCATGGGCCTGTCACTTTTGCTAAATAACGTCGAGCGTCTTGGCGGTTCCTGGCAGCGCGCGGCGCAGATTTCGCTGTACCTGCAAATCGAGGCCAGCCCTGCTGAAGGCGAGTCGTTACGTGAGCAGATCAAAGGCATGCCCGGTGTCGCGGAGGCGGAATACGTCGGTCGCGATCAGGCGCTGGAAGAGTTTCAGCAGCAGTCCGGCCTGGGCGAAGCGCTGAAAGAATTGCCGGAAAACCCGCTGCCGGGCGTGGTTCTGGTGACCCCGAAAGAAGTCGACAAACCCACGCTTGAAGCATTACGACAAAAACTTTCCGAGTTGCCGAAGGTACAGCAGGCGCAACTTGATCTAGTCTGGGTCGAGCGTCTGGCAGCCATCCTCAAGCTGGGCGACCGTTTTGTCTTCGGTCTGACCGTGCTTTTGGTTTCTGCATTACTTTTGGTGATAGGCAATACCATTCGTCTTCATATTGAAAACCGCCGCACAGAGATAGAAGTGATTAAACTCGTCGGCGGCACTGACAGCTATGTGCGTAGGCCTTTTCTGTATATGGGCGCGCTTTATGGCTTTGGTGCGGGGATTTTTTCCTGGGGTGTATTGGCGTTTGGCCTGAATTGGCTGAACGAGGCGGTGGTGGGACTGGCCGGTTTGTACGGCAGTAATTTTGCGCTGGCCGGCGTGCCAGTTGCCGACGGTCTGTCTCTCTTGCTTGGCGCGGTGCTGTTAGGGTATATCGGTGCATGGATTGCAGTCGCACGCCACCTGAGGGAGCTTGCGCCTAAGTAGTATCATTTTGCTCGTATTGACCTTTCAGCGTTTATGGGAACTTGTTTTTTGGTTTCCGGTCAATTCTCGCAGTGCTGAACTGCACGAGTTAGGTAAGTCGGAGGTTTTTTCGTATGACCAATTCTTTGCAACCTGCATATGCTCTGGTCCCGGGTGCGAACCTGGAGGCCTATGTGCACACCGTGAACAGCATTCCATTGCTGACGCCGGAGCAGGAGCGTGAACTGGCCGAGAGTCTCTATTATGAGCAGGATTTGGGGGCGGCTCGGCAGATGGTGCTCGCCCACCTGCGTTTTGTCGTACATATCGCCCGTAGCTATTCCGGCTACGGTCTGGCCCAGGCTGACCTGATCCAGGAAGGTAACGTCGGCCTGATGAAAGCCGTGAAGCGCTTCAACCCGGAAATGGGTGTGCGTCTGGTTTCGTTCGCCGTGCACTGGATCAAGGCGGAAATTCACGAGTTCATCCTGCGCAACTGGCGCATTGTGAAAGTCGCGACCACCAAGGCCCAGCGCAAGCTGTTCTTCAATCTGCGCAGCCAGAAGAAGCGTCTGGCGTGGCTGAACAACGAGGAAGTCCACCGTGTGGCGGAAAGCCTCGGCGTAGAACCGCGGGAAGTGCGCGAGATGGAAAGTCGCCTGACCGGCCATGACATGGCCTTCGACCCGGCCGCAGAAGCGGACGACGACAGTGCTTTCCAGTCGCCGGCCAACTATCTGGAGGACCACCGGTATGACCCGGCCCGTCAACTGGAAGATGCCGACTGGAGCGACAACTCCAACCACAACCTGCACGAAGCGCTGGAAGTGCTGGACGATCGCAGCCGTGACATCCTCTACCAGCGCTGGTTGGCGGAAGAGAAAGCCACGCTGCACGACCTGGCGCAAAAGTACAACGTGTCGGCCGAGCGTATTCGTCAGCTCGAGAAGAGCGCGATGAACAAGCTCAAGTTGTCGATCGCCGCTTAACCGGCGCACAAGCAATAAAAAAACGCCCCGATCATTGATCGGGGCGTTTTTGTTTGTGCCCATTTTTCGCCTGGCGCCGGCCTCTGTGGGAGCGAGCCTGCTCGCGAAAGCGTCATAACATTCAACATCTTCGTTGGCTGTCAAACCGCTTTCGCGAGCAGGCTCGCTCCCACAGGGGATTTTCAGTGTGAAGGCGCGCGGCTATTGAGCCCAAGGCGCCCGGCGTGAATCGTTGAGGTCGACCAGATAACTGTCACCCCCCAACTGACTCATCTGCTGCCGAATCCAGCCGGCACGTCGCGAAACATAAGACGTCGGATGGCCCGCACTCCACACTCGTGGGTTAGGCAATACGGCCGCCAGATAACTGGCCTGCTGTCGGGACAGCGATTTGGCACCGACACCAAAGTGATGCCGAGCCGCCGCTTCCGCGCCAAACACCCCGTCATCCCACTCGACGCTGTTCAAATACACTTCAAGAATCCGCTGCTTGGGCCAGAGCACTTCGATCAGTCCGGTAAACCAGGCTTCCAGTCCTTTGCGCAGCCAACTGCGGCCAGACCACAGAAAGAGGTTTTTCGAGACTTGCTGGCTCAACGTGCTGGCGCCGCGAATCGAGCCGCCCAGCTCGTTGTGAGCCAATGCAGCCTGAATCGCGCCGAAGTCAAAACCCCAATGCTCCGGGAATTTCTGATCCTCACCTGCAATCACCGCGACTTTCAAATCGTCGGAGATTTCATCCCAGGGCTTCCAGGTACGTTGCAGGTCAATCGGCTCGCCGTCGAACCAGGATTCGACCTTGCGCTCGACCATCAGCGCCGTCCCCGGTGGTGGAACCACACGGAAAATCAGAACCAGCAATATGCTGCCGACCGCGAACCAGAGCAGGGCCTTTGTGAAACGACGGAAAATTAAACGCAGCATAGAGATGGCTTGGCCGAACACGTTGAGCGGGCCATTATACAGACCCTGTTGATCGAGTCTGACTGGAGTTCTTCATGCTGCGTGGCTTTCTGATGCTGGCCGCTTTCTTCGGCTTCACCGGCGTTGCCCTTGGCGCGTTCGCCGCTCACGGCTTGAAAGCCCGTCTGACGCCTGAGTACCTGGCGATTTTCCACACCGGCGTTACCTATCAACTGGTACACGCCCTGGCATTGTTTGGCGTAGCGCTGCTGGCCACGCAGATTCCCGGCCGCTTGATTACCTGGGCCGGCGCCTCCTTTGCCATTGGCATTCTGCTGTTTTCCGGCAGCCTGTATGTGTTGACCATGACCGGCATCAGCAAGCTCGGGATCATCACGCCCTTCGGCGGCCTGGCATTCTTGATCGGCTGGCTCTGCCTGGGCCTTGCCGCCTGGCGCATGACGTGACCCTGTAGGAGCGAGCTTGCTCCGGGCGGCGTTCCGACGAAGAGCGTGAGGGCAACGCGTTTAATCAATAAAGACGCGTTATCGTTGACGTCCATCGCGAGCAAGCTCGCTCCTACATGACGAATGGCTTGGGTCGCCAAGACTGATCGGGCTAGAATGCCAGCCCCTAAAAATGATGGCGGCATTCGACATGCGCATTCAGTTGAACGGCGAATCCCTTGAGCTGCCCGACGGTGAAACCGTTGCGGCCCTGCTGGCCCGTCTGGAATTGACCGGACGCCGTGTGGCGGTCGAACTCAATCTGGATATCGTCCCGCGCAGCCAGCACGCTGACACCACGCTGAACGACGGCGACAGTGTCGAAGTGGTCCACGCCATCGGCGGCGGCTAGTCGTCCGGCCCGTAAGGGCACAGAATTATTCTGCAAGAACCTCACCCCTACAGAGGATTTCCCATGAGCATCGTTCGTAGCGACAAGCCCTTCGTCCTGGCCGGTCGTACTTACCAGTCGCGTTTGCTGGTAGGTACTGGCAAGTACCGCGACATGGAAGAAACCCGCCTGGCTATCGAAGCCTCGGGTGCCGAGATCGTCACATTCGCCGTGCGCCGCACCAACCTCGGCCAGAACCCCGGCGAACCGAACCTGCTCGAAGTCCTGTCGCCGGATCGCTACACTTTCCTGCCTAACACCGCCGGTTGCTTCGACGCTACCGAGGCTGTGCGCACCTGCCGCCTGGCCCGTGAGCTGCTCGGCGGCCACAACCTGGTAAAGCTGGAAGTGCTGGCGGACCAGAAAACCCTGTTCCCCAACGTGATCGAAACCCTCAAGGCCGCCGAAGTGCTGGTCAAGGAAGGCTTCGACGTGATGGTCTACACCAGCGATGACCCGATCATTGCCCGTCAACTGGCGGAAATCGGCTGCATCGCGGTCATGCCGCTGGCCGGCCTGATCGGCACGGGCCTGGGGATCTGCAACCCGTACAACCTGCAGATCATCCTCGAAGAAGCGAAAATCCCTGTGCTGGTGGACGCCGGTGTCGGTACCGCTTCCGACGCCACCATCGCCATGGAACTGGGTTGCGAAGCGGTGCTGATGAACTCGGCCATCGCCCATGCCCAGCAGCCGATCTTGATGGCTGAAGCCATGAAACACGCCATCGTTGCAGGCCGTCTGGCCTACCTCGCCGGCCGCATGCCGAAAAAACTCTATGCCAGCGCCTCTTCGCCGCTGGATGGTCTGATCAAGTAAGAGCCATTGATGACTGAATCAAACGACACGCCAATGACGCCTGCAGAAGGCGACGAGCGCCAACACCGCCGCATCAAGAGTTTCGTGATGCGCGCAGGCCGCATGACCGAAGGCCAGCAAAAAGGTCTGGAGCAGGGCACGCCGCTGTTCGTGCTGCCATTGGCCGATGCGCCGGTGGACTTCGACCAGGTATTCGGTCGCTCTGCGCCGCGTTCGCTGGAGATCGGCTTCGGCATGGGCCATTCGCTGCTGGAAATGGCCGCGGCTTCGCCGGAACAGGATTTCATTGGCGTTGAGGTTCACCGTCCGGGTGTCGGCGCGTTGCTCAATGGCGTGCTGACTCAGGGCCTGACCAACCTGCGGGTCTACGATTGCGACGCTATCGAAGTGCTTAACCGTTGCGTGGCCGATAACAGTCTCGATCGTCTGATGCTGTTTTTCCCGGACCCATGGCACAAGAGCCGTCACCACAAGCGCCGTATCGTTCAGGCGTCGTTCGCTGAGCTGGTGCGCAGCAAGTTGAAAGTCGGCGGTGTGTTGCACATGGCCACCGACTGGGAACCGTATGCCGAGTACATGCTGGAAGTGATGAACGTCGCCCCGGGTTATCGCAACCTGGCCGAAGACGGCAAATGCGTCCCGCGCCCGACCGAGCGCCCGATCACCAAGTTCGAACGCCGCGGCGAACGCCTTGGGCATGGCGTGTGGGACTTGAAGTTCGAAAAACAGTCCTGACCTAGCTGGACCCTGTAGGAGCGAGGCTTGCCCGCGAAGAACGATGACGCGGTGTACCAGTTACACCGCAGCGTTCCCTTCGCGGGCAAGTCGGATCGCCGCACCGCTCGCTCCTACGGGATATGTGTTGTGCCCAGGGTCAGCGGCGGTCGGCTACTACGCCGATCAGCACCAGCACCACCAACAACACCGGCGCCAGGCTGTAGTTGTTGAACTGGCTCAGGCCTTTGATGATCCACGGTGTGGCGTAGATCAGCGCCACGCCGCTGCCGACCATGCACACCAGGGCCATCAGCGGGACGCGCAAGGCGCCGGCGATGCTGCCCAGGCGTTGGTCGACCCAGCCTTTGATGTCCGCGCCGAACAGCACCAGTAGGCAGCCTACCAGCGCCAGAGAGATTTCCGACAGGTTGCTGCGGCTCCAGCGGGACACAGTGGCGAGCAGGTCAAGTATCAAATCCATTCGTTTTCCCTTAAGGCTGAAATCAGCTCAGAAATTTTTGCAGCAAATCATTGAGAAACAGTTGTCCGTGCTCGGTGGCCGCCAGACGTGACGGTTCGACCTGCAACAAGCCACTTTGTTCGGCGTCGAGGCGGCCTTCGGCGAGGCTTTCCAGGGGCAGCCCGGTGCGCTCCGGATACAGTCGCGATTCGACGCCTTCGGTCAGGCGTAACGCATTCATCAGGAACTCGAACGGCAGCTCTTCATTGGTCAGCGCTTTCTCGCCAGCCTTGAAGCTTTTGGCCGGGTTCAGATAGTCCTTCGGCAAGCGGGTCTTCCAGGTGCGCACAATTCGCCCGTCCGGATGACTGAGCTTGCCGTGGGCGCCGGCGCCGATGCCGATGAAGTCGCCGAAGCTCCAGTAATTGAGGTTATGCCGCGCCGGACGACCGGGCTGGGCATAGGCCGAGACTTCATATTGTGCGTAACCATACTCGGCGAGCAACGCCTGACCGGCTTCCTGAATGTCCCACAGCGTGTCGTCTTCCGGCAGCGTTGGCGGCTGGTTCCAGAACACCGTATTGGGTTCAAGTGTCAGTTGGTACCAAGACAGGTGCGTCGGTTTCAGGGCGATGGCCTGACGCAGATCGCTCAGCGCGTCGTCGAGCGACTGATCGGGCAAACCGTGCATCAAGTCCAGGTTGAAGTTATCAAACCCGGCCTGACGCGCCATGCCGGCGGCACGCACCGCTTCGTCACCGTTGTGAATTCGCCCCAGCGCCTTGAGTTTCTCTTCCTGAAAACTCTGGATGCCGATCGACAGGCGATTGATGCCCAGCGCGCGGTAGGCGAGGAATTTCTCCTGCTCGAAGGTTCCCGGATTGGCTTCCAGCGTGATCTCAATGTCACTGGCAAACGGGATGCGTTGCTCGACGCCTTTGAGCAAGCGCCCCAAAGCTTCGGCGCTGAATAGGCTCGGCGTTCCACCGCCAAAGAAGATCGAGCTCAGCTCGCGGCCATAAACCGCGTGCAGGTCCTGATCGAGGTCGGCCAGTAACGCGTCGACGTATTCCTGCTCCGGCAGCACGGGGCTGGCGGTATGGGAGTTGAAGTCGCAATAAGGGCATTTGCGCACACACCACGGGATGTGGATGTACAGCGCCAGGGGCGGCAGCATAGGGAGCACGGCCCGAGGCGATTGTGCGGCACCGCCGAAGATCAGCGGTGACGCGGACGATTCACGGGTCATTTCAAGCCCAGACGCTGGCGCAGCAGATCCATTGCACGGGCGCGGTGGCTGATGAGGTTCTTGTCGCTCGGGCTCAGCTCGGCGCTGGAGCAATCGCGCTCCGGCACCCAGAACAGCGGATCGTAGCCGAAACCATGCTCACCGCTGGCCGCTGGCAAGATACGCCCGTGCCACAAACCTTCACAAATGATCGGCAGCGGATCGTCGGCATGTCGCACCAGCGCCAGCACACAGACGAACTGCGCGCCGCGCTCGGCTTGCGGTACATCCTTCAAGGCATCGAGCAGTTTGGCGTTGTTGGCCGCATCGCCTTTGCCGTCCGCGTAACGAGCCGAGTAGATCCCTGGCGCACCGCCGAGGAAGTCCACGGCCAGCCCGGAATCGTCGGCCAATGCCGGCAGGCCGGAAATGCGCGCGGCATTTCGAGCCTTGAGGATGGCGTTCTCGACGAATGACAGGCCGGTTTCTTCAGGCTCGACGCTGCTGAACTCGCCGATCGAGCGCAGATGCACCGATTCGCCGAGCATGGCCTGGAGTTCCTTGAGTTTGCCGGCGTTGTGGCTGGCCAGTACGAGTTGCGTGAAGTTGATCATTCGCCGGGGAAAAGCTCTTGGTTGAAATTGATGGTGTTGGTTTTGTCGCCGTTCTGCACATTGATCTCAAAGGTGCGGACTTCTTGCTGATCCACCGGGTATTGCGCGATGTAGTAGATCGCGCCTTGTTCGGTGATCTGTTTGAATTTCAGCGGTACGCTCTGGCTGGTCAGGTCTTTGACCGAGCCGCTCACTTGCGCCATCTGCGGCTTGCCGTCCTTGATCACCGAAATATTGATCACGCCCTGGTTCTTGCTGCGGATCAGCTCCGCCGCTTTGGCGATGTCCGGTGTCAGGTAGGTGGAGTTGAAGGTGTTGTAGTGCACCGTCACGTCGCCAAAGGTCTCCTGGCGCTCGCCCTTGATGACGTCGGCGGCCATGGCGGTGACGCTCAGGCAGGCAGTAAGTAAAAACAGCGCTAGACGACCCATGATCGTTCTCCTCGAAGTGTCGTGGTTCAGACCGCGACCTTGTGGTCTTGCAGCCCCGGGCTGCTGACGCGGTAAATGCCGATTTCACCTAATAGATTAGGCCATAGCTTACTGGCCCACCCGTGGCGGTGCTGTTGATCCACCGCAAGCCGATCAATGACCTTGGCTTCACGTTCGCGACACAGTTCTTCAAAGTCGCCGAAGGTGCAGAAGTGGATGTTCGGCGTGTTGTACCAGGTGTACGGCAGAAAATCGGACACCGGCATCCGGCCCTTGCTCGCCAGGTACCAGCGGCAGCGCCAGTGACCGAAGTTGGGGAAGGTGATGATGCACTGGCGACCGACGCGCAGCATTTCGTCGAGGATCTTGTCCGGGTAGTGCACCGCTTGCAGCGCCTGGGTCATGACCACGATGTCGAAGCTGTTGCTGGCAAAGTTGCCCAGGCCCTTGTCCAGGTCCTGCTCAATGACGTTGACACCCTTGGCCATGCACTCGGCAATGTTGTCCGGGTCGTTTTCCAGGCCATAGCCCGTGACTTGCTTGTTGTCGCGCAGCCAGGCCAGTAACTCGCCATCACCGCAACCGAGGTCGAGCACGCGGCTGCCGGCGGGGATCCATTCCTGGATGATTTCCAGATCAGCTCTCATGGCTTTCTCACAACGTAATACGGTTCATGTAGTGACTGAACGCCTGCAAGTAGCGCGGGATCGGAATCAGGAAGGCGTCGTGGCCTTGCGGAGCATCGATCTCGAGGTAGCAAACGTCTTTCTTGGCCGCCATCAGCGCGTCCACCAGCTCCCGCGAGCGGGCAGGGGAGAAGCGCCAGTCGGTGGTGAAAGACATCACGCAGAACTTGGCCTGGGCATTGGCGAAGGTTTTTGCCAGGTCATCGTCGAAGTTCGCCGCCGGGTCGAAGTAGTCCAGCGCCTTGGTCATCAGCAGGTACGTGTTGGCATCAAAACGTCCGGAGAACTCTTCGCCCTGATAACGCAGGTAGCTTTCGACCTGGAACTCGACGCTGTGGAAGTCGTAGTTGAGCTTTTCGCTTTTGAGTCCGCGGCCGAATTTTTCGCCCATCGAGTCATCGGACAGGTAGGTGATGTGCCCGACCATCCGCGCGAGCATCAAGCCGCGCTTGGGGATCACGCCGGCTTCCTGGAACGAACCGCCGTGGAATTCGGGGTCGGTGAGGATCGCCTGGCGTGCCACTTCGTTAAAGGCAATGTTCTGCGCCGACAGCTTGGGTGCCGAAGCGATAGCCAGGCAGTGGCGTATGCGATCCGGGTAGGTGATGCTCCACTGCATCGCCTGCATGCCGCCCAGACTGCCACCAATCACAGCGGCCCATTGGCTGATGCCGAGTCGATCCGCCAGACGCGCCTGGCTGTGGACCCAGTCTTCCACGGTCAGCACCGGGAAATCGGCACCAAACGGCTTGCCGGTTTCCGGATTGGTGCTGCTTGGGCCGGTAGAGCCGTTACATCCACCGAGGTTGTTCAGGCTGACCACGAAGAACTTGCGGGTGTCGATCGGTTTGCCGGGGCCGATGCAGCTGTCCCACCAACCGGGTTTGCGCTCGTCGGGGCTATGGAAGCCGGCAGCGTGATGGTGACCGGACAAGGCGTGGCAGATCAGCACGGCGTTGCTCGCCGTGGCGTTCAGCGTGCCGTAGGTCTCGTAAATCAAGTCATAGGCTGGAAGCGAACGGCCACAGGCCAGGGCCAGGGGCTCGCTGAAGTGCGCCATTTGCGGCGTCACCAGACCAACAGAATCGGCGGGAAAGGCAGTTGGCATCGACCCTGCTCTCGTTGAAATGAGGCGTAAGTCTAAAGACCAGTGCCTTTAGCAGCAAGCAAAGGCCGGGCCTGATTTCATTCAGTGGGACCGCGTTATCGTTCTTCGCGGGCAAGCCTCGCGCCTACAGGGATACGTATTCCAATGTAGGAGCGAGCGGTGCGACGATTCGACTTGCCCGCGAATGACGCACCTCGGTCTGCCAGAATCAGATCAGCCCGAACAGCTCCCTCGGCATCAGGGCGTAGTACGCAACGCGCGGAATCAGCCAGCTTTGCAGCAACTGCAGTGCAATAAACGCGAAGATCGGCGAAATATCGAGGCCGCCCAGGTTCGGAATGATTCGGCGGAATGGTGCGAGTACCGGTTCAGTGATCTGTGTGACCAGCTCTGCGGCCGGGCTGCGGCTGCCTGGGGCAACCCAGGACAGAATCACACTGATGATCATCGCGTAGAACAACACCTTCAAAAACAGCGAGAAGATGCCGATCAGCGCCCACGGCGCCAGGAACAATACGTCGACCTTGTAGCCGCTGAGCAGCAGGATGACCGCGTACAGCGCCATCTGCACGACCAGCGCCAGTACCAGCGATGACATGTCCAGCCCGAACATGCTCGGGATGACCCGGCGCAGTGGCTTGAGCAGAGGTTGAGTGGCCTTTACGGCGAACTGGCAGAGCGGGTTGTAGAAGTTTGCCCGAACCAGTTGCAGGATGAAGCGCAGCAGCACGATCAGCAGGTACAGGCTGCCCAGGGTTTGAATCACGAAAATGGCAGCGTCATTGAGTCCGAGCATCATTGATTCCTTTGAGAGAGCGGGTTAGCGACCGAGTTGCTCAGCCATCTCGGCCGAACGATGCGCAGCGGCGCCGAGTGCTTTTTCTACCAGGGCTTCAAAGCCGCCGGCCTGGAACGACTTGATCGCCGCTTCCGTGGTGCCCGCCGGTGACGTTACGCGGCGGCGCAGTTCGGCCGCATCGACATCACTGGCCACCGCCATGTGTGCGGCGCCCAAAGCGGTTTGAAGGGTCAGTTGTGCGGCGATGTCTGCGGGCAGGCCGAGCTTCACGCCTGCAGCGGTCATGGCTTCGATCAGCAGGAAGAAATACGCCGGGCCCGAGCCGGAGACGGCCGTCACCGCGTCCAGTTGTTGCTCTTCGGTCAGCCACAACGCGGTGCCGACGGCCGACAGCAGCTCTTGCGCTTGCTGGCGTTGATCAGCGTTCACTTCGGCGGTGGCGAACAAACCGCTTACGCCCTGACGCAACAGTGCCGGGGTGTTGGGCATGCAACGCACGATCGGCTGGGCGCCGAGCCAGTTGTTCATGCTGGCGCAGGTGATGCCTGCCGCGATGGAAACCACCAGTTGATTCGGTTTCAAGCTCGGGCGAATCGCTTCGCAGACGGCTTTCATCGCTTGGGGTTTGACGGCAAGCACGACGACGTCAGCGTCCTGGATGGCTTCGGCGTTGTCGGCGAATACGTCGATACCGTGTTCAGCCTTCACTTTGGTGCGGGTTTCAGCACCCGGATCGCTGGCACGGATCTGCGCGGCGTCCAGACCTTTGGCGCGCAAACCGCCGATGAGGCTGGCGGCCATGTTGCCGGCACCGATAAAGGCAATACGAGTCTTGCTCATGTCAGGTCCTTATAAATAGAAGAGTCGGTCATGGATCAAGGCTGACCGTAGTCGCGGGCACCAAACAGGGCCGTACCGATACGGACCCAGGTGGCGCCCATGGCGATGGCCGACTCAAGGTCGTGGCTCATGCCCATGGAAAGCGTGTCGAGCGGTAGATTGAGGCTGGCTTGCAGTGTCTGCACGGCCGCAAAAGCGGCGTCCTGGGCGGCGCGATCTTCGGTCGGCTCGGGGATTGCCATCAGCCCGCGCAATTTGATGCGCGGCAATTCGCTGATGGCGTTGGCCAGGGCCGGCAGGTCGGCCGGGGTACAGCCGGATTTACTGGCTTCGCCGCTGACGTTGACCTGGATGCAGATGTTCAATGGCGGCCTATCGGCAGGGCGTTGTTCGGACAACCGTTGTGCGATTTTCAAACGATCCACGGAATGCACCCAGTCGAAGTGCTCGGCGATAGCGCGAGTCTTGTTCGACTGAATGGGGCCGATGAAGTGCCAGATCAAGGGCAGGTCGGCCAATTCAAGCTGTTTGCTCAGGGCTTCCTGCAGGTAGTTCTCGCCAAAATCGCGCAACCCCGCGGCGTGGGCTTCACGCAGGGCCTCGGCGGGCTTGGTCTTGCTCACGGCCAGCAGCTGAACGCTGTGTTCATCGCGGTGGGCGGCGAGGGCGGCGGCGTGGATGCGTGATCTAACCTGAGCGATGTTGTCTGCTATCGTGGACATTCAAGGGGTGCCAGCGGGTCTGAGGTTCGCGGCATTCTACTGGAATTGAGGAGTGCTATGGATATCACTGAGCTGCTGGCCTTCAGCGCTAAACAGGGGGCGTCCGACTTGCACCTGTCTGCCGGCATGCCACCGATGATTCGTGTCGATGGTGATGTGCGGCGCATCAACCTGCCGGCCCTGGACCACAAACAGGTTCAAGCACTCATCTACGACATCATGAACGACACCCAGCGTGTGGACTTTGAGAAACACCTGGAAACCGACTTTTCCTTTGATGTGCCCGGCGTAGCGCGCTTTCGGGTTAACGCCTTCAACCAGAATCGCGGTGCCGGCGCGGTGTTCCGGACCATTGCGCCCAAGGTCCTGAGCATGGATGACCTGGGCATGGGGGAAGTGTTTCGCAAAATTACCGATGCCCCCCGTGGTCTGGTGCTGGTCACGGGGCCAACCGGTTCCGGCAAGTCCACCACCCTGGCGGCGATGATCGATTACCTGAACAACCACCGCCACCACCACATTCTCACCATCGAAGACCCGATAGAATTCGTCCATGAATCGCGCAAATGCCTGATCAACCAGCGTGAAGTCCATCGTGATACCCGCAGTTTCGCTACGGCGCTACGCTCGGCCTTGCGCGAAGATCCGGATGTGATCCTGGTGGGGGAAATGCGCGATCTGGAGACCATTCGCCTGGCGCTGACCGCCGCTGAGACTGGCCACCTGGTGTTTGGCACGCTGCACACCACGTCAGCGGCGAAAACCATCGACCGGGTGGTGGATGTGTTCCCGGGGGACGAAAAGTCGATGGTGCGTTCAATGCTGTCGGAGTCGTTGCTGGCGGTGGTGTCGCAGACACTGGTCAAGAAAATTGGCGGTGGGCGGATCGCGGCCCACGAAATCATGCTCGGCACGTCGGCGATCCGTAATCTGATCCGTGAGGACAAGGTGGCGCAGATGTACTCAGCGATTCAGACCGGTGGGAACCTGGGGATGCAGACGCTGGATATGTGCTTGAAGGAATTGGTGGCCAAGGGATTGGTCAGTCGCGATCATGCGCGGGAGAAGGCGCGGTCACCGGATAACTTTTGATCGGTCCAGAAACGCCTTCGCGGGCAAGCCTCGCTCCTACAGGGATCACATAAATCCTGTAGGAGCGAGCGGTGCGGCGATCCGACTTGCCCGCGAAGGGGGCCTCATGACCGACACAGCTTCAAATCAGCGCTGAACGACGCGCATCTGGCCCGGTTCTTTTGGCAGAACCCGCTTGGCAACCACGTAGTGGTCTTCCCAGTACGGCTTCTTCAGGGTGTCGATGCTTACCGACTTGCCACGACGCGGTGCATGGATGAATCGGTCGTTGCCCAGGTAGATGGCAACGTGATTGACCCGGCGGCTCTTGATGTTGAAGAAAATCAGATCGCCTGGTTTCAGATCGTTGCGATCGACTTTCTGGCCATGACCGCTGGCCATCGCGTTCGACGTGCGCGGCAGGTCAAATGTAGCGTCGTTAAACGCGTATTTCACCAGACCACTGCAATCGAACCCTTTACTTGGGCTGCTGCCGCCCCAACGGTATGGAGTACCGAGGACGTTGACTGCGCGGCTCAACACGTTGCTGCTTTCCTTGGCCGCCATCGGCGGTACAAGTTTGCTGTTGGCTTTGCTCAGGTGAGTCGAAAGTTTTGCAGTATGTTTGTTTTTGCTTGAAGGAGCAGAAACATGGGATTTTGGGGTGTAACCATTAACGTTAGGAAGACGTTGCTCACGATTGGTGGCGTGGGCGGCCAGTGGCATCAAAAGGCAAATGGTTAGCCATGTCTTGAAAAATGGACGCATTAGGCAGGGCTCGTATGGGTTAGCGCGCAACTTTATAACAGCTTTTTTGTCCCTTCCGAGGCCGTTGGTCGATTCAACCTGGAGGTCAACGGAACCAAACAAGCAGTAAATGGACGCAATTGTCGGACAGAAGTCAGGTGCTATAAGGCTTTGACGGACGACAACGTAACATGTGCCACACGTCGGCAACCTGTAAAAAAGTCACAAAGAATTCAAGAATATTTATCTATCGCGTGAAACGAGGTCCTTCATGAACACCTATCAACAGGCCGGCCCGCATCAAGATACGCACAGCAAAGTGATTGGTTACCTGCTATGGATTTTCGGTTTCACCGGGGCTCACCGCTTTTATTACGGCAAGCCGGTGACCGGGACGATCTGGTTTTTCACCTTCGGTTTGCTGGGCATTGGCTGGCTGATCGACGTGTTTCTGATTCCAGCCATGGACCGTGAAGCGGACCTGCGTTTTACCGCCGGGCCCATCGAGTACAACGTGGCGTGGATTCTACTGACGTTTCTTGGGGTGTTCGGCGTACACCGGATGTATCAGGGGAAATGGATCAGCGGGTTGCTGTACCTGCTGACGGGCGGGTTGTTCTTTGTGGGCGTGCTGTATGACTTCTGGACGCTGAATGACCAGGTGTCGATTCGCAATGCGCAGAACAGAGGCGCCTTCCAGTAAATCTTCGCGAGCAAGCTCGCTCCCACATTTGATCGGGTTCTACCAAGTAACTCGGTAAAATGTGGGAGCGAGCCTGCTCGCGAATGCAGGCAGCGCGGTTTTACGCCTGGTGGCTAATCCGCCCATCCACCAGGGTGTAACGCACCAGTCCCGGCAGGCTATGCCCAATGAACGGGCAGTTCTCGCCCTTGGACAGCCAGGTTTCACCGGCCACGGTCGACGCCGCCGGGTCAAACAGCACGATGTCCGCCGGTCCACCGACGGCCAGCTTGCCGGCCGGCAGGCGCAACGCTTCTGCAGGTCCGGAGCTCAGTCGCGCCAGCAACGTCGGCAGATCCAGCAGCCCATCTTCCACCAGCGTCATCGCCAGCGGCAGCAACAGTTCGACACTGCTGATCCCCGGCTCGGTCGCCCCGAACGGCGCCAGTTTGGCATCGCGCTCGTGCGGTTGATGGTGGCTGGAAATCGCTGAAACCACACCCGACTTCACCGCCTCACGCAGGCCGTCGCGGTCGGCGCGGGTGCGCAGCGGTGGCTGGACGTGATACAGGCTGCTGAAGTTGATCAGGGCTTCGTCGGTCAGGATCAGTTGATACAGCGCCACATCGGCGGTCACCGGCAGCCCACGCGCTTGAGCCTGAGCGATCAGGGCCACGCCGCGAGCGCTGGTGAGCTGACTGAAATGCGCGCGCACGCCACTTTGCTCGACCAGCAACAGATCCCGGGCCAGGGCTACGGTTTCAGCGGTTTCCGGAATCCCCGGCAAACCGAGGAAACTGGCAGTCGGGCCTTCATGCGCCAAACCACCTTCGGCCAGATCATGGTCCTGCGAGTTGAAAATCACCGTCAGGTCGAAGGTCGCCGCGTACTCCAGCGCACGGCACAGCGTGCGGGTGTTGCGGAAGCTTTCCAGACCGTTGCCGAAGGCCACGCAACCGGCATCGCGCAACGCGACCAGCTCCGCCAGCTGTTCGCCGTCCAGGCCTTTGCTCAGGGCACCAATCGGGAAAACTTTAGTGTTGCCGGCCTCGCGGGCGCGGTCGAGGATCAGTTCGGCCACGGCCGAGGTGTCCAGCACCGGTTTGGTTTTCGGCGGGCAGCACAGGCTGGTGACACCGCCGGCCGCAGCGGCACGGGTTTCGCTGACGATGGAGCCTTTGCGGCTGTAACCCGGCTCGCGCAGGGCGACGTTCAGGTCAACCAGGCCAGGGGCGGCGACGAGGCCTTGGGCGTCGAGGGTGTCGACGGACACAAAACCGGCCGGCGCGGTACCCAGGGCGACGATCTTGCAGGCTTCAATATGAATGTCGGTAACTTTATCCAGGCCAGTGGCTGGATCGATGACGCGGGCGCCGAGGATGCTGAGCTTCACTGGGCGTTCTCCTGCTCGAATTGGCGCTGGGCAGTCTGCCCGCTCATGGCCATGGACAGCACGGCCATACGAATCGCGATGCCGTAGGTTACCTGGTTGAGAATCACCGAGTGCGGACCGTCGGCCACCGCCGACTCAATTTCCACCCCTCGGTTGATCGGCCCCGGGTGCATGACGATGCAATCCGGTTTGGCCCCGGCCAGACGCGCGGTGGTCAGGCCGAACAGGCGGTAGAACTCGCCCTCGCTCGGCAGCAGGCCGCCGGTCATGCGCTCGCGTTGCAGGCGCAGCATGATCACCACGTCGACGTCTTTCAGGCCTTCGGTCATGTCGGTGTAGACCTTCACGCCGTATTGCTCGATACCGATCGGCAACAGGGTTTTCGGCGCGATCACGCGGATGTCCGGGCAGCCGAGGGTTTTCAGCGCCAGCATGTTCGAGCGTGCGACCCGCGAGTGCAGGATGTCACCGACGATGGCAACCGAGAGGTTTTCGAAGCCGCCCTTGTGCCGACGGATGGTGAGCATGTCGAGCATGCCTTGAGTCGGGTGGGCGTGACGGCCGTCGCCGCCGTTGATGATCGCCACTTGCGGGCACACATGTTCGGCGATGAAGTGCGCGGCGCCAGAATCACCGTGGCGCACGACGAACATGTCGGCGGCCATCGCTTCGAGGTTGCGCAGGGTATCGAGCAGGGTTTCGCCCTTGCTCGCCGACGACGTGGACACGTTCAGGGTGATCACGTCGGCCGACAGCCGCTGAGCGGCCAGTTCGAAGGTGGTGCGGGTGCGGGTGGAGTTCTCGAAGAACACGTTGCACACGGTCTTGCCGCGCAGCAACGGGACTTTCTTCACCGCCCGGGCGCCGACTTCGAGGAACGAGTCGGCGGTATCGAGGATTTCCGTCAGCAACTCGCGGCGCAAGCCGTCGAGCGAGAGGAAGTGGCGCAGCTGGCCCTGATCATTGAGCTGCAGCGGGCGCTTGGTTTCTAGAGGCGTCATCGCGAGGGGGACTCTCAATAGGGCGAATTAAAGGGCGAGGTCTTGCAGTTCGAGCGCAAGTTCCGGGCCGGACAACTTCACGCGCTCGTGGGCGGAGAGGGACAAGGTTGCACCGACCACGTCTGGGCGGATCGGCAGTTCACCGGCGTCCAGGTCCAGCAGGCAGACCAGCGTCACGCTGGCCGGGCGACCATAGTCGAAGAGTTCGTTCAGGGCCGCGCGGATGGTTCGGCCGCTCATCAGCACGTCGTCGATCAGCACCAGGTGCTGGCCTTCGATCTCGAACGGCAAGGCCGACGGGCGGACTTGCGGGTGCAGGCCGTTCTGGCTGAAATCGTCGCGGTAGAAGGAAACGTCCAGTGTCCCCAGTGGCGAGTCGCTGCCCAGTTCCTTGAGCAACGCCTGGGCGACCCAGACGCCGCCGGTACGGATACCGATGTAGCGCGGTTCGCTGATGCCTCGTTTGGCCAGGTAGGCGTCAAGGCGGATCGCCATTTGGCCGATCAGTTCAACGGGATTGGGCAGGCTCATGGTTGCTCCTTCTTGGGCCCGAGCCGGGTCTCACTGCGTTTGGCTCGGGTTGTAGCTAAGAGAGACGTGATGACGGCTCTTCAGGATACGAACAGTGCGGTGTTTTCGTCGAGCCAGCCTTGCAGCAGCAGGGCGGCGGCGATGGCGTCGACCGGGTTGTCGCGGTAACTGCCCTTTTGCCCGCCACGATCGCGGCGTTCGCCCTTGGCCTCGAAAGTCGTCAGGCGTTCATCGTGGGTATAGAAGGGCAAGTTGTAGCGGCCGTTGAGGCGGCGGGCGAACTTTTCGGCCCGCAGGCACATGTCGCTGGGCGTGCCGTCCATGTTCAATGGCAGGCCGACGACCACGGCATCGGGTTTCCACTCTTTAATGAGGGCTTCGACCTGGTTCCAGTCCGGAATACCGTTTTGTGCCTTCAGCGTGCACAACTCACGGGCCTGGCCGGTAATCACCTGGCCGACTGCGACGCCAATCTGTTTGGTGCCGTAATCGAATCCCAGAATCAGCTGCAGGGCCATCAGGAGTGCCCCGCCTGGCTGGTGAGCAGGCTTAGATTGATGCCCAGGTGTTTGGCCGCCGCTTCCAGGCGCAGTTCGCTGCTGGTGTTGAACAGGATGTCGGCGTCGTAAGGGCAGGTCAGCCAGGCGTTGTCGGCCAGTTCGGCCTCGAGCTGCCCGGCTTCCCAGCCGGCGTAGCCAAGGACAATCAGGCTTTTTGCCGGACCCACGCCGTCGGCGATGGCGAACAGCACATCCTGGGAGGTCGATAGCGACAGTTCGCCTTCCAGATCAACGGTTGCCTGATAGCTCTGCCCCGAAGGGTGCAGGACAAAACCGCGATCAGTCTGCACCGGGCCGCCGATGAAGATCGGCACATGCTGGCAGAGCACGGGTGTTTCGACGTCGGGACGTAATTGCTCGAGGATGTCGGCCAGATTGAGGTCCTGCACACGGTTGACCACCAGCCCCATGGCACCATTGGCCGTGTGCTCGACGATGTAGGTCAAGGTGTGCGCAAAGTTCGGGTCGACCATGTGAGGCATGGCGATCAGGAAGTGATGCTTGAGGTAGCTGGGGCTGACGTTCTTCATGAGCGCTAGTGTGGCGTTGGAGGGGCGAACTGACAAGCTGGGGATGTGCAGGAAAGTGCTGTCGCGACCTTCTGTAGCCGCTGGCGAAGCCTGCGTTCGGCTGCGAAGCAGATGTAAATCGCCATACATCATTCTTATAGGATGACCGTGGTTGGTGGGTTTGCGAGGACTGCGTCCTCGAACGCAGGCTTCGCCAGTTGCTACAGGGAGCGTGTAGGCCCTTAATTGCTGAAGAGTTTATCCCCGCGCGCAAATTTCCAGGTCCGGATGATTTCCAGTCGGTCGACGTCTGACAGGTCGCCGGTAAACGGTGCAAACGGCGCGGCCAGGCGCACGATGCGCTGGGCGGCCTGGTCAAGCAACGGCTGGCCGGAAGACTCCAGTACCAGCACTTCGTAGAGTGAACCGTCGCTGTTGATCGAGACCATCAGGCGCAAATTGCCGTAGATCTGCTGGCGCCGTGCTTCGTCGGGATAATTGAGATTACCGATCCGCTCAACCTTCTTGCGCCAATCATCTTTGTACCAGGCGCCCTTGTCGCGCATGGTCGAGGCCGCGCTCAGGCGATGGATGCGCGGGCGCTTGGCGTACAGCTGTTGTTCGTTGGCCAGTTCCGCTTCCAGGCTGGCGATGTCGCTGGACAGCTGCGAGCTGTCGAACGTCGGCGCCGCCACTGCAGGTTTGGTTTCAGTCTTGAGTTCCTGGTTTTTGGCGGGGGCTTTTTTCGGCTTCGGCGCCACGGTGGTCACCGCGGCCTTGGGCGGTGCGACCTGCACTTCAGGTTTGGCGGCCGGCGGTGGCGTGACTTTCTGCACCTTATTGTCCTGGAAGGGCGCGACTTCGGTCGTCTTGGGGAGCGCCTTTTTATCCAGGGTGCCACTGCCTTCCTGATTTTCCTGTGCCAGGAAGTCAGCTTTCGCAGGCTTTTTTTCGCTTTTGAAGGTGGCGAGGGTGATTTCCAGGGTTTTGCTGATTTGCTTGGGTTCAACCATCGTAAAGCCGACGCCCAACAGCAAGGCCAGGTGAATCAACGCTGCGAGAAACAGGGTAAAACCGAGGCGATCGGCCGGGCGCACGCCACGATGGGCGAGTTCAACGGGCAGATCGGACGGAAGTGTCATGACAGAAAAACCAACATCGCGTTTTTACGAGCCCGGCATGATAACGCAATGTTGGTTTTTAGCTTCAAGCTACAAGCTTCAAGCGACAAGCTGTATGCACGCGCTTCAAACCTGCGGCTTGGAGCTTGCAGCTTGCAGCTTCTTCTCGATGGCATCCATCAGCATCCCGCCGATGTCGGTGCCAAACGCGTTATCAATCTCGCGAATGCACGTCGGGCTGGTGACGTTGATTTCTGTCAGATGCTCGCCGATCACATCGAGGCCAACGAACAGCAGGCCCTTCTCGCGCAGGGTCGGACCTACTTGCGCGGCGATCCAGCGATCCTTGTCGGTCAGCGGACGGGCTTCGCCACGACCACCGGCCGCGAGGTTGCCACGGGTTTCGCCAGCGGCGGGAATCCGCGCCAGGCAGTAATCCACCGGCTCGCCGTCGATCATCAGGATGCGTTTGTCGCCATCGACGATAGCGGGCAGATAGCCCTGGATCATGATCTGCTGCTTGCCATGCAGGGTCAGGGTTTCGAGGATCACCGACAGGTTAGGGTGGCCGGCGGTATGGCGGAAGATCGATGAGCCGCCCATGCCGTCAAGCGGCTTGAGGATCACGTCGCCGTGGTGATCGGCGAATTCACGCAGGACGTCCGGACGGCGGCTGACGATGGTCGGCGGCGTGCACTGCGGGAACAGCGTGGCGAACAGCTTCTCGTTGCAGTCACGCAGGCTCTGCGGCTTGTTCACCACCAGTACGCCAGCGCGCTCGGCCTGCTCCAACAGGTAAGTGGAGTAGACGAACTCCATGTCGAACGGTGGATCCTTGCGCATCAGGATCACGTCCAGATCGCTCAACAGCGCGTCAGTCTCGGCTTCGAGTTCGAACCATTTATGCGGGTCGGCAAAGACTTTCAACGGTCGCATCCGCGCCCGCGCCTCACCTTCAGCCTGGTACAAATCGCTCTGTTCCATATAGAACAGTTCCCAACCGCGCTTCTGTGCGGCCAGCAACATGGCCAGCGAGCTATCCTTTTTATAGGAAATGCCGGCAATAGGATCCATGACAATCCCGACGCGAACGCTCATGGGTTTTTCCTCGAAATTTGGGTGGTAATGTCGACCTGTGGGAGCGAGCCTGCTCGCGATGGAGCTGAGAACACCGCGCCCATCCAGCCAGCACGCGTCATCGTTAACGATCATCGCGAGCAAGCTCGCTCCCACAAAGGATCAGTCCAAAAGGACCGTATAAAAGTGGCGTCAGAGTGGCGCTGAGTGTGTTCCCGGTCAAGGAAAAACCCACGCAAAGGTCGGCCGATAGATTGGATTTGGAGACTGTGCTAAAAAGGCTGCCATGCCGTGCTGGCCCTTGAGCATCAAGGGTTTCGAGCCCCCGGTAACCGGAAAACGGACAAATTGATTCGCAAAGGCGACGGTAGAGCCACTATGGAACAGCATTCCAGCGCCTTGAAGGTCATGGTGATCGACGATTCGAAGACGATTCGCCGCACCGCCGAAACGCTGTTGAAGAATGTGGGGTGTGAGGTCATCACGGCCATCGACGGTTTCGATGCCTTGGCCAAGATTGCAGACAATCACCCGGGCATCATCTTTGTCGACATCATGATGCCGCGTCTGGATGGCTATCAGACCTGCGCTTTAATCAAGAACAACAGTGCGTTCAAGTCCACGCCAGTGATTATGCTGTCGTCCAAGGACGGGCTGTTCGACAAGGCCAAGGGGCGCATCGTCGGCTCCGACCAGTTTTTGACCAAGCCTTTCAGCAAGGAAGAGCTGCTGAACGCGATCCAGGCCCATGTACCGGGCTTCGCCGCCGTTTTGCCGCAGTAGGACACGCACAGTGACGCTCGGCCAGCGGGCCCGGCGTCGACAAGAATGGGGAAGACCATGGCACGTATTCTGATCGTCGATGATTCGCCGACTGAAATGTACAAACTGACCGGCATGCTCGAAAAGCACGGCCATGAAGTGTTGAAAGCTGAAAATGGCGCCGACGGCGTGGCACTGGCGCGCCAGGAAAAACCCGATGCGGTGCTGATGGACATCGTCATGCCCGGCCTCAATGGTTTTCAGGCGACCCGTCAGCTGACCAAAGACCCGGACACCGGGCACATCCCGGTGATCATCATCACCACCAAGGATCAGGAAACCGATAAGGTCTGGGGCACGCGCCAGGGCGCCAAGGATTACCTGACCAAGCCGGTCGATGAAGAAACCCTGATCAAAATCCTGAACAACGTGCTGGCCGGTTGATCATCCGGCCATGACCGAGTCGCTGACTGCTTTCGAACTGCTGCTGCAGATCGACCGGCGCTGCCGTCTGCTGGCGGCGGATTTGCCGTCCCAGCCGACCCGGCAGGACAGCTGGAGCGGCATCGGCTTCCGTTTGGGCGAGCACTGGTACGTCGCGCCGATGGGCGAAGTCAGCGAAGTGTTGCACGAGCCGCGGTGCACGCAGTTGCCGGGGGTAAAACCCTGGGTCAAGGGTGTGGCCAATTTGCGCGGACGGTTGCTGCCGATCATGGATTTATGCGCATTCTTCGGGCATGAGCTCTCGACACTGCGCAAGCAGCGTCGGGTGTTGGTGGTGGAGCATCAAGACGTGTTTGCGGGGTTGATGGTCGATGAAGTCTTCGGCCTCCAGCACTTTGCGCAGGACAGTCTTTTACCGACAGAGACCTTGAGCGACCCGATTGCACCGTTCATCAAAGGCCGGTTTCAGTGCGAGCAGACCTGGCAGGTGTTCAGCCCGTTTGCGTTGGCGCAATCGCAGAGCTTTATGAGCGTAGCGCTGTAAACGCGGACGCATTGGCTTATGTAGCAGCTGCCGGAGGCTGCGTTCGAGGGCGAAGCCCTCGCAATTAGAGTAGCGCGGTGCTTCAGATGCAACGCGACGTCAGGGTTTACGGCTGCTTCGCAGCCGGACGCAGGCTTCGCCAGCTGCTACAAGGGGATCGCGCAGCGCCCGTAGATTGGCGGCGATAGAGAATTCAGCAGTTCAGGCGAGGACCGATGATAAAAGCAAAAACAGGCAAGCCAGAAGGGTCGCGCAGCCGGTCGCAGATCATCGTGCTGTTCATCGCGCTGATCGTTTTCATCATGCTGCTGTTTGCCAACTTCGCTTACCTCAACACCCAGGCCACGTACGACAAACAGTACATCGGTCACGCGGGCGAGTTGCGCGTGCTGTCCCAACGCATCGCCAAAAACGCCACCGAAGCCGCCGCCGGCAAGGCAGCGGCGTTCAAGTTGCTGGGCGAGGCGCGAAATGACTTCGCCCAGCGCTGGGGTTACCTGAAAAAGGGCGACCCCACCACCGGCCTGCCCCCCGCGCCATCCACCGTGCGCCCGGAAATGCGCGCCGTTCAGCTGGACTGGGAACGCCTGCTGAAAAACACCGACGCCATCCTCTCCAGCGAACAGACTGTTTTGTCACTGCATCAAGTCGCCGCAACCTTGGCCGAAACCGTGCCGCAGTTGCAGGTCGAGTACGAAAAGGTTGTCGAGATCCTCCTGCAACGCGGCGCACCGGCCGCCCAGGTCGCGATGGCCCAGCGCCAGTCGCTGTTGGCCGAGCGCATCCTGGGGGCGGTGAACACCGTGTTGTCCGGCGACGAAAACTCGCAACAGGCCGCCGATGCGTTTGGTCGAGATGCCGCGCGTTTCGGCCTGGTGCTCAATGGCATGCTCCAGGGCAATCCGACACTGAAAATCAGCCAGGTCGAAGACCGCGATGCTCGCGCCCGTTTGACTGATATTGCCGAGATGTTCCAATTCGTTTCCGGCTCGGTGGATGAAATCCTCGAAACCTCGCCCGAGCTGTTCAAGGTCCGTGAATCGGCCAGCAACATTTTCACCTTGTCGCAAACCCTGCTCGACGAAGCATCGCACCTGGCCACCGGCTTCGAAAACCTCGTCGGCGGGCGCAAGACCGACACCATTGGCGGCTATGTGCTGGGCTTGCTGGCGCTGATGTCGATCATCCTCATCGGTCTGGTGATGGTTCGGGAAACCAACCGACAGCTGCGCGAAACCGCCGAGAAAAACGAGCGCAACCAGAACGCAATCATGCGCCTGCTCGACGAAATCGAAGATTTGGCGGATGGCGACCTGACCGTGACCGCCTCGGTGACCGAAGACTTCACCGGGACCATCGCCGACTCAATCAACTATTCCGTGGACCAATTGCGCGATCTGGTGGCAACCATCAACCTCACCGCCGGCCAGGTCGCCGCTGCCGTGCAGGAAACCCAGGCCACCGCCATGCACCTGGCGCAGGCCTCGGAACATCAGGCCCAACAGATCAGCGAAGCCTCCACCGCGATCAACGAAATGGCCCAGTCCATTGACCAGGTCTCGGCCAACGCCGCTGAATCCTCAGCGGTGGCCGAACGCTCGGTGGAAATCGCCAACAAAGGCAATGAGGTGGTGCACAACACCATCCACGGCATGGATAACATCCGCGAGCAGATTCAGGACACTGCCAAGCGCATCAAGCGTCTGGGCGAGTCCTCTCAGGAAATCGGCGACATAGTCAGCCTGATCGATGACATTGCCGATCAAACCAACATCCTCGCGCTCAACGCGGCGATCCAGGCCTCGATGGCCGGTGACGCCGGGCGTGGTTTTGCGGTGGTGGCCGATGAAGTCCAGCGCCTGGCCGAGCGCTCGTCCGCCGCCACCCGGCAGATCGAAACCCTGGTGCGGGCGATTCAGACCGACACCAATGAAGCGGTCATTTCCATGGAGCAGACCACCACCGAAGTGGTGCGCGGTGCGCGACTGGCGCAGGATGCCGGTGTGGCCCTGGAAGAAATCGAAGGCGTATCGAAGACACTGGCAGCGCTGATCCAGAGCATCTCCAACGCGGCCCAGCAACAGACCTCTTCGGCCGGGCAGATTTCCCTGACGATGAACGTGATCCAGCAGATCACCTCGCAGACCTCGTCCGGTTCCACCGCCACCGCCGAGAGCATCGGTAACCTGGCGAAAATGGCCAGCCAGCTGCGGCGTTCGGTGTCCGGTTTCACCTTGCCGGCCGCCAAGGCGCAGACTGTGGATAAAGTGTGAAGCGCCTGGGGGCGCTTGCGTGTTTTGACTAGAGCAGTGACTGGAGTGGTTATGGGTGATCGGCACGACTATGTGGCCCTCGAGTGGGTCAAAGGCGAGATTGCCGAAACGCTGAAAGTTGCTCACCAGGCGATTGAAACGTTGCTTGATGACCCTCAGGCAACGCACGCCCTGAACGATTGCCTGGCGTGCGTCCATCAGGTTCACGGCAGTTTGCAGATGGTCGAATTCTACGGCGCGGCCTTGCTCGCCGAAGAGATAGAACAGTTGACGACGGCCTTGCAGCTGAACCGCGTGAGCCATCGCGATGAAGCGATTCATTTGTTGCTGCAAGCCCTCGGACAGTTACCGACCTACCTCGACCGGGTGCAGGGCGCCCGCCGTGATTTGCCGTTGGTGGTGCTGCCGCTGATCAACGATTTGCGCAGCGCCCGTGGTGAAAGCCTGTTATCGGAAACCAGCCTGTTCAGCCCGCTACTGCCGGACCTTCCACCGCTGGATGATGAGGCGCTGGCGCTACTGGAACCGGCGGACTTGCCCGGTGTGCTGCGCAAGTTGCGGCAGATGTTGCAAATGGCGCTGGTCGGTTTTCTGCGTGAGCACGATAACGACACCACGCTTGATTACCTGGCCAAGGTCTTCGCGCGCCTTGAAGGGCTGTGCGGCAGCGCACCGTTGAGTCCGTTGTGGCAAGTCGCCTCGGCGCTGGTCGAAGGCATGCGCGGCGGCTCGATCGCCAACAGCCCGGCGTTGCGCAGCTTGTTCAAGGACGCCGATAAAGAACTCAAGCGCCTGCTCGAACAGGGCATGGCCGGCATCAACCGGCCGGCGCCACCCGAATTGCTGAAAAGTTTGCTGTTTTACATTGCCAAGGCCGAACACCCTACCGGGCAGATACTGACCATGAAAGATCGCTACGGACTGGATGACGCATTGCCTGACGGTGCGATGGTCGATGAAGAACGGGCACGGCTCGCCGGCCCCGATCGCGACGCCATGCGCTCGGTGCTGGCCGCGCTGTGTGAAGAACTGGTGCGGGTCAAGGAGCGCCTGGACCTGTTTGTGCGCAGCGACCGTCAACACACCTCCGACCTCGACAACCTGCTGGCCCCCTTGCGCCAAATCGCCGACACCCTGGCGGTGCTGGGGTTCGGCCAGCCGCGCAAGGTCATCATCGATCAGATGGCGGTGGTCCTGAGCCTCGCCCAGGGGCAGCGCGAACCCAATGACGCGATCTTGATGGACGTCGCCGGAGCCTTGCTCTACGTCGAAGCGACGCTGGCCGGTATGGTCGGCACCGTGGAGCCGGAAAGCCAGGAGGACAGTCGTCTGCCGACGACCGACCTGACGCAGATTCATCAGATCGTGATTCGCGAGGTGCGGATCTGCCTGCAACAGGCCAAGGACATGATCGTCGACTACATCGACGCCGATTGGGATCGTCAGCATTTGCAGCCGTTGCCTGCGTTGCTGACCCAAGTGCGCGGTGCGCTGGCAATGATTCCGTTGAACCGGGCGGCGAGCCTGATCGAGACGTGCAACCACTTCATCCGCGAGCATCTGCTGCTGGAGCCGGACCAGCCCGGTTGGCAGGAGCTGGACAGTCTGGCCGACGTCATCACCAGCATCGAATATTACCTGGAGCGCCTCAGCGACGACCCGCAAGCCCCGGGCGAACAGCTGCTCGACGTTGCGGAAAAAAGCCTGGCCGCACTCGGGTTTTTCCCCAGCGAGCTGCAGGTGCCGGTCCTTGAGGATGTGCTAAGCCTGAGTGAAGCGCAGGCGATGCAGGACCTTCAGGAATTGCACGACCCGGAGATCGTCCAGACCCTGGCCGATGTGCTGGCCAGCCCCGTGTCTGCGCTTAACCCGCCAGCACTGGACACGCCGGGCAGCCTGTTGCCGCCCCCGTCGGGCGAGGCACCGGTGGACGATGAACTGCGCGAAGTCTTCCTTGAAGAAACCGACGAAGTCCTGGATGTCCTCCGCGAATACCTGCCGCGCTGGTCGGCCAACCCCGACAACACGTCAGCCTTGAGTGAATTGCGCCGGGCCTTCCACACGCTTAAAGGCAGTGGCCGGATGGTGCGTGCACTGGTGCTGGCCGAGTTGGCGTGGGCCGTAGAAAACCTGCTTAACCGGGTACTGGAACACTGCGTTCAACCGGGGCCATTGGTGCAACAACTGGTGGCCGATGCGCTGAACCTGCTACCGGAACTGGTGGCTGAATTCGCCGCCAATGCCCAGCGTCAGCGCAACGAGGTCGACCAATTGGCGGCCCGCGCGCATGCCTTGGCCAAGGGGGATACACCTGTCTTCGATGAAGATACGCAGGACGTTGCTGCCCTTGATCCGCTGTTGCTGGAGATCTTTCGCAAAGAAGCCGAAACCCATCTCGCCAGCCTGAACCGCTTCCTCGACCAGGCCGCCGAGCATGTTCCGCTGCAGGCCAGCGATGAGCTGCAACGGGCGTTGCATACACTCAAGGGCAGCGCATCCATGGCCGGCGTATTGCCGATCGCCGAGCTGGCAACACCGCTGGATCAACTCGCCCGCGAGTACAAGGCGCACCTGATGGCGCTGGACCTGGACGAAGTTGAACTGCTGCTCGAAGCCGAAGGCTTGTTCCGCCGTGGACTGCGACAACTCAAGACTGACCCGCTGGCGCAGATTCCGGGCGCCGGTTCGTTGATCGAGCGCACCCGGACGTTGCTCGCCGAGCGTCTGGAAACCCTCTTGAACGCGCCGAACACCGGGTTGCGGATCAAGCGCGATCCGCAGCTGATCAATAACTTCCTCGCCCAAGGCATGGACATCCTGCTGGACGCGGAAAATCTGTTGCAGCGTTGGCAGCAACATCCTGGCGAGCGCCAGGAGCTCAGCGCGCTGCTGGACGAATTGACCACCCTGGGCGAAGGCGCGCACCTGGCTGATCTACATCCCATGGATGCGCTCTGCGAAGCCTTGCTCGACCTGTATGGCGCGGTGGAAGAAAGCAGCCTGGCGGTCAGCGAGGCGTTTTTCCATGAGGCGAAAAGCGCCCACGAAGCGCTGATCAACATGCTCGACGAACTGGCCGCCGGCCAGGAAGTCACCCCGCAACCGGAACGGGTCCGGGCGTTGCGCGGCTTGCTCGATGCCAGCCTCGATCCTTCCGCCATGGGGCTGATTCGCAGCGATGGCAGCCGCACCTTGAGCATTCGTGAGCTGGGCGACGTCACCGCGGAGCTGGAACGATCCTCTGTAGGAGCGAGCTCGCTCGCGATGGACGTAAACGATGACGCATTGTCATTGGAAAAACGCGGTGCCGGTGAGCCTTTCGCGAGCGAGCTCGCTCCTACAGGGGACCGCATCGTCGAGCAGCATGATGAGATCGTTTCGATTTTCCTCGAAGAAGCGGTGGATATCCTCGAAGGCGCTGGCCAGGCGTTGCGGCGCTGGCTGAGCGAGCCTGATAACGCCGCCCCGCTGTCGTCCTTGCAGCGAGATTTACACACCCTCAAAGGCGGCGCGCGGATGGCGGCGGTTGAGCCGGTTGCCAATCTGGCCCAAGAGCTGGAAAACCTCTATGAGGGGCTGCTGGATCGCCGTTACAGCCACAGTGAAGCGCTGACGCAGCTGCTGCAACAGAGCCATGAGCGACTGGCGATGTTCCTTGAGCGGTTACAGCACGACCAGCCTTTGGGCCGTCCGGACGATTTGATCGAGGCCATTCGTGCGTTTCGTCAGGGTAACGTCGGCAGTGCCGATGTGATCGAACCGACGGCCAGCAACGACTCGCCGGGCCACGATCCAGAGTTGCTGGAAATCTTCCTCGAAGAAGGTTTCGACATCATCGAAAACTCCGGTGCGGCGCTGCTGCGCTGGCAGGCCGAGCCTTCGAATCGTCAGGAAATGGAAACCCTGCTGCGCGACCTGCACACCCTCAAGGGTGGCGCGCGGATGGTTGAAATAGTCCCGATTGGCGACCTCGCCCATGAACTGGAATTTCTTTACGACGGCCTGTCCGCTGGCGTGCTGCAACCGACGGCCGCGCTCTTCGCGTTGCTGCAACGCAGCCACGACCGATTGGCGCAGATGCTCGATGCCGCGCGTGCCGGACAGCCATTGCCGCCGGCCGATCGGCTGATCGATGCGATCAAGAATTTCAGGCATCCGGCCGTGCTGGAAACACCGCTGGTGGCGCCTGCCGTTCCTAAACCCGAGGTGCCCGCCCTGCAAGCCGAAGCGGGCGCCGACATGGTCAAAGTATCGGCAGAATTGCTCGATGATCTGGTCAACCTGGCCGGCGAAACCTCGATTTTTCGGGGACGCATCGAGCAACAGGTCAACGATGCTCGCGTGGCCCTGAGCGAGATGGAAACCACCATCGAGCGCATTCGCGACCAGTTGCGCCGTCTCGACACCGAAACCCAGGGGCGGATTCTCAGCCGGCAGCAAGTCGACGCCGAACGCCTGGGCTACGAAGAATTCGATCCTCTGGAAATGGACCGTCACTCGCAATTGCAGCAACTGTCGCGGGCACTGTTCGAGTCGGCCTCCGACTTGCTCGACCTCAAGGAAACCCTCGATCGACGCAATCAGGACGCGGAAAACCTGCTGCAACAACAAGGCCGCATCAACACTGAATTGCAGGAAGGCCTGATGCGCACGCGCATGGTGCCCTTCGAACGGATGCTGCCGCGCTTGAAACGTATCGTCCGTCAGGTGGCCAGCGAACTGGGCAAGGACGTTGAATTCATCGTCGGCAACGCCGAAGGCGAGATGGACCGCAACGTCCTCGAACGCATGGCGGCGCCGTTGGAACACATGCTGCGTAATGCCGTCGACCATGGTCTGGAGTCCGCCGAGGTGCGTATCGCGGCCGGCAAACCGGCTCAAGGCCGGATCACGCTCGACTTGTCCCGCGAGGGCGGTGACATCATTTTCGACATTCGCGATGATGGCGCCGGGGTGCCGCTGGAGGCCGTGCGGCGCAAGGCGATCAAGCGTGGCTTGCTCGGCGCGAACAGCGACATCCGCGACCACGAGGTGCTGCAATTCATCCTGCAACCGGGGTTCTCAACCGCCGAGAAAATTACCCAGATCTCAGGCCGTGGCGTGGGCATGGACGTGGTTCACGAAGAAGTCCGGCAGCTGGGCGGCACCATGAGCATCGACTCGACACCGGGGCAGGGCGTGCACTTCCGGATTCGGCTGCCGTTCACCGTGTCCGTCAATCGGGCGCTGATGGTGCTGTGCGGGGAGGATCAGTACGCGATCCCGCTGAACACCATTGACGGCATTGTTCGTGTGTTGCCCAACGAACTCGAAGGGCATTACCGGCTCGATCCGCCGACCTACAAATACGCCGGGCAACGCTACGAGCTGTGCTACCTCGGCGAATTGCTGAAAACCAGCGCCCGTCCAAAACTGTTGGGCCAGAGCCTGCCGTTGCCGGTGTTGCTGGTCCAGTGCAATGAGCGGCGAATCGCTGTGCAGGTCGATGCCATGGCCGGCACGCGCGAGATCGTAGTCAAAAGCCTCGGGCCGCAATTTGCGGCGGTGCAGGGCTTGTCCGGCGCAACAATCCTGGGTGACGGCCGGGTGGTGTTGATTCTCGATTTGCTTGCGCCGATCCGCGCCATGCAGGCGCAAGTGCCGCAGCGGACGTCGGGCCAGGACACGGAAGTCGAGCCGCACAAGCCGTTGCTGGTGCTGGTGGTCGACGACTCGGTGACAGTGCGCAAGGTCACCAGCCGTTTGCTCGAACGCCACGGCATGAACGTGCTGACCGCCAAGGACGGGGTCGACGCCATGCTGCTGCTTGAAGAGCACATGCCGGACGTCATGCTGCTGGACATCGAAATGCCGCGCATGGACGGCTTCGAAGTGGCCACCCAGGTGCGCAACGATGAACGATTGCAGCACCTGCCAATCATCATGATCACTTCCCGCACCGGGCAGAAACACCGTGATCGCGCCATGGCCATCGGCGTCAACGACTACCTCGGCAAGCCGTACCAGGAATCGGTGCTGCTCGAAAGCATCGCCCTGTGGAGCAAAACCCATGCTTGAACATCGCACCAGCAACCTCACCGGGCTGCTGCTGCCCTTGGCTGACCGCAACCTGATTTTGCCCAACGTCGCGGTCGCGGAGCTGATCGACTATCAGCCGGGAGCGTTCGATCTCGATACGCCACCGTGGTATCTGGGGTTGGTGGCGTGGCGTAACCGGCAGATTCCGCTAGTCAGTTTTGAGTCGGCGTGTGGCAATAAAGTCGTCATGGGTGAACGGGCGCGAATTGTCATTCTCAATGCACTGGGTGGGCGGCCGGAGCTGAAATTCATTGCGCTGCTGGTGCAGGGGATTCCACGGTCTTGCAAACTCGACAGCCAGTTGAGTTATGTCGATGTGCCGCTGTGTGCGCTGGAACAGGCGGCGGTGCAGGTGGGCGAGCAAGTGGCGAAGGTGCCGGATTTGTTGGCGCTGGAGGAGTTGTTAGTGAGTGCCGGGCTCGTCTGACGGGCCCCTTCGCGAGCAGGCTCGCTCCCACAATGGATCGAGGCGCACACAAAACCCCTGTGGGAGCGAGCCTGCTCGCGAAGGCGACCTTCAATTCACCACAAACCTGACTGCTAAACCTTGGCCTGAGCCAACGCCTCATGATGATCCAGCGCCCGCTCCACCAACAACTGCACACCATCCGCCATTCGGCTGAGCGCCAAGGCTACCGAACGGCGTGAGCCTTCCACATCGTCCGCCAGATCGGCCGCAATGGCGCTGATGGACAGCAGGTCTTCAGACGCATTGGCCAGAAGGGCTTCGGTACCGATATCGGGGGCGACGGTGAAGAGCTGGAATTTGCGGGGTTTGGCTGGTTTGTCGTCAGCCGGGGGGAAGTAGTGGGCGAAGGCGCGGTCAGCGGCGTCCTTGAATTGTTCGGCTTCGAGGGATGCTTCGGAGTCGGTGCCGGATTCCGGGGGGTTGGGGGTAGCTTTGAACATACTGAATCTCCGCTTAATGAGTTTCAGCTGCTCCATTCGATTTCCAGGCGAAGGGGTGGCAGCTGTACGCAGGCTGGAAATCCGGGGGTAAACGGAGAAAACAACCCGGCAGACCCGAAGGTCTCCCGCGCACAGCCGCCATAACGGAATGCACACATTCAAGGTGCGCAAGCATACGTTATGAAAGGCGCTTTTGCGTTGTTTACACCTCGGGTTTCCAGGCCCGGTCGCTGAATTGGCAGCGACACACAAACGATAAAGATCAATGCAAAACCGCACCAGTCGGCGGGTTCCGGCATTGTTGTAGGCCGCGACACCAAGCTTTGTAGCCTCTCACCGTTTCTGCGGACAAATGTTTAAACACAAAACCCGATCGGCTGGCGAAGGTGTCCAAAGGTTGAAGATTCCCAAAAAGGGACCTATCGTTCCCTTTTTGGGACTCATTGGTCGTCACTGTGAAAAACCTTTCCCTCAGCCAAGCCTTGTTCACGACCACTCAGCAAAGAGTGCTGGGATTGTTGTTTGGCAAACCCGACCAAAGTTTTTACGCCAACGAGATCGCCCGCTGGGCTCAAGTGGGTAAAGGCAGCCTCATGCGTGAGCTGGATCGGTTGCAGCAGGCCGGCGTGCTGATCCTGACCCGTCAGGGCAACCAGACCCACTATCAAGTCAATCCCGACTGCCCGATCTATGCCGAACTGTTGGGCATCGCCCGTAAAACCTTTGGTATTGCCGAGCCCCTGTGCCAGGCGCTCCAACCCTTTGCCGAACAGATCACCTGGGCATTTGTGTACGGCTCTATCGCCAAGGATCAGGCAAACGCATCCAGTGACATTGATCTCATGCTGATCGGCAAAGGCCTGCACTACAGTGAAGTGATGGAGCAGCTTATACCTCTGGAGGAGCAATTAGGCCGCGTCCTCAACCCGACGTTCTACACCCCCGACGACTGGGCCGCAAAACTGGCGGCTGAAAACAGCTTTGTCGTGCGGGTAGCGCAGCAGGACAAGATCAATCTGATGGGAGAAAACCCTTTGGAGTCCAAGGATGGGCAGCAACGAGAATCTGGACAACCTGTTACGTAGCGGTGGACTGAGTTGGTGGAAAGCACTGCGCAGCTTCTGATTCGCGTGCAGCAGCGGATGAGCGGGCTGTAGTGCTCCGCCATTGAAAACTGCGGGGATTGTTCCGGCCCCTTCGCGAGCAGGCTCGCTCCCACAGTGGAATGCGTACCCTGTGGGAGCGAGCCTGCTCGCGAAGACGTCGGTACTGGCAACCATTACCCTAACCGTAACGATCCGTCTCTCTGCTTGATTGATACCCCCCACCCAACACTCCTAAGGTGACCCCCACGACAGCGAACCCGTGGAGTGGTCATGACAACAACAATATCCCCCGACTCGCGATGGACGCGGCGGCGCAGCGAAAAGCAGCGGCGTCTGGCGTTGGTCAAGGGCCTGGCCGACGGTGTGGTGCTGCCCACCGACAAGATTGTGGCGGCGCTGGAGGCGTTGATCCTGCCCGGCGACCGTGTGGTGCTGGAGGGCAATAACCAGAAGCAGGCGGATTTCCTCTCTCGTTCGCTGGTCAAGGCTGACCCCGCGAAGCTGCATGACCTGCACATGATCATGCCCAGCGTCGGCCGCGCCGAGCACCTGGACCTGTTCGAGCGCGGCATCGCCCGCAAGCTCGACTTCTCTTTCGCCGGTGCCCAGAGTCTGCGCATCAGCCAATTGCTGGAAGATGGGGTGCTGGAGATCGGTGCGATCCACACCTACATCGAGCTCTATGCGCGACTGGTGGTCGATTTGATTCCCAACGTCGTGCTCTCGGCCGGTTTCATGGCCGACCGGGCCGGCAACATCTACACCGGCGCGAGCACTGAAGACACCCCGGCGTTGATTGAACCGGCCGCGTTCAGCGACGGCATTGTCATCGTTCAGGTCAATCAACTGGTGGACGACGTCAGCGAACTGCCCCGCGTCGACATTCCCGCATCCTGGGTCGATTTTGTGGTGGTGGCGGACAAGCCGTTCTACATCGAACCGCTGTTTACCCGCGACCCACGGCACATCAAACCTGTGCACGTGCTGATGGCGATGATGGCGATTCGCGGGATCTATGAAAAACACAACGTTCAGTCGCTGAATCACGGCATCGGTTTCAACACCGCTGCCATCGAGCTGATCCTGCCGACCTACGGCGAATCCCTCGGGCTCAAAGGCAAGATCTGCCGCAACTGGACGCTCAATCCTCATCCAACCCTGATCCCGGCCATTGAAAGCGGTTGGGTCGAGAGCGTGCACTGTTTCGGCACCGAACTGGGGATGGAAAACTACATCGCCGCTCGGCCCGATGTGTTCTTCACCGGCCGCGACGGCTCGCTGCGGTCCAACCGGATGTTCAGCCAACTGGCCGGGCAATACGCGGTGGACCTGTTTATCGGCGCCACCCTGCAAGTCGACGGCGACGGCCATTCCTCCACCGTGACCCGCGGCCGCCTGGCCGGTTTCGGTGGTGCGCCGAACATGGGCCACGACCCGCGCGGTCGCCGCCACAGCACGCCGGCCTGGCTCGACATGCGTCACGACGATGCAGCTGAACCGATGCTCGAGCGCGGCAAAAAACTGGTGGTGCAAATGGTCGAGACCTTTCAGGAGGGCGGTAAACCGACCTTCGTCGAAACCCTCGACGCGATCGACGTGGCGAAGAAAAGCGGCATGCCGCTGGCGCCGATCATGATTTACGGCGACGACGTCACCCACCTGCTGACCGAAGAAGGCATCGCCTATTTGTACAAGGCACGTTCGCTGGAAGAACGCCAAGCCATGATCGCCGCTGTCGCCGGGGTGACCGTCATCGGCCTGCGGCATAACCCGAAAGACACCGCGCGCATGCGCCGTGAAGGCTTGATCGCCTTGCCCGAAGACCTCGGCATCCGCCGCACCGACGCCACCCGCGAATTGCTTGCCGCCAAAAGCGTGGCCGACCTGGTCGAGTGGTCCGGTGGCCTCTACAACCCGCCCGCCAAGTTCAGGAGCTGGTAATGCACGCCTTTAACCTGCAACCGAAAACCTTAACGCTGGCCGAACGGCTGGCGGACCTGGCGGTGGACGCGCTGATCGACGAAGCGGACCTGTCGCCGAAACCGGCATTGGTCGACCGTCGTGGCAATGGCGCGCACACCGATTTGCACCTGGGGCTGATGCACGCTTCGGCGCTGTCGTTGTGGTCGGCGTTCAAGGGCATGGCGGAAGCGGCCATTGAGTTCGGCGAAGTCGGTGTGCCGCTGCGAGAAGCCGTTGGGCGGATTGGCCGGGAAGGGGAGCAAGACATGCTCGCCACCACCGATGGAGTGAACACCCACCGTGGCGCAATCTGGGCCTTGGGTCTGCTGGTGGCCGCTGTCGCGCTGGAGCCTGAATCCGCTGGCGCAAGTTCGATCACGCTGCGCGCCGCACGCCTGGCGTTACTCGATGATCGCTACGCGCCGCGTCCACTCAGCCATGGCGCCCTGGTCGCGCAACGTTACGGCGCACGCGGTGCCCGTGAAGAAGCGCAGCTCGGTTTCCCGGCGGTGATTCAACGTGCGCTGCCACAACTCAAACGCAGCCGCGCAGCCGGTCATGGCGAACAGAACGCCCGGCTCGATGCCTTGCTGGCGGTGATGACCGAACTGGCCGACACCTGCGTGCTCTACCGCGCAGGTGAACATGGCCTGCAAACAATGCAACTTGGCGCCCGGGCGGTGCTCGATGCGGGCGGCAGCGCCAGCCTCGCCGGTCGCCGTCGTTTGCATGAGCTGGACCAACAATTAATTGCGTTGAATGCCTCGCCCGGCGGTGCTGCGGATTTGCTCGCCGCCTGCCTGTTCATCGACCGTGTCGAGTCGGCTGACGGCATCCTCCAGGGAGCGTTTTGATGGAAACTTTATCCTTTGAATTCCCCGCCGGGCAGCCGCCACGCGGTCGCACGCTGGTGGGTTGTGTCGGCTCGGGCGACCTGGAAGTGATGATCGAACCGGGTCAGGCCGGCAAGCTGACCATCAACGTGCAGACCTCGGTCAATGGCAGCGAACAACGCTGGCAGCATCTGTTTGCGCGGATGTTCGACGGCCAGACGCCGCCTGCGATGGTCATCGATATTCATGACTTCGGCGCGACGCCGGGTGTGGTGCGTTTGCGTCTGGAACAGGGCTTTGAGGAGATCGGCCATGACTGATAGCGCAGCGTTGTTGCACAAGCACAGTTTCGTCGAACTCGGCGCCCGGCAACGAGCAAGAGCCCTGCTCGACGCCGGTACTTTCCGCGAATTGCTCGACCCGTTTCAACGCATCATGTCGCCATGGCTCTCACGCCAAGGCGTGGTGCCGCAAGCCGATGACGGTGTGGTCATCGCCAAAGGCAGCATCAAGGGTTTACCCGTGGTGATCGCCGCCATCGAAGGCGCGTTCCAGGGCGGCAGCCTCGGTGAAGTCGGCGGAGCGAAGATTGCCGGCGCACTCGAGCTGGCCGCTGAAGACAACCGTAACGGCGTTCCAACCCGCGCCGTGTTGTTGCTGGAAACCGGCGGCGTGCGTTTGCAGGAAGCCAACCTGGGGCTGGCAGCGATTGCCGATATTCATGCGGCGATTGTCGATCTGCGCCAATACCAGCCCGTCGTGGGTGTGGTGGCCGGCAGCGTGGGGTGCTTTGGCGGGATGTCGATTGCCGCTGGGTTGTGCAGTTATTTGCTGGTGACCCAGGAAGCACGACTTGGCCTGAACGGCCCGCAAGTGATTGAACAGGAAGCCGGGCTTGAGGAATACGACTCCCGCGACCGGCCTTTCATCTGGAGCCTGACCGGTGGCGAGCAACGTTTCGCCACTGGTTTGGCGGACCGATACGTCGCTGACGATGTGGCGCAGATTCAGCAGCAGGTCGGCGAATTGCTCCATCAGGGTTTACCGGCGCAACAACGCAGCCGTCAGGCCGACCTGTTTCTGCAACGGCTGGCCCGTCTGGATGCCGAGCCGCAAATCGACCCGGCGACGGTTCGCGATCTGTATCAAGGAGAGCACTCATGAGTTCGTATTCCCTGAGAGGTTTGAACTGGTTCAACGCCTTGAGTACGGCGGCGAAACCAGTGGGTGGCTTGCCGGCTTCGTTGAAGGTGGCCGATGGCATGTTGGGTGACCAGTCTGCTCGGTTCATCGCGGTGGTGGCCGACCCCGACAACCGTTTCGTCCGCGCTCGCAATGGCGAGGTCGGTTTGTTGGAAGGTTGGGGGCTGGCCAAGGCTGTGGATGAAGTCATCGCTGCGGATAACGACAAGCCGCACAAACGTGCCTTGATCGCTATCGTCGACGTACCCAGCCAGGCTTATGGTCGACGCGAAGAAGCCCTCGGCATTCATCAGGCACTGGCCGGTGCGGCGGACAGTTATGCCCGCGCCCGCCTGGCCGGCCACGCGGTGATTGGTTTGCTGGTAGGCAAGGCGATGTCCGGGGCATTTCTGGCGCATGGTTATCAGGCCAACCGCTTGATTGCCCTGCGTGATCCGGGCGTGATGGTGCATGCGATGGGCAAGGCTTCAGCGGCGCGGGTGACCTTGCGCAGTATCGAAGAGCTTGAAGCGTTGGCTGCCAATGTGCCGCCGATGGCGTATGACATCGAAAGCTACGCGAGCCTCGGTTTGCTCTGGGAAACCCTGTCGGTGGAACAGATTGAGCAACCGACGGCGGGTGATGTGGAGCGGGTGACTGAATGCCTGAATCAGGCGATTAATGAGGTCGCCGCAAGCGGTCGTGATTTGAGCAGCCGACTGGGCGCTACCAATCGTGCGGCGTCCAGCAAGGTTCGTCAGCTATTGAGAGCGCAGTGGTGAATACGTTCCTGGCCCACGACCTGCTCTGGGGGATGACGCTGGAGCAGTTGCCGGCGGATGCGCCTTCGTGGGTAATCGAGTCGATCAGCGCGGGTCAGCCGGTGGTGGTTCGGCGTGCGTTGAGTGCGCCGGACCACGTCGCGGTCGGGGTGCGTGGGCGGCTGCGTGAGCAGCGTTATGCCGCGCTGATGTCGTTCGCTTCGATTTCCCGTTGCGTCACACCGGAAGCACTGTGTCAGGTCTCGATCGATCGGGACTTGCCGGCCGTGCATGCCCTCCATCAACTGCGGCCGATGCTCGATGTCTGCGGTTGGGCGTGGGGTGTCAGCGGCAGCGCCGGGTTTGAATTGGCCAGCGGTGTTCAGGCCTTGCACGAGGGCAGCGATCTCGATCTGATTTTACGTACGCCGCAACCGCTGGAGCGGTCTCGGGCGCAGGGATTGGTGAAGGTGCTCGATACGGCGGGGTGCCAGGTGGACATGCAGTTACAGACGCCGTTTGGCGCCGTGGCGCTGCGCGAATGGGCCAGCCCTGCACGTCGGGTTTTACTGAAAAATGCCACTCAAGCCGGCCTGGTCATTGATCCGTGGAACCCACAGGAGCACGCAGCGTGAGCAGTTTGCTGGTGTTCCCCGGCCAAGGCGCGCAGCAGCCGGGCATGCTCCATCGTTTGCCTCGCGAGACGCTGATCGAGGCGAGTGATGTCCTCGGGGAAGACGCTTTACGGCTGGATTCTGCCGAGGCGTTGAAGTCGACACGGGCGGTTCAGCTCTGTTTGTTGATTGCCGGTGTGGCGGCTTCACGCCAGTTATCCATGGCGCCGGATTACGTCGCGGGATTGTCCATCGGTGCCTATTCGGCGGCAGTGGTTGCGGGCGCCTTGAACTTTCGCGATGCGCTGCATCTGGTCAGCCTGCGCGGTGAGTTGATGCAGCAGGCTTATCCACAGGGCTACGGCATGACCGCGATCATCGGCCTGGAGCTGGCGGTGGTAGAGGGATTGTTGGCGCAGGTTCACAGCATCGACACACCGGTTTACCTGGCCAACATCAATGCCGATAACCAGGTGGTGATCGCCGGAAGCGACGGTGCGATGAAAGCGGTTGCCGAGTTGGCGAAAAGTCGTGGCGCCGGTCTGGCAAAGCGCCTGGCTGTCAGTGTGCCGTCGCATTGCCCTTTGTTGGATGCACCTGCCAAATCCCTGGCTGAAGCCTTCAACACCGTGCCGTTGAACACGCCGACACTGGGTTACCTGAGCGGCAGTCGTGCCCGGCCCATTACCAGCACTGAAGCCTTGCGTGACGACCTGGCCTTCAACATGTGCCGCATCGTCGATTGGCGTGGCACCGTGCAAAGCGCTTACGAGCGCGGCGTACGTCTACAAATCGAACTGCCGCCTGGTGCGGTGCTGACCGGGCTGGCGCGCCGGGTGTTCGAGCAGGGCACTGTGATTGCCTTTGACGGTGCGCGAATCGATACCTTGCAGGCGCTGTTGCGTGAGGAGGGAAGCCGCCAACCCTAGACCCGCGACTCAGGCCTTCGAACAACAAAAACAATATTCGACGATGCACTTTGAGGACTACGACAATGATTATTTACGGTGTGGCGCTGTTGGCGATTTGTACGCTGGCAGGGGTGATCATGGGTGACGCTCTTGGCGTATTGCTGGGTGTGAAATCAAACGTTGGCGGCGTCGGGATCGCGATGATCCTGTTGATCTGCGCGCGGTTGTGGATGCAAAAGCGTGGCGGCATGACCAAGGACTGCGAGATGGGCGTCGGCTTCTGGGGCGCCATGTACATTCCGGTCGTGGTCGCGATGGCCGCGCAACAGAACGTCGTGACGGCACTGCACGGCGGGCCGGTGGCGGTGCTGGCGGCGATGGGTTCGGTGGTGATTTGCGGCTGCACCATTGCCTTGATCAGCCGGACCCACAAAGGCGAACCGTTGCCCGATGAACCGACGGAAGTCACGCCGGTCGGCACGCCAGTAGGGGGCCGCTGATATGTGGGATCTCATCGAGAAAGGTCTGGTCAATAACAGCCTGGTCACCGCGTTCGCCTTCGTCGGCGTGATCATGTGGGTGTCGGTGGTGCTGTCCAAACGCCTGACGTTCGGACGGATTCATGGGTCGGCGATTGCCATCGTCATCGGGTTGGTTTTGGCCTGGGTCGGCGGGACCATGACCGGCGGGCAAAAAGGCCTGGCGGATCTGTCGCTGTTTTCCGGCATTGGTCTAATGGGCGGCGCCATGTTGCGGGACTTCGCCATCGTCGCCACAGCGTTCGAAGTGCAGGCCACCGAAGCGAAAAAGGCCGGGTTGATCGGCGCGATCGCGCTGCTGCTGGGAACGATTCTGCCGTTCATTGTCGGGGCGAGTATTGCGTGGGCGTTTGGTTATCGGGATGCAGTGAGCATGACCACCATCGGCGCGGGCGCGGTGACTTACATCGTCGGGCCGGTGACCGGCGCGGCGATTGGTGCCAGTTCCGATGTGGTGGCGCTGTCGATTGCCACCGGGTTGATCAAGGCGATTTTTGTGATGGTGGGCACACCGATGGCGGCGCGCTGGATGGGGCTGGATAACCCACGTTCGGCGATGGTGTTTGGCGGACTGGCCGGAACGGTGAGTGGTGTGACGGCCGGGTTGGCAGCGACGGATCGGCGGTTGGTGCCTTATGGCGCGTTGACGGCGACGTTCCACACCGGGCTTGGGTGCTTGCTTGGGCCTTCGTTGTTGTACTTCATTGTTCGCGGGATTGTTGGTTAATCCGTTGGATTTTTGCTGAGTGAACTGACGTCTTCGCGAGCAGGCTCGCTCCCACAGGTACCGCGGCGTCTTTGTGGGAGCGAGCCTGCTCGCGAAAGGGGCGCCACGGTCTCAGGCTTGCCGATGGGCATACATCCGACACTCCGCCAGCAACGCCAGCAAGTTCGGGTCCCGCTCCTTGGCCTTCAAGAACACCACCCCGATGTGCTGCTGCAACCGATACTTTTCCTGCAACGGAATCAACTTCACCCGGTTCTCATACACCGCCGCAATTCTGCCGGGCAGCAACGCATAACCCACCCCCGAGCTGACCATGCTCAGCAAGGTGAAGATGTCGTTGACCTGCATGGCCACCTTTGGCTCGAACCCTGCCTGCTTGAACACCCGATTGCTATCCTGGTGCGTGGCGAAGCCTTGAGTCAGGGTAATGAACGTTTCGTCGCGCACTTCGGCCAGATCAACTTCAGTACGTTGGGCAAAGCTCGAATCCGCCGGGGTTGCCAGAAAGATGTCATCGGTAAACAACGGAATCTGTTCGCAGTCCGGGTCGTTTACGCTGTCGTCCAGCGACACCAGGATCGCGTCGACTTCCATGTTTTTGAGCTTGTACAGCAGGTCGAAATTCGACCCCAGGATCAGGTCGATATTGAGTTCGCTGCGGCGGATTTTCAGGCCCATGATCAGCTGCGGCACGGTCTTCACCGTCAGTGAATACAGCGAACCCAGCTTGAAGCGCTCAGCCGAGAATCCGGCCGCTTCGCGCGTCAGGCGCACGGTTTCGACCACGTCCTGAATCAGCTTCTGCGCCCGCTCTTCCAGCACATAAGCGCTCTCCAGTGGCGTCAGGTTGCGGCCTTCGTGTTTGAACAGCGGGCAACGCAGGGCGCTCTCCAGAGAGTGGATGGCGCGGTGCACGCTGACGTTGCTGGTCTGCAACTCGGCGGCGGCCCGGGCCAGATTGCCGGTACGCATGAAGGCCAGGAACACCTCGAGCTTTTTCAGGGTCAACTCTTCGTCGATCAACATGGGCCGAACTCTTTTTGGAATAGCTTGATTGTGCCCAACTCTCAACGATCACGCCTGATAAGAAGTGGGTATCGAGACCACAGAACTGGCATTTCTAACAGGTGTGCGTGCCCCATAAAAGATGCATTCTGGGTCACGCATGGATCCGGCTCCAGGAGTGTGTATGCCCCTTATCGATGAGGTTCAACGAGTCTGCGAGCGTTTGGCGCCCGCCGGCTGGCGTGATCTGCTGATACTCCATGGTCTTGATATCGAAGCAAGGCCGTTGGCCGATGAATTGAATAAAGCCCTGTCGATTGACCGCTCAATCAAGGGCTTTGAAGACTTTTCGTTGCAAGGCAGCCGTGGGATTGAGTCCGGTCATCCTTCGCGCAGTCTGCTGTATCACGCGTTGGCGTCGCCCACTGTGATTGAAGGCGCAGGGGCAACCCCGCTCCTTGATTTCGCGACCGGGGCAGAATTGGAGGCAGTGCTCAACTATGTGTACGGTGTCTGCCCACCGACCCTGGCGCAACTTCAGGCGCTGGCTGGCGCGGGCGCGAGCTTGGGACTGGCGGTGTTTGCACTTGAGTACAGACCTCAGCCAGACACGACGCATCGCAAGCACGCTGACCTGTGTTTTTCCCGTACCGGCATTGCACGTGTCGGCACCGCGCCTGTGCTGTACGACGCTCGACTGCGTGGTTTCAGCCCCTTTGTGCAGAATGACCTGCATGCCATGCGAGTCATGCCTGCTCGCTTCAGCGCCTATGTAGCCGTGCAGCAAAAGGGCGGTGTAGGTCACGGATGGGTCGAGGGTGATGAAAATCGGGATTTCTGGTTTCCGCTGCACAAGCTTTTCAATGGCTGTGAGTGCATCGCCGGGCTCGACCTGGACTTGGAACTCGAGGCATTGCACGTCAATGACAAGTTGCGACAGTTCCACATCAGGAGAGGGAATGAAGCGGACTGGTTTGAACCCGACATTTCGCAAGCCCCCTTTGTGCTGACTGAAGACCTCGCCGATTGGGCTGACAGCGCAGTGTATGGCACCGGCTTGAATGTGCCGGTACCGAAGGCCAGGCTGGTTGAGCCTGCCCTGTTTCAGGGTCAATCCGTTTCTTTTCGCGTCCCGCCCAACGCGAACTTTGATGGTTACATCATCAATAAACGTCATCAGTTAAAGGACGATGGCTCGATCCGTGACCTGAACAATGAGCCGGATGTAGACGCAATTATCAGGGCCGGCAACTACCGGGCACTGCACTTCATAGACTTCACCGCCGACGGCTGGATCAAGCCCGTTTGCCCGGCACTGACTGCCCACCTCCCGATCACCGTAGCCGCCTGCTCAATTTTAGCCGCACCGGATTTTTACCCGGACTGTGGGCAAGCAGCGCTGATTGAATGGGCACAACAGCAGGAGTTTCCCGAGCCAATCTGGTACGTCACGTTGCAGGCTTTGTCTGAGCGGAGGCTGGCAGGAAATCCGCTGCTGCCAGAGGGGCACTTTGTCGAGGAAGATAAAGGCATTACCGCGCTGGTCTCTCAGCTATTGCCGGCTGTGGGCGCCACAGCAATGGGGACTTCTGCACGTGCAGAACGTCCATCCTGGTTGCCCGACAGGGCTGCGGGCACCTTCAGTCCAGGTTGGGAAATTGCCAGCAACGGGGGATTTCGGCCAACGTTTATCTGCTCTTTCAACCTTGGCAGCCCGTTTGCAGAAGACGTGAGGATCTGTTCGGCTGCGGGCGCCTATTGGCCCGCGGTAACACCCGACAGTGCTCGTACCTTTGAGCCCGGGCTTTCAACACCGACAGTCATACCCTTGCGGGACTCTGAAAATGGCCAGACCGGCGAGACGTCGTGGGATGGCCAAATCGGGCCGCGTCTGGTGACGGTAAACGGGTGTCAGGCGGTTGAATACACCGCCTATGAATACAGCGATTACACGCGTAATGCGCTGGCCGGGCGCTTGTCGCTGTCCGTTACCGGGCATATTTCGCGAGAGGAGTATCAGCAACGGATTCTGGCCATGCATTTGGCTTACATCGCCATAGGTGCAATCACTCGCGAGCTACAGGGGCGGTGGGCGGTGCTGTCCTTTATTCGTGTGGTGCAACCTGATTCGGCCCTGACTCTGGCAGAGTCTGAAGCAGGGACGCAGCTGGATGGCGAGGTGGACTTTTTCATTATCTATCGACACGGCGCCGTTTCGACGCCCTCTGATTTCAGGCTGCGCCACGTTGAAGTACTGGAAATGGTCGAGCTGTTTATCGGGGCTGAAAGCCTTTTGATTAATACAGACAACAAGGGTTGGCTGAGCATTTCTTTTGACTGACCATGACGTGATCATCATTGGCGCTGGGCCCGCGGGTACGGCGGCGGCCATATTGTGCGCGCAACGGGGATTGCGAGTGGCGCTGTTGGAGCAGGCAGTTTTCCCTCGCGAGCGTCCTGGAGAGACGCTGCAACCGGGTGTTGAGCCTTTGCTGCAGCAGCTGGGTGTGGCCGCCGCGGTGCAGGCGGCCGGTTTTTTACGTCATGCAGGCCATTGGGTGCAATGGGGGGGCGCGCGCCAGTTCAGTGCCTTTGGTCAAGGCGCGACGGGCCCGAACCTGGGCTTTCAAATTCCTCGCGATGCACTGGATAGTCTGCTGCTGTGTCGGGCCGTCGAGTCAGGTGTACGGGTGGTGCAGCCTTGCCGTGTGCTCAAGGTAATCAGGGACTCGCAGCGGGTATGTGGGGTGCAAACCCGACAAGGTGATTTCATTGCTCCCCATTTGATCGACGCCAGTGGCACCAGCAGCTGGTTATCACGTCAGTTGAAACTTCGATGGCGAAAATTTTCGCCGCATCTGATCGCTCGCTATGGATATGCCGTTGGTGTGTGCCCTGACGACAAAATTTTTTGCGGGATTGATGCTGACCCGTTTGGCTGGTACTGGACGGCGAAAATAGATGAATACACTTACCACTGGACCCGCCTGTGTTTTCTCCCTGAAAACAAGGAGCAGGTCATTCCACCGGCCACGTTCAAGCACCTGACGAAATCCGGTCCGGTCCGCGGGGCCGATGTGACCTGGCGTGTATGCCAGCAGGTGGCAGGAAGCGGATTTTTTATCGTCGGAGATGCGGCATTTGTGCTGGATCCGGCGGCGTCACAGGGCGTGTTGAAGGCACTGATGTCAGGAATGATGGCCGCGCATGCGGTGATTCAAGCGCGCAGTTCGCCTTGGCATGAACTGAGCATCCAGCACCAATATCAGCATTGGGTAAATGAATGGTTTCACCGCGACCGACGGAGGATAAGCGAGTTGTACCGGGCTCACCCGTTCCCTGCGACGTGGGTGTTTGAGCGCTAGAGTAGGTTTAACCAGAACCTTTTTGCGCGCAGAGTGCGTTTGGAAACATTGCGCTTTTAACCTTCAGGCCTGAGCCTTGTGCAATGTTGTCCTGGATCTTGAGGTGAGCAACGCATGTATCACGGAGAAAAACTAAACGCCTGGACGCATTTGGTTGGGGCGGTGGCGGCGTGTGTGGGGGTGGTCTGGATGCTGGTGATCGCCAGTATCGACGGCAGTCCGTGGAAAATCGTCAGCGTGGCGATTTACGGTTTTACCTTGCTGGTGCTGTACAGCGCGTCGACCGTTTACCACAGCGTGCGCGGGCGCAAAAAAGCGATCATGCAGAAGGTCGATCACTTTTCGATTTACTTGTTGATTGCCGGCAGCTACACGCCGTTCTGTCTGGTGACGTTGCGCGGGCCTTGGGGCTGGACGTTGTTCGGGATTGTCTGGGGGCTGGCGCTGATCGGTATCCTGCAAGAGATCAAACCGCGTTCGGAAGCACGGATTCTGTCGATCGTGATTTACGCGGTGATGGGCTGGATTGTGTTAGTGGCGGTCAAGCCCTTGCTCGCGGCGCTGGGCGGCGCCGGGTTTGCGTGGCTGGCGTCGGGCGGGGTGTTGTACACCGTGGGGATCATCTTTTTTGCCCTCGATCATCGCCTGCGGCACGCGCACGGGATCTGGCATTTGTTCGTTATTGCCGGGAGTTTGCTGCACTTTGTGGCGATTATGTTTTATGTCCTTTGAGGCTTCTGCGGGATCAAGCGATCCAGTTGCGCCTGCGCCCGTCGGCTGAACACCTGCAACAAGTCGCTCAAGGTATGGGGCGGCGGTTCGTCGGCGCGGATTACCGCATACAAAGTGATCGGTAACGCTGGCGCCAGAGGCCGAATCGCCGTGGTGGCCGGGGATGCGCCGAGCGCGGTAAACGGGTCGATCACTGCCAGCCCGGCACCGGACTCAACCATCGCCCGCGCGAGCGAATAGGTCTGTACGGCAATCCTTACCCGAGGTGGCGGATCGACCGCCTCAAGGTAGCTGTCGAGTCTGGCCGCCAGCGGGTCGGCGCTGGAAAGGCCGATCAGCGGCGCACCGGCCAGTTCGCTCAACGGTAGCGGTTGGCCCAGGCTGTCGTCGGCCCAATAGCCGGTCGGCGCCAGCGCCACCAACATCCCGCGGGCCAGCACTTGTGCCTTCAGGCCCGGATGATCAGGTGGTTGCAACGTCAGCGCGATATCGACTTCGCGCATCAACAAATTCTGCATCAGCTCACGGCTGTGGGCGCTGGACAGTTCGCAGGCAATTTCCGGGTAGCGCTTCGTCCATTCGTTGATTGTTGGCGGCAGTAACGACAAGGCCAGCGCCGGGATGGCGCCGATCCGTACACTGTGGCCCGGCGTGCGGCGCAGGCTCTGGGCCAGACGTCGCACGCCTTGCAGGCTTTCGGTGACCTTGTCGACCTCGCGCTCAAGCTCCAGCGCTTCAGGCGTAGCCTGCAATTTACCGCGCACCCGCAGGAATAACGCAAAGCCCAGTTGCTGTTCGGCGTGCTGCAGCACTTTGCTCACCGCCGGCTGCGACACGTGTAGCAACTGCGCGGCGCCACTGACCGAGCCGGTCTGGCGAATAGCCTGGAAAATCTCAATGTGTCGCAGTCGCATGGCAAGTCCATAACCTTTGTTTATGGGTCAGCCATCTTTATGCATTGTTCAACGCCTGTCACCTGGTCCTAACCTGAGGCCTGTTTCAATAACGGTTAAGGAAAGACATGGCTCAGCGGGTTTGCATCATCGGTGGGGGCGTCATCGGGTTGACGACAGCCTACGCGTTGGTACGCGAAGGCATCGACGTGACGCTGATCGAGGCTCGGGATTCCCTGGGCCGCGAGACCAGTTTCGCCAACGGCGGCCAGTTGTCCTACCGTTACGTCGCGCCGCTGGCCGATGCCGGCATTCCGCTGCAGGCGATTGGCTGGATGTTGCACGGAGACTCGCCACTGAAGCTGCGTCCGCGTCTGGACTTGGCGCAATGGCGATGGATGGCGTCTTTCCTGGCGGCCTGCCGTCGTTCGGTAAACCAGCGCAACGGCGCACATTTACTGCGTCTGGCAATGCTGAGTCAGTCCACGCTGCAAGGCTGGCGCGACGAAGATCGTCTTAACGGTTTCGACTGGCGTCGCAACGGCAAACTGGTGACGTTTCGTGAAGCTGCGAGTTTCGAGCATGCACGCCAGGGCCTGGCCGATCCGCGACAGCAACACGTGCTGTCGTGGGCCGAATGCGTACAGTTGGAGCCTGCACTCGCCGAGACGCCGTTTGTGGGCGCGATTTATACCCCCGACGATGAAGTCGCCGATTGCCATGGCTTCTGCCAGCAACTGCTGGCTCGGCTCCAGGCATCGGGGCGTTGCGAGTTTTTACTCGGCTGCAAGGTCACCGGTATTCGCCACGCGGACGGCGCGGTGCAGGCCGTCGAAATGGGTTCGCAGGTGTTGCCGGTCGAGCAACTGGTGATTGCTGCCGGTCATCGCAGTCCGGCACTGGCATTGCCGGGCATGAACCTGCCGCTGTATCCACTCAAGGGCTACAGCCTGACCCTGCCCATCAGCGCCGAACATCGCGCACCGGACCTGAGCATCACCGATTACAACCGCAAGATCGTTTACGCCCGCATCGGCGAACAACTGCGCGTGGCGGCGATGGTCGATATTGTCGGTTTCGACCCGGCGCTCGATCCCAAACGCCTGGCGCTGCTTAAACGTCAGGCCCGGGAAACCTTGCCGAATGCCGGCGATTACGACGTCGCCATCGAATGGGCCGGCATGCGGCCGGCCACCCCCAGCGGCGTGCCGTTGATTGGGGCCACGGTGTACCGCAACCTCTGGCTCAACCTCGGCCATGGCGCACTCGGTTTTACCTTGGCATGTGGCAGCGCTCGATTGCTCAGCGAGTTGATCACCCAACGCACACCGTCAATCGAAATGCACGGCCTTGCACCTCGCATCACCTGACTTGAAAAGGATAAACAAATGAACATCAACCGAATCAACAGCAACAATCGACTCTCTGGCGCGGTGACTTTTGGCGATCTGGTGTTTCTATCGGGACAGGTGCCGGGTGACTGCCCTGATGTCACCGGCCAAACAGTCGAGGTGCTGGCGAAAATCGATGTGTTGTTAGCCAAAGCTGACAGCGACAAGAATCATTTGCTCAACGCGACCATTTACCTGAAAGACATTGGCCGCGATTTCGCAGCCATGAACGAGGTCTGGTCACAGTGGCTGTCGCCGGGCCAGGCACCGACCCGCACCACTTTGCAGGCACAACTGGCCCGACCGGAAGTTCTGGTGGAAATCGCCGTAATCGCCACCCGCCGCTAATCGCTCTATCCACAACGGAGAATAACAATGCAAAAAATCACGTTGATCGGCTGTACCCTCGGTCTCCTGCTCGCCAGCCACGTCCAGGCCGACGAAGCGCCGCTGACCGGTACGCTGAACAAGGTCGCCACTACCAAGAGCATCACGCTGGGTTATCGCGACGCGTCGGTACCGTTCTCCTATGTGGGTGATCAAACGGGGCAACCGATGGGATATTCGGTGGATCTGGCGGGCAAGATTGTCGAGCGTATCAAGCAAAAACTTGAGCTGCCGGATCTGAAGGTGAAGTACAACCTGGTGACCTCGCAAACGCGTATTCCGCTGGTGCAGAACGGCACTGTCGACCTTGAATGCGGCTCAACGGGCGTGACTGCCGAGCGCATGCAGCAAGTGGCGTTTTCCTACGGGTTTATTTATGTGAAGGGGCAATTGCTCACGGCGAAGGACAGCGGAATTAAGAGTTTCGCCGACCTGCGCGGCAAGAACGTTGTGACCACAGCTGGCACCACCAACGAGCGGTTTCTCAAGAGCTACAACGTCGATCACAAAGTCGATATGTTCGTGATCAGTGCCAAGGACCACGGTGAAGCCTTCCAGATGTTGCAATCGGGCCGGGCGGTGGCGTTCTATATGGACGACGCGCTGCTCTACGGTGAACGCGCCAAGGCTCGCGATCCGCATAACTGGGTGGTGGTTGGCGAGGAGCAATCGAGGGAAATATACAGCTGCATGGTGCGCAAGGATGATCCGCAATTCCTGGCGCTGGTCAACGGCGCGTTGGGCGACCTGTATCGCTCAGGGGAAATCAACAGCATCTACCAGCGTTGGTTCGAACAACCGATCCCGCCAAAAGGTCTGAATCTTGAGTTCCCGATGACCAGCGAACTCAAGGCGATCATTGCTAAACCGGTGAGTGATCCGGTGCAGTAGTTCCTGAAGGATCGTCCCCGCGTAGAGGGGGAAGAATCGGACTCTGCTTTATATCCTGTAGACCGCGTCGCGGCCATTCGCGAGCAAGCCCGCTCCCACAGGTACAGCGGCGTCCTTGTGGGGGCGAGCCTGCTCGCGAAAGGTACTAGAAGTCACCCCATAACTGTTGGGCCACCGCCAATGCCACCACCGGCGCGGTTTCGGTGCGCAACACGCGAGGTCCAAGCCGGGCGGCATGGAAACCCGCGCCCCTGGCCTGATCAACCTCAGCATCCGACAACCCACCCTCAGGCCCGATCAGAAACGCCAGCGTCGCCGGTTTTGCATGACTCACCAACGGCTCCGCCATTGGATGCAACACCAACTTCAATTCTGCTTGAGTCTGCTTCAACCAGTCCGCCAACAGCAGCGGCGGATGAATCACCGGCACCCGTGAACGCCCGCATTGCTCGCACGCGCTGATCGCCACCTGACGCCAGTGCATCAGGCGTTTGTCGGCCCGCTCGTCCTTCAACCGGACTTCGCAGCGATCGCTGAAGATCGGGGTGATTTCAGTGACGCCCAGTTCAGTGGCTTTTTGAATCGCCCAGTCCATCCGCTCGCCGCGCGACAGGCCTTGGCCCAGATGGATCGAAAGCAGCGACTCGACCTGGCCGACGAAGCTTTCATCAATCTGCACCACGACGCGCTTCTTGCCGACTTCCACCAGCGTGGCGCGGAACTCATGCCCCGAGCCGTCGAACAGCTGCAACGCATCGCCCTCGGCCATGCGCAGCACGCGGCTGATGTAATGGGCCTGGGCCTCGGGCAACTCGTGTTCGCCGATGCTCAAGGGGGCGTCTATAAAGAAGCGGGACAGTCTCATCGGGGGTCTCTGTAAAGGTGTGGAAATCTGGCGGCCCCATCGCGGGCAAGCCCGCTCCCACAGTTGACCGCATAACCCTGTGGGAGCGGGCTTGCCCGCGATGACGGTAGTCCGGTCACCGCTGAAGCTTAAGTGAAATCAATCAGCCCGGATCGCGGAAGCCCGGATGGAAGTCCTTCGGTACCGACACACTGACGCTGTCACGGGTCGCGATGTCGATGCCTTCGCTGGCCACTTCGGCCAGAAAGTCGATCTGCTCCGGGGTGATCACGTACGGCGGCAGGAAATACACGACGCTGCCCAGCGGACGAAGTAAAGCACCTCGCTCCAACGCATGCTGGAACACCTTCAAGCCGCGACGTTCCTGCCACGGATACGCTTGCTTGGTGGCCTTGTCCTTGACCATTTCGATGGCCAGCACCATGCCGGTCTGACGGACTTCCGACACGTTCGGATGATCCACCAGATGCGCGGTGGCGCTGGCCATGCGCTGAGCCAGGGCCTTGTTGTTCTCGATGACGTTGTCTTCTTCGAAAATATCCAGCGTCGCCAGTGCCGCTGCGCAGGCCAGCGGGTTGCCGGTGTAGCTGTGCGAGTGCAGGAAGGCGCGCAGGGTCGGGTAGTCGTCGTAGAACGCGCTGTAGACATCGTCGGTCGTCACGCACGCCGCCAGCGGCAAGTAACCGCCAGTCAGGGCCTTGGACAGGCAGAGGAAGTCCGGGCGGATGCCGGCCTGTTCGCAGGCGAACATCGTGCCGGTGCGGCCGAAGCCGACAGCTATCTCGTCATGGATCAGGTGCACGCCATAGCGGTCGCAGGCTTCACGCAGCAGTTTCAGATACACCGGATGATACATGCGCATGCCGCCAGCGCCCTGGATCAACGGCTCGACGATCACGGCCGCGACGGTGTCGTGGTGCTCGGCCAGGGTCTGTTCCATGGCGGCGAACATATGGCGCGAATGGTCTTCCCAGCTCATGCCTTCGGGGCGCAGGTAGCAATCGGGACTGGGCACCTTGATGGTGTCCAGTAGCAGCGCCTTGTAGGTTTCGGTGAACAGCGGCACGTCGCCCACCGACATCGCCGCCATGGTTTCGCCGTGGTAACTGTTGGTCAGGGTGACAAAGCGCTTCTTGTTCGGCTGGCCGCGATTGAGCCAGTAGTGGAAGCTCATTTTCAGCGCGACTTCGATGCAGGAAGAGCCGTTATCGGCGTAAAAGCATCGAGTCAGGCCTTCCGGCGTCATTTTTATCAGGCGTTCGGACAGTTCGATCACCGGCTGATGGCTGAAGCCGGCCAGGATCACGTGCTCCAACTGATCGACCTGATCCTTGATGCGCTGGTTAATTCGCGGGTTGGCATGGCCGAACACATTGACCCACCAGGAGCTGACGGCATCGAGGTAGCGTTTACCTTCGAAGTCTTCCAGCCACACGCCTTCACCGCGCTTGATCGGGATCAACGGCAGCTGTTCGTGGTCTTTCATCTGGGTGCAGGGATGCCACAACACCGCGAGATCGCGTTCCATCCACTGTTTATTCAGGCCCATTTTCTGTCTCCTCGAGGCTACCCGCGATGCAGGCGGGCAAACAATCGCGCAAGCCTATGCAATGCATCGCGTTGGGACAACCCATTGCGTCAATTGAGCTACTTTGTATAGGTCGATAGAGGTTGCTGGCGGGTGCCTGAAGCCTGACGTATCCTTCGCGGTTCTTTGAGTCGTCTGACTCGTAAAACTGCTATTTCCTCATGTATTTCCGGAGTTCGCTGAATGTCTGCTGGTTGGCTGCGCGCCTGTGCGCTGGTGATGTTGGGGCTGTTCAGCGTGTCTGCGCTGGCCAAGGATAAAACCGCGATTGTGATCGGCGGCGGCCTGTCTGGCCTGACTGCCGCTTACGAGCTGCAGAACAAAGGCTGGCAAGTCACCCTGCTGGAAGCCAAACCGAGCCTGGGCGGTCGCTCCGGCATGGCCACCAGTGAATGGATCGGCAACGACAAGACCCAACCGGTGCTGAACAAGTACGTCTCGACGTTCAAGCTGAGCACTACGCCGGCCCCTGAATTCGTACGGACCCCGGGCTACCTGATCGATGGCGAGTACTTCACCGCCGCCGATCTGGCGACCAAGCAACCGACCACGGCCGACGCACTCAAGCGCTACGAAAAGACCCTGGATGATCTGGCACGCTCGATCGACGATCCACAGAACCCGGCCGCCAACAGCACGCTGTTCGCCCTGGACCAGGTCACCGTGGCCAGCTGGCTTGATCGTCTGAACCTGCCAGCGACGGCCCGTCAGTTGGTGAATCAGGAAATTCGTACCCGTTATGACGAACCTTCGCGCCTGTCGCTGCTGTACTTCGCACAGCAAAGCCGTGTTTATCGTGGCGTCTCTGACCGTGACCTGCGCGCTTCGCGTCTGGTAGGCGGCAGCCCGGTGTTGGCCCAAGCCTTCGTTAAACAGCTGAAAACCATCAAGACCAGCTCCCCGGTTTCGTCCATTACTCAGGACAAGGACGGCGTGACCGTCAAAGTCGGCAGCGTTGGCTATCAGGCTGACTATGTCGTCGTGGCCGTGCCCTTGCGCGCACTGAACATGATCCAGATGACCCCGGCGCTGGATGCCCAGCACATGGGCGCCATCAAAGGCACCAACTACGGTTGGCGCGACCAGATCATGCTGAAGTTCAAAACGCCCGTGTGGGAAAGCAAGGCGCGGATGACCGGTGAGATCTACAGCAACGCCGGTCTGGGCATGCTGTGGGTTGAGCCGGCCTTGAAAGGCGGCGCCAACGTGGTAATCAACCTGTCCGGCGACAATGCCCGGGTGATGCAGGTCTTCGGCGACAAGCAGATGGTCGATCAGGTGTTGATCCGCCTGCACGCGTTTTATCCACAGGCTCGCGGTTCGTTCACTGGTTATGAAATCCGCCGCTACAGCACCGACCCTTCGACGGGCGGCGCTTACCTGGCCTTTGGTCCGGGGCAGATCAGCAAATACTGGCGCTTGTGGGAACGCCCACTGCAACGTGTAGCTTTTGCTGGCGAACACACCGACACCTTGTACCCCGGCACCCTGGAAGGCGCACTGCGCACCGGTCAACGTGCGGCCAGTCAGGTTGAAGACCTGGCGGCGGGCAAATCGTTTGAACCGGCGAAGGTCGTTCCGGCAGCGACCGTTGCGGCGGCGGCAGGTGCTGGCGCGGTGGCAGCCAAGAAAGGCAACTTCTTCAGCAACCTGTTCGGCAGCTCGGATGACGACAAGAAACCGGAACCGGTCAAGGCGCCTGAGCCAGTAGCTCCGCCCCCTGCGCCAGCACCGGCTCCGACCCCTGCACCCGCGCCGGTCGAAGCACCGAAGCCTGCGGAACCGGTGAAAGCCGAGTCTGCCAAAAAGACCCACGCAAAAACTCCGGCGAAGAAACCGGCGGCCAAGACCGAGGCGAAAAAAGCCCCGGCCAAGGCTCCGGTGAAAAAAGCCGAGCCGGCGAAGAAACCAGCAGCCAAACCGGCGGCGACTACTGAGACCACTGCTCAGTAACGTTCAGGCGTAAAAAAAGCGCGGCTCAAGGGCCTAATGCCGATCAGTTAAGCCATAACGCGATCCGTAGCAGCTGGCGAAGCCTGCGTCCGG